>CALZUQ010000032.1 GCA_945829425.1 uncultured bacterium | reverse complement strand
TTACCTACGGGTGTTGTATGCACTGCAACTGGATGACGACATTCTTCTGCTTGCAAAGAAGGACGAAATAGGTCGCGGACTGCAAGATTTGAGACTTAAACAGCGTGAAAGGGCATCAAAGAAAATATAAGGTATGAAAACACTATATGTTTTTGGTGACGAACAAGGGTCAGGGGACAGGACGTTGAACCATTTTCTGTTTGGCTGAATGGTTCAAAGACCTGTCCTCTGACCCTCTATCTCTTCAGTTCCTCAGGTATTACAGGCATTGCACCGTTTTGTGTGCATACGAATGCGCTGACGTTGACACCTATGCGGTGAGCCTCGGCCATGGGTTTGCCGGAGAGGATAGAGGCAACGAAAGAGCCTGTGAAGGAATCGCCGGCACCTACGGTGTCAGCCACCTCGACCTTCGGTGTCTCAAGATATGACATGGCACCCTTAGAGAAGACGTAGCTGCCGTTCACGCCACAGGTAAGTATGAGCATGTCGAGGTTGTACTTGCCGAGGATGAGCCAGCACTTGTTCTCTATGTCAAGACCGGGATAGCCGAACATACGTCCTATGATTACCAGCTCCTCGTCATTGATTTTGAGGACATTGCTTCGCTTCAGTGACTCCTGTATGACCTCCTTGCTGTAGAAATTCTGACGCAGGTTTATGTCGAAGATGCGCAGAGAGTCCTTCGGCGTGGCGTCAAGGAAACGGTATATCGTCTGGCGTGACACCTCGTTGCGCTGTGCCAGCGAGCCGAAGCACACCGCCTTGCACTGCTTTGCCACCGCCTCAATCTCCGCCGTAAAGGGGATATTGTCCCATGCCGAACCCTCCTTGATGTCATACGTAGCTACGCCGTCCTCGTCGAGGGTCACCTGAACCTGCCCCGTAGGGTAATCAACACGCGGCATCACGATATTCAGCCCGTTAACCTTCAGCGCCTCGATGGTCTCGTCGCCGAGAGCGTCCTTGCCTACCGCACTGACGGCATACGCCTCATATCCGAACTGTGAAGCATGGTAGGCGAAGTTCGCCGGTGCGCCACCAATCTTTCTGCCTTCCGGGAGACAGTCCCAAAGAGCCTCTCCGAGGCCTACAATAATCTTATTCTCATTCATAATAGAAATATTTTGTTTTCTTGTTTCCTTTTCACTCAAAAAATCTTTCCGCCGTGAGGTTCTGTCATCGGCTTATTTTTTAATTCTCGGAATATATGTGAAGAGATACGCCACTCCTATTGCCATGACAACCACCGCTCCTGCCTGTCCTGCCGCATCGCTGGCGAGACCCATGATGAGCGGAAACACCGTACCTCCGAAGAGGCCCATGATCATCAGACCGCTTATCTCGTTCTGCTTTCCCTTGTCAGAGAGCAAAGCCTGTGCGAAGATGAGAGGGAAGATGTTCGAGTTGCCATAGCCCACCAGGGCGACAGACGTATAGAGCACAGCCTCTGTCGTTCCGAACACCATGCCCACCATGGCGAGTGCCATCATCACCACGCTGATGAGGAAGAACGTCTTTCCGCTTACCACTCTCAGGAAGAACGAACCCGTCAGCGACCCCAAGGTGCGGAAGATGAAATACAGCGATGTGGCTGTTGCTGCGTCGTTGAGCGACATGCCGAGACGTTCCATGAGAATCTTCGGCGCTGTAGTGTTCGTGCCCACGTCTATTCCCACATGACACATGATGCCGACGAACGAGAGGAGCACCATAGGACGTGAGAGCAACTTTACGCAGTCGACCACCGACGACTGTCTGTCCTCCGTCCGCTCCTCTTCAATAGGAGCGGAGGCGAGCAGAAGCGAGGTCAGCACTCCTATAACCATATATATCGGGAACAGCACCCTCCATCCGAGCCCGAAGGTCGGTATTGCTGACATTGCTCCCCACATTGCGATATACGGTGCCATGAATGACGCTATGGCTTTTACGAACTGTCCGAATGTCAGTGTCGAGGCGAGGTTGCCGCCCTTTATGACCGACGAGACGAGGGGGTTCAGCGATGTCTGCATCAAGGCATTGCCAATGCCGAGGAGGGAGAACGAGAGAAGCATCAGATAGAAGCTGCTGCCGAATATCGGCAGGACGAGAGACACCACGGTGACGAGCAGCGAGAGGAGCACCGTCCTCTTACGTCCGATCTTGTTCATGAGCATTCCCGTAGGCACGGAGAATATCAAGAACCAGAAGAAAACCAGCGAAGGCAGCACATTGGCAACGGAGTCGCTCAACTGCAGGTCCGCCTTCACGAAGTTTGACGCTATGCCCACGAGGTCAACGAAGCCCATGGCGAAGAAGCACAGCATTACTGAAACAAGGGATATTTTCTTTATATCGTTCATGATTAGGTTTTTGTTTTCGGTGTGATGATTGTCCTTCAGCCATTCCGGCTGAGAGGTATTATTTTATGTGGGGGATATTATTTCTTCAACGAATATATCTTTGCTTTCGCCTTGCCTTTAACGATGATTTTGTCATAAGGTTCGGTAGGGAACACAAGGTTTGTCATAACCATTTTGCCATCTGAATCGAATGCCTCGATGCTGCAACGGTCAACGAATATCCTCATTTGGCGAATCTTGCCATAGGTGGGAGAAGATGTTGCCACGGGGAAGGCATCGCTGAATGACACATTGCCACTGCGGCGACGGTCCATGTCGAAGGTCTCCTCTGTGTCGTCGTAGGTCATCACCACCCTCTCGCCCTTGGCATTGCGCAAGGTAATCTGTGCGTCGCCCTTGAGGTCAACAACTATCTCGCAAGCCTCAGTGGGAGCATTTATCTTGGCACCACGTACGGCATCCATCTCCTTGGCAGGCAGCACGCTGCAATATGTCTCGCCCTTGTATTCGAAGAGTCCGAGGTCGCGCACGATGGAGTTTGCCGAGCGGAACTGCTTGGTGGGAACCTGGTTGGCATACTGCCAGTTGCTCATCCATGCAATAGCACAGTGACGGCCTTCGGGAGCGTTGTCGAAGGTGACGGTGGCATAGTGGTCCTTGCCGTAGTCCATCCACTTGGTCTCGCTGGGCTCGTCCTCGCAGGTGAACTTGTGTCCGTCAAACTGTCCGATGAAATACTGAGTGGCAGAACCGCCGAAGGGACCGCCGGGGTTGATGTTGCAGATGAGCATCCACTTCTCCTTGTCAGTTCCCTTCACCTTCATCTTCATCAGGTCGGGACACTCCCATACACCACCGTGATTGCCGTATTCGTGTCCGAAAGAGCTCTCATACTTCCAATCCTTCAGATTAGCAGAAGAATATATCTGCATCTCCTGACCGGCAGCGAGAATCATATTCCAGAATCCAGCCTCAGCATTCCAGAAGACGTGAGGGTCGCGGAAATCCTTCTTTTCATCGGTCACGACAGGGTTGCCGACATACTTTGTAAAAGTCTTGCCTCCGTCATTGGAATAGGCGATACACTGAGCCTGTACGTCACCTCCAAAGGGAGTTGGACGGCTTGACGTGTACATGGATATAATAGCATCCTTGCCAAAGCCGGCAGAATTATCATGGTCAACTACACACGAGCCACTGAACATTGTTCCCCATGCGTCAGGAGCAAGGGCAATCGGCTGTTGCTGCCAATGAACCAAATCTGTCGAAGTGCTATGCGCCCAATGCATATTGCCCCACATGGAGCCATACGGATTATGCTGGTAATAGAGATGCCAAACCCCATCCTTATAGAACAACCCGTTGGGGTCGTTCATCCATCCACGTTCGGGAGTATGATGGTATGAAGGTCTGTATTTCTCAGAGATAAGCATATACTGTTCGTCATTATTCTGCTTGATATTGCTAAAACAAACAGAACCCTTTGGTACATTCTGAATGACAACAGACAATCCCTTTTCGCAAAGCCACGGCTGTATGTCGAGAGCCACATAGTAATCGACCTTCTCACGGGCGAAGCGTACGTTTTGCTCCATTTGTGCCACATTTGACACTACGACCTGAAGTTTGCCTTCTGGGGCAGAGTCCTGTATAGGCAACCATAAATATCTTCCCTCTTGCGCAGGAGTGACGATGGTTTGCTCTAAAGCTTGCGAGGTGAATGTCTGGGCCTCGAGCGAGGAACTGTCAAAGAGCAAGAAAGCCCAAAACATCGTTGCAGCAACACCAGTTCTTTTTATTAATCCATTCATATTTTCAATATTTGTTTAAAACATCTCCCTCATTGAAAAGGGAGAATGTTTTCTATTAATAACTGCTTACCTTGACATCACTGACAGTTACATTGCCACCGTAGCTGTTCACCGACCAGCAGTTTTTCTGCAAGCCATAGATGCGCTGCGTAGTGCCATACTCGCCGTTAATGTACATCACCACGACAGAGTTGTCGGTATAGATGTCAACTTGGTATGTATTGTCAGCAGGACGTGGGAAGATATAGCCATCGGCACCGACAATGAATCCCTTGCCTTCTGCGCCTTCCTGCTCGAAATTGACTTTACGTCGGCCGTTCGCCCATTCCGGATTGACTACGAGAGAATAATATTTTGTAGCGTCTGTGCCACGCACAAACGAAACGCCCCACTTGTCTGCCTCTCCAGCCGTCACCACAAAGGAGATGTGGTTATGATAGCCAAGACGGCTGAAAAGGACATATCCGTTGCCGTTTATAGAACCCGAAGCGTAGTTCTCCGATTCCATTACCTTTGCCTCCGTCTGCTTGCCATATTTGTCAGCCATTGCCGGCACCTCACCAACAGAGAGAGTGCCGTCGGCGTGTTGTATGAGTTTGTGACACACAAGAGCACCCGACCAGTTTGGCTCACCTTCTGCACCCACGGCAATATTCTTGTCGTGTATGGTGGTGCCGGTGCGATAGGGAGTCCATCCCCAGATGAAGCGGTCGGTGCCGTTGGAGGCTGTCTTTCCTGCATAGAAGGCGCGTGTGTCAAGCACTCCCTCCTTGTCGTCGGCAGGCCATTTCGGACCTTCGTTGAAACACTTCTTCAGTTCATCAAGAGAGCGAGCCATCATATATTTCACCTTACGGCTCCAGTCGCTGCGGTATGCCTCACTATACACCATATACCACCAGTCGCCCATCTTGAAGATGTCGGGACACTCCAGCATGCGGTCCCAAATCATGCACGAGAACTGACCGTCGTAGCTCCAGTCGCGCAGGTTCTCCGATGTATATTCTGCAAACTTCAGGTTGCTTGCAATGATCATGTGCCAAAGTCCGTTGTCATCCTGGAACACCTGCGGGTCGCGGAAGTCAACATCAGAGTAACCGTTGTCCGTACCACACAGCATCCAAGCCTTGTCCTTTGTCCATGTCTTGAAGTCGGGCGATGTGGCACGCATCACAACCTCGCGCGTGGTATGACCTGTATAGTAGATGTAATACAACCCGTCATTTTCGTTATATACAGCGCAACCTGTACCCAAGGCAGCATCAAGCTCATCCTTCGACTTTCCTGTGGCGAGAATTTCCCCAAGTCCTTGATAGTTCGCTCCGTCTTTTGTCGATACGCCATATATTGGATGATAGCACCATGCATCGTTGTTGTCGAACTCCTGGAGATAGAGCACCTTGAAATCGCCCGCCTTCTTGTCGTAGAAAGGCATCGGGTCGCCCACCCTGCCAATGGCAGGCTTCCAGTAGGTGCTGTAGCCACTCTCCTCTGTTGGAGTGAAACATTCGGTTGTTGCCGACCAGTCCTTTGCCGGGTCGCCTGCAAAACTGTCGTCGCTGCATGCCGTCATGGTAAGTGCAGCAAGCATTATTGTGGAAAATATCATTGGTTTCATAAATATATGTTTAAAAAGGTAATTACTTTGTGAGGTAGCTGAACGCATTCTGAGTGATGATAGATACATTCTTGTGGAACTTCTCAGTATAACCAGCCTCGAATGTGTAGGAATACCAGTCGTAACATCCAGAACCGATACAGATGATACCGCCCTTTCCGTCGTGTGCAGGATATTCCCATGCCACTACGGCTCCGTCGCCGCCTACGCCGAGGATCTTACCACCTGTGCGAGCCTCCCAAGCAGCGTGGTTGTCATATCCTCCCCAGTCGGTGCCGATATGATATTGTGCCGTGGAGTTTGTGATATGGTAGCCGGCATCCGTGGTGTAAACCGCATTAGGGTCATCGCCTGTCACAAGGCCTTGCCAAAGAGGATGTCCTGTCTGACCGTTGTACATCTTGAAGTCCCAAGGTCCTCCGCAGAGTTCGGCATCAGCCTCATTCTGTCCCCAACAGTTGTTTGGAGTCGTCCATTCGTCATCACCGGTGACGCCAATGAAAGATGGGAGGTTCGTGGCATAACGTGTAAGGAAGAAAGCACCTCCGTTTTCATGATACGTGCGCAGCTGGTTCTTGGCGTCAATGGCGTATGGAGCCTTTGTCACAAACTGGTCGTGACCGTCAACGCCACCGTCGTAGTGGAAATGCCACCATATCACCTTGCACTCTGAGAGGTCCACCGCCTCCATCTGTATGTCGGCAAATGAAGCGTAGAGCGACTTCTCTATGTTTGCCAGCATCCATGAGCATGCCTCTTTTGCTTCGGGATCGAGATCGTTCATGGTTGGAGCATTGCCTATAAACACAGCCTTCGGCTTGTCTATGGAGAAGACATTCACCGTATATTGTGCCTGGGCAGTACCGTTTGTCACGGTATAGACAACAGGCGTTGTAAAGTCCTGCACAACGCCACTAAGAGGCTGACATACGGCACCTTCACTAAACTCAATGTCAGGCACGAGAGCCGTGATATCCACTCCACCGGGAACATATACGGTGATGGTCTTGGCATCCTGGTCGATGATGCCGTTATACACCTCATTTACTACAAACGAGTAGATCTTTGCCTCATCGCGCTTTGCCACGAGCTTCCAGTCAAGGAATACATCGCCGTTGGTCACATGAATATTCTGTGCCCCCTCCATATTGATTGTCTGTCCTTTCAGGACATCAGCCGCAGCACCTTCCGACAGTCGCAGTTCGGTCACTGTCATTGCCCTTGTGTCGTATGTCTCAGGCAAGTTTACGGTTACGGTACGTGAGTATATATCCACCTTGCCCTCATAATCGTCGAGAGTCAAAGCCTCTATGGTGCAGTCGCCCGAAAGTTGCAGGTCGCTGACATTATCGTCTGAACAGGCAGCCACACACATCATCAGCAGTGCGACGAATGTTGCTGATATGATATTGTTTATTCTTGTCTTCATAATATTCTTGTTTCGTTTTTACCAGTTACCAATATTCTGAGTGTAATATCCGTTAGAGGCAGCCACCTGAGCAAAAGGAATAGGCAGGTATTCGCCCTTGTCGGCGGTGAACTCAGCCTCGCCATATACGGTGCATTTTGTCTTCTCTGCCGCATAATAGCTGTTGAGGGTCTGAGCTGCCTCGCCCCATCTCACGAGGTCGAAGAAACGCTCCGACTCCATGGCGAGTTCCAGTCGGCGTTCCATCTTCACAATCTTTATCGCCTGCTCCTTGTCGTAAGAACCCGTGTAGTTCTTGCAATAGAACTTCACGCCATACTTAGAGGGATAGTTACTTATCATCTGCGTACTGCCTGCCGCACGAGAGCGTATCTGGTTGACGAGAGCTATGGCCTCGGCACTCTTTCCAAGCTGTGCGAAAGCCTCAGCACGCTCCAGCAATACGTCGGCATAGCGGAACACGATGCGGTTCATGCTGGTTGCCCAGAACGACCCTTTTATGAGATACTGCCCTATGAGCGCTGGATCGACATTCTGCTTCAATGTGACGTAGTAGCCATAGAGTCCGCCCGAACGGCTCCAGTTTGATGTGCGATCCATGATATAGTTCTGATTGAACATATATGGCAGTCCTGTCATTCCCACAGTGAGGAAAAGGCGCGGGTCGGCATTGTCGGTCGCCATGTCGTAGTCCTTCTGGTTGAAGCTGTCGATGAGAGGCAGGCCGCTGTCGTCGGTGCGGAAAGCGTTGACAAGGTTCTGCGAAGGCTTGTAGAAGTCGCATCCACCGTCGGTCACATCTGCTATATTCGGACAAATAAGTCCGTTCGACCAGTTGAGGTTGCCGTATGTCGAGCCGTCGTTGCGAGAGTATTGTATCGCCCATATCGACTCACATCCATTCTCATACTGCTCCTCAGGACGGAAGTTGTTGTGTATGTCCGCCTCAAGAGCATATCCTCCGGCAGCATATATTGCGGGGTCGGTATATTTGATGACCTTGTCAAGGTCGTCGGTGTTGATGCTTGTCACCTTATGGCTCTTTGCATCGTCCTGGCGATAAGCCTTGTAAAGATAAACCTTGGCGAGGAATGCTGCACAAGCTGCCTTTGTGGGGCGGCCCTTCTCCGTCTGCTTCACCGGCAGCACTTCATAAGCCTCCTCCAGTTCCTTGGCTATCACTCCCCATGCCTCGTCGTTGGTGTATTCGGTGTTTGAGAGTGTGTTATATTCCTCGTATTGCAGGTTTGCGTTCATGATAAACGGTATGTTCTTGTAGAGACGCTTCAAAAGGAAGTGGCTGTAGGCACGCAGGAACTTCATCTCTGCCATGCGCTGATTCTTGAGGGCATAGCTGTCGTCGCACTTCTCAAGAACGCTGATGGCGGAATTTATGCGTGATATCGTTATGTACAGACGGTTCCACATGTCGCTGATGTTCCAGTTGGTAGTCAGCACTCCCTTCTGCACCTCAAGCTGGTGGAACACGTCTCCGTCGTTCACGGAGCTGCCTCCCTTATAGGCATCGTCTGAGCGCACGTCATAGTTCCACATTGAGAACGAACCGTTGATGTCCTCACTCTGAGTGAATCCGGCGTAGGCCGATATTATCGTACTCTCCACCAACGAGGGGTCCTTCACCTGGTTTTCGTCAAGTGTTCCCTGTGGTACCTGCTCGTCGAGGAAATCAGAGCAGCTGGTTGCCATCAAGCCAAAAGTGGCAGCCAATATGTAGTTGAAAATCTTTTTCATATATATATGTATTTAGAATGTTACGTTAAGACCGAATGTGACGTTCACTGGGATTGGGTAGCCGAAGTTTGCATTCTCAGGATCTACACCTGTGAAGTTGCTGCTCTTGATGGTCAGCAGGTTCTGTGCAGAAAGATAGAAGCGCAGGCGTTCCATATATAGCTTGTTAGCAATCGTCTTTGGAACATTGTAGCCAATCTGTATGTTGCGTAGCTTGAGGAACGAGCCGTTCTCAACATAATAACTTGACACGCGTGTCTCGTTGTTGTTGTTATATGTTGACAAGGCGGGAATGGTTGAGTCGGGGTTTGTCGGCGACCATGCGTTGAGGAGACGCTGTCCCTTGTTGAGGTTTGCCACGTTGACACCCGCCCAGAGGTCGGTTTCCTTTTTCAGGTCGGAGATGACGTCAACTCCCTGCACTCCCTGCCAGAACATTGTCAGGTCCCAGTTCTTATATTGCAGATAGATGTTGAAGCCATAGCTGAAGTCGGGAACGGGAGAGTAAATCCAATCTTGGTCAGCCTCTGTTATCATACCGTCGCCGTTGAGGTCCTTAAAGCGCATCCTGCCTACACCGGCACCTGGTTGCGTGGCGTGGTTGTCAACCTCTTCCTGACTCTTGAAGATGCCGTCGAAGACATATCCTACCTGTGCGCCCATGGGATGACCTATGACGCTCTTCACGCCGTTGCCACCGAAGTCGCCGTTGGCAGCCACCGTCTCTGGCAGTTTGGTTATCTCGTTGCGATAGGTGCCGACGTTGGCCGTTATATCGTAGCAGAAATCACCTATGCTGTTGCGGTAGCCGAGGTTCAGCTCAACGCCGTTGTTCTTCATCTCGCCAGCATTAATCCACATTGAACTGCCCTCGCCCATAGCAGCTATTCCTGCCATATAGAGAAGAATGTCCTTCGTCTTCTTATTATAGTAGTCGAAGCTACCATAAAGGGTGTTGTTGAAGAACGAGAAGTCAACGCCGATGTTTGTCTGTGTGGTGGTCTCCCACTTGATGTCGTCGTTGCCTATCTGTGCGCGTTTGAAGCCCGACTGTAGGATCTGTCCACCATTGGTGCCTGCTATGTCATAGGACGTACCGAAGCTGTTGCCACCGAAGTTTGAGTCGCCATAGACAGCTTGGTAAAGTGTGTAACGGGCAGTGTTGGATATTTCCTGATTACCTGTCTGTCCCCATGACGCACGTAGCTTAAGGTCATAGAGCCATGAGCTTGTATTCTTCATGAAATCCTCTTGTGTCACACGCCATCCCAAACTTACGGAAGGGAATGTGCCGTATTTATTGTTCTTACCGAAACGGCTCGAACCGTCGCGGCGTATTGTCAACGATGCCAGATATTTGTCGGCGTACGTATAGTTTGCCTTGCCGAAGAAAGAGATGAGCGAATAGCCACTGCCTGAACCGTATGCCTTCTCCACTCCTGTACCGGCATCAGGCCACATATAGTCGGTGTTGAGCGTCTCATAGTCATAACGCTTGCCAGAGAACCATACGTCATCCTGTCTGTTGACCTCCACACCGACCATATAGTCAGCACGGTGCTTGCCAATCTCCATATTATAGGTTGCCACGGCATTCCACATCCATTTCATCCAGTGCTCCTGCTTTGCCTCTACGGCGTTCTCTGGGTTTGCCACGTTGCCGTTTGATATTGGCATAGTGAAGATACGCTGCTGCTTCTGAGCATAGTCAATACCGGCAGTGGTGCGGATGTTAAAGCCTTTGAAGAGGGCGAGGTTGAGATATACGTCGCCGAAGGCACGCCAGTAGGTGTATCGGTTGTCCTTGTTGCGCTCCAAGCGACCGAGAGGGTTCTCACGGTCAGCATAGCCACCAGTAAGGTTGGCGTATTCGCCCTTTGTATTATATACGGGGAACGAAGGATTGAACTGAAGTACATTTTCAAGGAATCCGCCCGGTGCGCTAACTTCCGAAGTGCGGTTCAGCGTAAAATGCTCGCCTATGGTGAGGGCGTTGCCGATGAGCTTGTAGTCGCTGTTGATACGTGCCGAGAGACGCTCGAAGTCAGAGTTCTTGATAATACCGAGATTCTTGTAATATCCCAGCGAGAGATAGCTTGAACCCTTCTCGCTGCCGTTGCTTACGCTGACATTGTAGTTTTGGATAACACCCGTGCGTGTTGTCTCCTTCACCCAGTCGGTGTCGGCGGAAGGAACGGTATTGCCGTCGTCAAGATATTTCTGCATAGTAACATTGTATAATTGCGGATTACCCTGTGCGTCATATCCCCAATCGAAATGGTAGCCAAGATTGTTGTTGTTAGGGTTAAGACCGTCGTTGACGTTAGCTTGCCAATAAGCCTGTCCCCACTGTTCTGCATTCAACACTTCCAGCTTGTTGGCGTAGAACGAGGCTGCTATGCTGGCATCGAAGTCAACCTTCACCTTGCCGTCCTTGCCTTTCTTTGTAGTAATGATAATGACACCATTGGCGGCACGCGAACCGTAGATGCTTGCCGAAGCGGCATCCTTCAACACCTGTATCGACTCGATGTCATTGCCGTTAAGCTCATGCATACCCGACTTTGTAGGCACTCCGTCGATAATATAAAGAGGGTCGTTGTTGTTAAGAGTTCCGATACCACGTATGCGCACAGTGGCAGCACCTGAGGGTGTGCCGTCGGCAGAGATATTCATGCCTGGCACGCGTCCTTGTAGAGCCTTGATGGGGTTGTTCTCGTTCTGCTTCTGCAGCTCGTCAACGCTCACTACAGAGACGGCACCTGTCAGGTCGGCTTTCTTTTGGGTGGTATAACCTGTTACGACAACCTCGTCGAGACTCATAGCGTCTTCTTTCAGGACAATCTTAATGTTCTGTCCGGCGGGAAGCTCTTGTGAGAGGAAGCCGATATAGCTTACTACAATGGTTGCGCTCTTGCCAACCTTTAACTTGAAGTTGCCGTCCAAGTCGGTGATTGTTCCGTTTGACGTACCCTTCTCTAAGATTGATGCTCCGATGATTGCCTCGCCAGAAGGGTCAACCACCGTACCACTTACCTCAATCTGCGCACAGATTATGTTACATGCCATAATCATCAGCGCACTTGCAAATAAACGTTTTAAATGTCTCATTCGGTTAATTTATTTAGTTATTAGTGTTTTTGCTTTTAAAGAATGACAAGGAAGGGCCTTGAAAAAGTCCCTGCCGTTGTCAGGTGTCTTTCTGAATTATCCTAAAAAACAATCTCTACCTGAAAAATACTTTTACCTATCGAAGAATGCTTACCCAAAATATTAACCCTAATTCTTTTGGGTTCCAATAATTGTAAAACCTAACTAACGTCCGTATATCACATACGGTGAAAATACAATCCTTATCTAATGTAATTGAATCAATCAAGTATGTCATTCGTCTGAGGAGCGAAGCGTCTCGGGAGAATGGTGCCCGTCTCTGATTTGCAAGTGCTTCTTCGCACGCAGAAAATAGGGTTTGTCATTCGTCTGAGGAGCGAAGCGTCTCAGGAGAATGGTACCCGTCTCTGATTTTCAAGTGCAAAGTTAATATGAAATATCATACATATATATAATATTTGATGCGCCAGTATGAAAAAATCGTTCAGTGAAACATTTTTTCTATGAAAATATACATTTTTCGCTGCTCAGGCGTTGAAAAATATGTCCAAACACTTCACCATAGAAAAAACAGCCAGAACTACCAACTGTATTGGTAAAAAAAAGTCTGCGCTGAAGCATATCATCGCAGACTTTCACTATTCGAGCCAACCGTGGTGTCTCCAACATTTTGACTATTTCTCTATGCTAAAAATTCTCAAAGCTCTAAGCTAAATTTCTCTAAACTCTAAGCTAAATTTCTCTATGCCCTAAAAAATATTTTTTTATGCCCTAAAAAATATTTTTCTATGCCTTAAGAAAAAAATTTTTATGCCCTAAGAAAAATTTCTCTAAGCTAAATTCTCTAAGCCCTAAGCTAAATTCTCTAAGCCCTAAACTCCGCCGGGCTCACGCCATATTCATCCTTAAAACATTTGGTGAAATACGACGGTGCGCTGAAGCCTACCTCGTAAGCCACCTCAGAAATGGTCTTGTCAGTATTCTCAAGAAGGAAGCGGCCCTTCTCCATTCTCGCCTTACGTATCAGCTCTACGGGCGAAGCCCCCGTCATGCTCTTCGTCTTACGGTACAGCTGCACACGGCTCATACATAATGTCTCGCCGATTTTCTCCACCGAGAAGTCAGAGTCGGAGATGTTCGACTGAATAATCTCGCGCAGACGTGTTATAAACGTCTCACACTGTATGTTGTCTTCTGGGCGTGCCACCTCTTTCAATGCTTTCTCCTGTCTCCCTTTCGTCTCCTCCCCTTCCTTCGGTGTCACGGCAGCAACATGTGAGGAGAATGCCTTACGCAACGTCTGGCGTGACGTCAGGAGGTTCTCTATACGTATCTGCAGCAGAGACTCCGTAAAAGGCTTTGTGATATATGCGTCAGCACCGTGGGCGTAGCCCTCCATGCGATGCTCTTCGAGAGCCCTCGCCGTAAGCATGAGTACGGGGATATGGCTTGTCACCGCATCGCCCTTCACCTCACGACACATCTCAAGACCGTCCATTACAGGCATCATGACATCGCTGACGATGAGGTCGGGCACAACCTTCCGTGCCGTCTCCAAGCCTTCCTTGCCGTTTACGGCGAGTACGACGTTATATTTCTCTTTCAGACATGCCTTCAAGAGCCGCTGTACGTCTGCGTTGTCGTCAACGACGAGTACGACAGGTTTCTCGCTGTCATGATGCTCCACGCCTTCACCTCGTGACTCCTCCATGGCGTTCTCCTCGGCTATGTTGTCGGCTGTCGCACCGTCGTCAATACGTGCTATCTCTTCCGTCCCGATTTTCCGGAAGTCGAGGATCTCGTCGACGAGCTTCGTCAGCGTCGCCATGTTCCTCTGCATGATGTCCACAAGGCTTTTCGCCTCTCCGCGTATTGTCTTGTCGTTGGCGAGCTTCTCTACCGGACCTGAGATAAGTGTCAGCGGAGTACGCAGCTTATGCCCCACGTTTGTGAAGAAGACGAGGCGGGAATCTGCCATGTCCTCCAGTTGGCGGTAGAGGTTCTGCAACTCTTCGTTACGTTGCTTCAGCTCTATGTTCAGGCGTATCTTCGCAACATACGAACGGTATGTATATACGGTGAGGAAAATCACCAGCACAATCACTATTATGCAGAAGATAATGACCTTCTGCTGAATGTTCACCTGAGAGAAATAAGTGTCGAGCTTGCCGTAGAGGCTCTCTATGTCTCCCGCAACACGTTGCTGTTCGCGATATTGCATAAGGAGACGCTCGGCGTTGCCTTTGTCGACAATCGTCGACTCCAGCATGTGGGTCTTCTTAACCTTCTCTCCGCGGAGTATCTTCATGGCAAGACGCATGACCTCGACACCCTGGGTAGGATAGTCGTAAGACGCTTTCAGCACTCCCTGCTGCACCAGTTCTATGCCCCCTCCCGGTGTCGGCAAGGCGTCAACGCCGTAATACACTATGTCGTTACGCCCATGACGCTGGGCTATGCGGCGTGCTCCCATGGCGAGGCGATCGTTATGCCCGAAGAGGCAGTCAATAGGTCCGGAGTATTTTTCGAGCACTTCTGTCATGGCACGCTCACCGCTTTTCTCTGTCCAGTCGCCGAGGGTTGACGAAATTACCTTTATGCCGGGGAAGTTATTCATAGCGTCGGTGAAGCCGCGGTGACGCTCCATGGCTGACGAGGAACCTTTCAGGCCTGTTATCTCCACGAGGACACCTTCCCCGCCCATGTCGTTGCCTATCAACTCTCCCATGGTGCGTCCAACATTGTAGTTGTCCGCCCCCACGTATGCCGTATATTTCCCGCTGTTCGTCTTACGGTCGAAGAAGATGATCGGAATGCCTTTGTCATACGCCTCGTCAAGAACAGGAGCGAGAGGCTCGGCGGAATTGGGCGCAACGATGATGAGGTCAACGTTCTTGTCTGTAAGATAACGTATCTGCTCTATCTGTTTACGGTCGTTGTCGCCGGCAGAGAGAAACTCCAGGTCAACATTGTCGGTGATATAACTGCCTATTACCAGCTCCTTGTTCTGCTTGTGCCTCCAGATGTCTTCGCTGCACTGTGACACTCCTATGCGGTATCTCTTCGGTGCCTCGTTGCACGACAGAAGCAGTATGACTGTCAGGGTTAGTAAAGAAAGTGTCTTGTTCATGGTTTTTGAATAATAGGGTAATTAGGTAGAAATCAGGATGGTTGATAATTAGGTGTAAAAGATATAACCCGTACAGGTGTAAAAGATTTTCTCCTGCAAAGATACGAAAAAGAATTGTTTTGCATGTCCTTAAAGCACCAAATCATCAAGCTTTAACATTATTTATGTAATACTTCTGGTTCTGTAGTGGTGTTATTATGCCAAGCCAGAAGACTGTCGTCCATTTATTGATGCATAAGGAGACGTATGGTACTATAAAAGGGTGTGCCACCGTTTGTTCAGTGACACACCCTATTTCTTTTTTTCGGAGTAGAACAGCTTCGTGATGTCTTTGGGAAGCTATTCTTCCGGCTGTTGATATATAGGATTATTCTGTAGCATGTTCTCAATCCTACGATATCCGCGTCTTACTTCTTTGTAACGACCTTCTTGCCGTTGATGATGTAGAGGCCACGGCGGTCAGCGTTCTTGACAGCGATACCGTCAACAGAGTAAACCTTGGCGTTCTCTGCGTCGGCAGCAATGCCGTCGATGCCTGTACCCGTGCTGATGATATATGTGAAGGTAACTGCAGGGAGTGAATTTCCAGATCCATCGAGGAAGAATCCTTCAGGAACTTCGAATGTGTAAACACCATCTTCTGTGTACTCCTTAGAAGTAGAGATGATGAGCTCGTTCATATCAGTGCCCCATGAAGTGTCAGCAATCTTCTCAAGATCTACACCGTCTCTCTTAACAGTAATCTTGCCAGAACCGGCTCCCATCTCTGAAACAGTCAAGTTCCAAACATGTATTTTCTTGATAGATGTTACGGTAGAACCGTCAGCAGGGTCTGTCCTCCAGTCAGAAGTAGCTGGCTCATCGCCACCGCCATTGCTGATTGTATATGTGAAGGTAACAGCAGGGAGTGAATTTCCAAATCCATCGAGGAAGAATCCTTCAGGAACTTCGAAGGTGTAAACACCATCTTCTGTGTACTCCTTAGAAGTAGAGATGATGAGCTCGTTCATATCAGTGCCCCATGAAGTGTCAGCAATCTTCTCAAGCTCTACTCCGTCCTTCTTGACAACGATCTGTCCGCCGCCGCAACCCATTTCAGTAACGGTGTTGTTCCAAACGTGAATTTCATGGAGCGAAGAAACGGTGCTGCCGTCAGCAGGGTCTGTCGTCCACGCATTGTCGCCGCCAGGAGTTGAACCACCGATAGTGAAGTAGAGGTTTGTCAGAACGTTTATCTTACCTGTCTCTCCGTAGCTCTGATACCATTCGTCGTCGCCTACTATGCCTTCCGGCAGGATGAGAGTATATGTGCCCTCTGCTGTTATAGGCTCTTCGAACATAACAATTGCCTTGGTAGGCATCTTCGGGCTTACAGCCAGCTCGCCGTAGAACGTTTGGTGGTTCGCCTTGTTTACAAGCATCACCTGAGTGTCAGCCTCAGCATTGACGTTCTCGCTGAACTCAATGATTATCTCGCTGATAGACTCTACCTTTGACTCGCTTGCTGGGTCGGAACTTACAACCTCTATTACCGGCTGTGCAGGAGCTTTGACAGTGTATGTCATCCTTACCTCTGTCTCGTTAGCCTGCTGGCCGAAGCCCTCACCTGCTACGTAAGTGTTAGGACCGAGCACTACGGTATATGTACCGGTCTTTGTGATAGGTTCTGCGAGCTTTATGGCGAAGCCGTCAGGAATGTCCTCAAGCGTACAGTCAGTAACCTTCACGCCGTTCTCGTCCTCAACATGCTGATAGCTCTCGTCGTCGTGCTTGTTTGAGATAGCCTGTGTATAGCTGTCTGCGCCAGGCTTTGTGGTACAGCTGATTACGCTGAGCTCTCTTACCGTAGCACCTACCACTGGGTCGGCAGCAAATTCATAGTTGTTGTACTGGCTTGCTACGGTGAAGTTAAGCGTATAGCCTGGTATGTAACGTCCGTACTTACCCTCTGTCTGGATATATTCGTCGTTGACGATAGCGAAATAGTTTACATAGAACTCATACTGGTGTGTATCTACGAGGTCTGCGTTGAATGTCACGGTCTTGCCGTCTTCAGAGACAGTCATTTCTGCCTGTGTCTCCTTGCCGTTCGCACTCATGTCGTAGAATCTCGCCACATTGCCGTCGAGCTTGTTGATGTTCACCTTCTCGTCGAACGTCAGCGTGATGCCTTTGAAGCTGGTAACGACAGAGTTGTCGGCGAGGGAAGCCACGACAGGGAGCAGGTCGCCGACAAGCTCCGGACCTGGGTTGTAGCGTATGCTGAACGTATGGTCCATGCCGTCGTTGGCGAGAGCGTCGAGGAAGCTGATACGTATGTTCTTGCCGTTCTTCACCTTCTCCGGAACAGGTATGGTGTACTCTATGCCGTTGTCGCCCTCTTCAACAGATGTTATACCCTCTGTGACATCCTCCTGCCACTTGTTGTCCTGGAGGTCCTGATAAGAGTAGCGTACGCCTTTGAACGTGTATGCCGTCTTCTCAGAGAAATAAACCTTGAAGTAGTTGTCTGTCAGAGTAGCGCCGTCAGCAGGTGTGAACTCTACAGCGAGGTCGCTCTTGTATTCCTGGAATGTGCATGTGAGTGCTACGGAGCCGTAGTTTCCGGCATTGGGGTTGAAGCACATCGTGCCGTCCTCCATAAGGATATAGTTTACCTTGATGTTTATCGAAGTCCACTTGTTTACGAGGCCGAGGTCTTCGTATGTACGGCGGATGCCGGTGAAGTCAACGTAAAGCTTGTTTCCGTCAACGGAGATTTTCTCTGCCGGCAGCTCGCCCTGCCATGCGTCGCCCATGTCTGCGCTACCCATGTTCATGGAAACCTTTGCTGTCTGGCCGTTCTCCTTGGTCATGAGAGGATAGTCGAACTCAAGGACGAGGATACCTTTCTGGTCGCCCGGCAGCCAGTAGGAGAGGAATGGGTTTGGAGCTGTGATGTTGGTATTCATGTGAGGCTTTACAGGTGCCTTCCATGTCAGAGTCATCTTTCCGTCTGTGCCGTACTTGATGTCGCTGTTGCTCTTTGCACAGATACCTGAGATAGAGAGTGTGACGTTGTCGTCAGAAGTATAGCGTCCTTCCTCCATCCACTGTGTGAGGAGGTCCTTCAGTTTGAACACCAGCTTTCCGGTGTTCGGGTCCTGACGTGTCTCAACCTTTCCGTTTTCTGGGTCAAGAGGATAGTTGCCTACCTTGAGGTAAGCCCACTGGTCGGCGGTTGCCGGGAGGTTGAACTCCAGCTCTACCTGTCCGTCGCGCTCGTCGGTGATGTTGAACATCTTGCCCTCCGGCTGTGTTATGTCTATAAGCTTCAGCTCCGTAACGTCGCCCTCCATAAGAGCGAGGAACTTATTGGTTTTTGAGAAACCTTTACCTGAAACGGCATAGTATGTCTTTCCTGCCTCGACATTGCTTACGGTCTTCTTGCTGAATGTCACGTCTTGTTCAGTGTATGAGCCATATGCGAAGTTGCTGACTTGTGTATCGTAGTTTACGTCAGTGCCGTCAGCGTTCATTGCAGAGTAAACCTGCATGACTTGATCCTGCGACCAGATTGTCAGCACGCCGCTCTTCTCCGGTGTGAACTGATAAGCTGAAGGAATCGTTGAGTCGAAGATGTTCGCTTCGTTTGTCACCACGCCGAGAGGCAGCTCTGGCCAGTTTGACTGCGCAAACGAAGATGCAGTTGCCAGCATCATGACCAGAAGCATCCACAGCTTGCGCAGCGGGCTTGTGGTAGATAGTAACTTTTCTCTCATAATTGATAGTTTTAGGTTAAGGTGGGTTCTATTAATTCCCACCGTTAAAATGTTAATAATTATGGGTTGACGTTTTGTCATCTTTCCGTTTCTCTCTGGCGCATACTGCCAGTTATCTCAGTCACGATGCCCGCATCGGTCAATGGTCTTTATACCCCCTTCGGTTCCCCCGTTTCCCGGGGGACAGAAACCCTCGAAAACTGACACTCTGCTCTCAGAGACAAATCGGAAATCTGTCAAAGCGAATTAATAGAACCCACCTTAAATATAATAAATGCTACAGTATCGTTTTTTCTTGCAGGGGTGTCGCCCACATTTTTGTTTATCTCCGTATGCCCTCGTCGTGGGCATACGGAGATAGTGGTGTAATGGTGGGAACAAACAGAACCCACGTAATATCTTAGAAGATTCTCTGTATCTTAGAAGATAAATTTCTCTGTCACGGTCTTCTCTGCGGTCTTCACCTTCACCACTACGGCACCCTTATATCCGTTGGCAGTAACGCTTGTAGCGCCGTTGCCGGCAGCCTTAGCCAAGAGGCTTCCGCTTACGCTATAGAGTTCGAGTGAGACGTTGCCTTCCGCTGTCGCCGTAACCGTGCTGTTGTTCACTCTGATGTTCACGTCGTTGCTGTCGTTCATGACGTTTTCTATGCCGGTGTTTATCTTGCTCATCGGCAGACGTATGGCGTTGACAACGGCACGTGTCGTAGCGTCTACAACCATTAAGACGATCTTGCTCTTGCTCTCGTCGAGTATGCTCTGCGGATAGCTCAGCTGGAGTGTCGCGTCATAGTTCTCGCCGGCAACATACTTCTGCGGCAGTCCTACGTTAGAACCATAGACATCGCCCCAGTAGTCGCGTGCCACGTCGTTGTGCGTGATGTTGTGTGCTTCTGCCACACCGTATTTTCCGCCTTTGCCCCACTCTCCGAGTGCTGGGTCGGCAACGCCGTAGTATGTGTTGAGCTGTGAGTTTATGAAGCCGTCCTCAAGCACTACAGGGAAGACATAGAGGAACTGGTTCTTCAGGTTCAGTGCCGACTTCACCCTCAGCGTTATGTTCAGCATGTCTGTTTCGGTGTTGCGGCTTGCGGAAGGTATGCTGACCTCAAGATATGTCGGAACGCTCATCTCATAATCCACGAAGTCCTGCCAGAGGCTGTAGCCGTTGGAGAAGATGAATGCGCCGTTGCTGTCTGCGTCCATAGGCAGAGAGGCGATGCCGTTGCGCTGGATCATTGCAGAAGGAGCCTCAACGAGGCCGAGAGCCAAGGAGTATGTCTCAAGAGCTGTGCTCGTATAAGGGTCGCGGTCGTAGGTGTGCAGTGAGACAGGTATGAAACGCTCGCCGTACTTCGCTTCCAGTCGCTCGATGGCGAGAATGCCCTTCGGACAGTTCGGACACGTCGTTCCTGTTGTCTCTTCAAGCACTACGCGTTTCTCTGGTTCGAAGCTGAGGTTCTTCACGATGCCAGACACGAAGCTCTCGTAGTTGTCGAGTTTCACGCTGATGGTATAGTTCGTAATCTCGCTGACGGTAAGCGGCAGAGGGTTGTTGAACTGGAACTGGAAGAAATCGTTCTTCTTCAGCGACTGTCCTGTCAGTGAGAATGTGTCAATCTCCTTGCCTTCGCTGTCTTTCAGCGTGAGCTTCACGTCAGAGTATGTGTCGGTGTCAGAGTTTATGAGCACCATGCCCTCAATCTTTATGTCCTTTGCGTTGACGACGCTTTCAGGCGAGGTCATGGACAGGAGGTACTTCATGTTGCGTGTCACCATGACGTCGTCGAGGAATATCAGGCTCTGGTTGTTGTTGTTGTTCCAGAAAGCGATGTATATGTTCTTCTCACTGTATTTTGGCAGGTCGATGGAGAAGTTCTCATATTCTCCCTCAAGGCCTTCCTCTGTCTCGCCTATGGAGAGGGTGAACGTCTTTATCTCGCCCTCAGCCTTCATGCGGTCGATAACGTTAGAGTTGAGGTAGTTGATGCGCTCGTCGCACTCCCAGATTACGACATTCAGCTTGTCGTCCTTCATGTCGCGGTATTTCTGAGCCTTGAAGGTCAGCGTGCAGAACTCGTCAGGGATATACAGCTGTGGCGTGGACATCCAGTCGTCGCTCTGTCCCGCAGGCGAATACATGGATGTGGAGGTAGCACAGTAGTCCTTTGAGGTTTCTGTATCATGTATGGTGAAGTTCCATGGCTCGTTGTCGGCGTCGAAGCCTAACGCCTGCATCTCTGCCGTAGGACTGTTATGGTCGCCCTCATAGCGCATCATGTTCGCCACGGCGTTGGAGAACGTGTTGAAGTCCTCCTTGAATATCACAGAGCTTTCGCTGGACACCTTGCGCTCGTAAGCGCCGGTGTAGTTCACTACGCACTCTTCGTTTGCCGACTTGCTGGAGCCGCTGAGGTCTGTCACCGAACCGGCATCGAGGATTGCCTTATACTTTGCGCCGAGGAAGAGGTACTGCACCGTCGTAGGCAGCAACGCCACCTGGTTGTCCTTTACAGCCGCTGCGAGGCTTGCCACGGTCTTCTCGCCGTCCTCTGTTATTTCCACGAGTCTTCCGGATGCTTTGTCTGTCAGCTTCACCGAAGCGTCGAAGTCAAAGACCACGAAGAGGTTAGTGTTGTCTATGAACGTCAGTTCCGCTCCGTCTTCAGGGAATGTCTTCACGACGTAAACAGGCTTGCTCTCACGTCCGGTATAGCTTACGCTTATCGTCTTGTTTATGAGTGACTCGTTGCTTGCCACGCAGAGCGTTCCAGCAGGTATCTCCACGGTGTAGTTCACACCGTTGTTCAGCTGTGTCTCACGGAATGTCACTACGAGAGTGTTTGCGTCCGTCTCAGAAACCTTGAAGCCTATAGAGCTGCGCACCGTCGCTCCGCTTCCGTCCTTCAGCGTCGCTGACGCAGAGCCTCCGAGCACCTTTATCCTCTGTGAGAACTGTATCTTCACTTCGTTGATCCATCCGAATGCCGCTCCAACCTGAGGTGTTGCGGTGAAAGCCTGCAGAAGGTCTATGCCCTGACATGCGTCGCTGACAGGCTCTGGCATCTTAACGATATATCCCTCACCCTGTGGCGACACCATCGAGCCGAGCACGCTGCCGTCGGCAGAGCCTGTCCATAAGGTACCCGTATTGTCGTAGTTCGTCGTCTTTGAGAAGTCGCGGTTGTAACGCTGCTGCATGATGAGCGAGAAAGGATAGAAGACACCCTTCGAGAGTACCGACCATTCACGCACCGGCGTTCCGCCTGGTGTTGAGGCATATACGTTACCGTCGTTGTCGATATGTCCTGCGAGGTATTCGTGCTGCTCTGTAGCGTCGTAGTTGGTGTATGTCTTTGTCTCTATGTCGAGGACAGAGATGAAGATCTCGTCCTTGTTGTTTCTAACCGTCGCAGCGGCGTATTTTCCGTTAGGGCTGAGCACTACAGCCGTCTCCATCATGGCGAAGCCCGCAGGTGCGTTGTTACCCTCACGTCCGAAGCGTATGGCTGTCTTGCTCGTGGTGTCGAAGACAAACGCCGTAGGGTTGACACTCTGGTTGCCGTATATGGAGATGATACGTCCGTCGGCGCTGACATGCATGAAACGCTCCTGAATGACACTGTAGTCGGAAGGCATGTCAGGCTTGCCGATGAGGTTACGCACGGCTCCTGTCGTCATGTTCCACATTATGCCGCGCGAGTTGGAGTCGTAGATGTTCATGACGTTGTCCTCGCCGAAGCCCACCGCCCATTTTCCGTCCGGTGTGACGCTTGTTATGGACGCTGCCACGACGTTCAACGGCAGCTTCACCTCGTGCCATTTCTGTTCGGAGACGTTATAGTACGCCGGCTTGCCCATGAACGTGCCGTCGTCTGTCGTGCTTCCTACACCGCCGACAACGATGTTACCGTCGTCGGTGATGTCGTTGACGACATATTTTCCTATGGCGTCGGCATCCGACTCTCCGAGAGCCTTGACCACCTTCTCTTCGCCGGTCTCAATGTTCAGTATTCGTGCCACGCCGTTTTTCTGCTGCTGTCCCGTAGCACCCTTTATTATAGCCCATTTTCCGTTGTCGGAGATGGCGCTGACTATCCCGAGGTCAGAATACTGGTTCAGGATAAATTGTGGGATTCCTGTCGTCTGGGCATGTACGGCACATACCGTAGCCACCATGGCGAGGAGGAATAATGTCAGAATTTTTTTCATAGGTATGTATTGTTAATATTTTTTATGCTTTTACATTGTCACTTTCTTTGCCGTCACCCTACCCTCGCTGTCTGTCGTTTTCTTTATGAACAGGCCGTTGGCAGGCTTGGCAACTCTCTTTCCCGTGATGTCGAAATATTCTGTCGCTACGATGTCCTCAGCGTTGACGTTGTCTATTCCCGTAGGGTCGTTGACGTAGTTCACCGTTATGGTGCAGCTCTTCACAACCTTATACTTCGGTGTTGAGATGAAGCCTCCGCCCGGTTTTGGCACCATTTCCGCTCCGTCCTGCTCTAAGGCGTCGACAGAATATTCTACTACTGCCGTTCCTTCTGCTGTACAGAACCATTCCGCCGCCAGCGACTTTGGATCGCCTTTCGGGTTTGTCACTGTCGATGTGATGTTTCCTGACGTGCTGAGACCTGGGTAGTAGAACTGTCCTGTCTCGGTTTTTTCCACGCAGTTGCCGTAACATATAGAGTGGCGACCGTTTGGCAGGCTTTTTATGTTATATGCCACACGTGTCATAATGTCGTTGTCCTTCAGCGTCTTGACATACAAACCGCTGTTTATGAATACCGAAACCTCGAAGCCGTCGTCAACCGTCTCAATGGTAGAGCGCGTTATGGTAGCTCCGTTTTCAAAAGGTACGTACTCTCCCGCTTTGTTAAGTTCCACGAACTGCACGTACTGCTCGTCCTGAGCAAAGAGGGCAGCAGCTCCGAAGAGCAGTGCTGCTGCAAGTGTGTAGAGTTTTTTCATGATGATATGTTTTTTTATTATTGTTTTCTAAGATAATTCTGTCCGGAAGCTTCGTTTCGGCGTTTATTCTCAAAGAAGTTTCTGCCTGAAAGGTTTGTTTAATCGTTTGTCCTTCAAGAAGTTTCTACCTGAAAGGTTTGTTTCGTCTGATAGCTTTCACTATGTCTTAGGGGTCACTCTGAAACCTGAAACTTGAAACCTGGAACCTCAAACCTGGAACCTGAAACCTGAAACCTCGCCCCCTTCCTACCTTATAATCTTCTTTCCGTTCTGGATATACACCCCGTGCTGTCGTGGAGTGTCTGTCGTACGTTGTCCGGAGAGGGTATAGGTCGCTTTCACTCCTTCGCCGACGAGCGTTATATTGTCGATGCCTGCCGGGAGAGGGTTATGGAAGCGGAAGGATATTGTGCCGTCAGCGTTCTGCTTTATCTCCGTCAGCTCTTTACGCATAAGCAGTGAGCCGTCGACGTTGGTGTGGTTCACAGTGGCAGCAGGCACCGAGGTGGCTGTCAGCGCATTGTTTCCGTTGTAAGGATAGAGGTCTCCGCGAACGTCGTCCTCTGTCCTGCCGCGTGAGTTGTCGGCGGCAATTATGCCGCAGCGTTCCTTCGTGGTGTTCACGTCGTTGTTCTTCCACGCCTCGTCGCTGAAGTCCACATGGTTTATGAGCAAGCCGCTGGCATACAGCCCTGCGTCGCATCCCGTCTTCTGTCTGTTCTCCAGGATATAATACTCGTCGCGGCAGCCTTCGTTGTATATCACGTATGCCTCACCTTTCTCTGCGAGAGGTTTCATGTTCTCCACCACGGTGCTTTCTTTCAGTTCCGTGAGTGTCATCCATCCGCAGAGGCTCCGCTCCAAGGCTGTATATCCTGACGGCTGGAAGCCGTGGTCGAGGTAGTTGCCCATGTTCATCAGGTCCCAGACGTACATGCCGTATTTCAGCGTCGTCTGTCCGAACGACGTTCCTTTGTCGTATGTGTCGGGCAAGCCGAAGCAGTGTGAGAACTCATGGCATATAGTGCCTATGCCGTCGAGTGTCCCGCCTTCTCCGAGTTCGCTGCTGCATGCGAAGTTCTTTATCGTCACGCCATCGAAGTCGAAAGGCTGCTGGGTCATGCCTATGGAGCCTAACGTGCCTTCCTGAGGCCAGATGAGGTAAGGGTCTTCAGGACAGGTGTTCTCACCCTGTCCGGCGTAGAGCACGAAGACCTGGTCGACTATGCCGTCGCCGTCCCAGTCGTATTTCGAGAAGTCCACGCCGCCTTTTACGTCGGCATACTGACATGCGTCGTATATCAGCTTTCCTACGTATGTCTCGTTTCCCGTAGCGTCGTTGGCACCGTAGGTTCTGTATGTGTTAGGCAGTTTGAAAGGCCCTACGACATCGAAGTTGAACTCAAACTGTCCGTAGCTCTGGGCGTAGAAATAATCGTAGACGCTGCTCTTGAAGCCTGTAGCGTCGTTGAAGCCCGCCTCGTTAGCCACGCGGTTGTAGAATGCCTGGGCGTCGGACGTGGAGAACGTCTTGGCAGGAATGCCCTGGGAACTTTTCGAAGTGAACTCTACAAGTATTATCACTCCCCTTTTCTTTCCCGTATATTTCCCTGTCGCTCCTTCGTCGGCGCGTGTCATGCGCTCGGCGTTCGCCCTGCTGCGTGCCGTAGCTCCCAGAGCCTCTATCATGTCTCTGTCCGCCGTGACGTAGCGTGTCCCTTCGTTGAGGACATACGCCTGTCCGTCGGCAGTTTTCCAGTATCGGCAGAACTCGTCGCCGCACAGCTCCGCCCTCACCGTACTGCCGTCCTCAAGGGTCAGCGTGCGCCATGTCCCCGGCTTTGCCGGAACGGCGTGTGCTGCGGTAGCAAGGAGAAATGCTGCTATTGTCGTGAGATGTTTTATGTTCATATACTATATATATAATAAGGTATCAGTGTTAAAGGTAGGTTCTATAAATTAGCTTTGATGGGATTTTGCTCTATCTTCGAGCAGATTTCTTTGTAAGGGTGAAGCAGCATAGCGAGCTATGGTGCAATCACTTACAAAGAAAGATGTATCACTTCACCACCCTTGTCTTCACCACCTGCTGCACACCGTCTTTTGTAAATACGAAAGCAACGACATCCATGTCCTCCGCTTTCCATTCGCTGTCGAGCGTTGTGGTGTATGTCTTCTCTGTCGTCCCGTCCTTCGTTATCGTCACCGGCTCGCCGTCGCGGTCGTTTACCGACGTGCGGAACACGTGGTTGTGGACGTAGTCTTTGTTCGGCTTGCCGTCAGGCATATACTGCGTGTTGACGATGTTGTCCTCCGTGAGCCAAACCTGCAGGTATGCTCCCTCTACGTTGTCCAAGCCTTTCGCCCTGACGTTTATGGTCAGCTGGCGTGACGCTTCGTCGTAGGTGTTCTCACATTCCATGTTTATGACTGTCTGCATGGCGATCAGCTCTGCCACGATGTTTTCCCACTGCTGGTAGTCAGCAAGGTAATACAAACGGTTGAACGCGCCATAAGGCTGCTCCGTGACGTTGTTCTTCACGTTGTAGTACTCTCCCGTCTCTGTTGTCAGCGGGTAGAATTTTCCCGTCGTGCTTTTTCCGAAAGGTCCTCCGTATATACCTACCGCCACGATGTTGTCTCCGAACGTGTCATGCAGCTTCGCAATCATTTCGGTGGCTTTAGGGCAGTTTACGCATCTCTGTCCTGTAAAGTCCTCGATAAGCACTTTTTTCCCTACGGTAATAGCGTCGCCTTTGATGAATCTCTCGTTTTCGTCGATATTGCTGCACGACGCCATCAGCGCCATGCCGGCAACGGCGAGAGAGAGGATTGTCTTTATTTTCATTGATGTGATGTTTTTTTGTTGGATACTGTCCTTCCGTCAGAAGTTGTAGTTATATGATATTGTCGCGCCCTTGCTTGCCGGAACATATCGGCATACGCCTCCTGAGCAGTTGAAGCCTGCCCTGGTGCGTCCGTAACCTACCTGCAGGCGGTGTGAGCCGGTGTTGAACGTGACATATCCCTGATAGTAGTGTATGTTCGTCTCGCCGCTGTTGTACATGTCGGAGATGGTGAACATAAAGTGCGGCAGCACCGTGAGCTCCAGCAAGCCGTACATCCAGTCGCCTTCGTCTTCCTTGGTATGCAGATACTGCATCTCGCCACGCAGTGTGAACGTCTTGTTGAAACGGTATTTTCCGTCGGCGACGTAGATGTCTGAGTGTATCATGCCGCCCTCACCCTCTACAACGGTCTTGTTGTAGTATTGGTTCATATACATCAGGTTAAGCACGAAGGAGCGAGAGAGGCGCTTCGTAAGCTGTATGTTCAGGTCCTGGTAGTATTTCTCGTCGCCCCACTTCCAGAATGCCGAGCCATATCCGTCGGTGCCCATCGCCGAGCCGTCTCCGACGTGGTCGTTACGGTCAATGGCGTGGACGTGTGAGAAGTTCACCTTTACGTCTGTGCCGTATTTTCCTCCGAGGAGTGTCTTACGCTTGAACTTATAGCCCACCTCTGCCTGGTATGCCCATTCTCCGTTAGGTTGTGTGGCGTAAGGGTATAGGGCGGCAAGCGCGTAGGTATGGTCCATGGTGAACGCCGGAAGGTGGTTGATGAACGACGACGTACCATAAACGGAGCGTCCGCTCCTGAACGACATGTTGTCGCTGCGTTTCGCCTGAAGGAGTACGCTCATGCCGCTCTTCGAATATGATGTCGAGAGCATTGCCACGCTGCCTTTGCGGTAGATATACGGGTAGTTCTTGTCGAACGACGGGTCGTCCGTCTTCCACGCATACTCGCCGAGCACGCTGAAGTTGCCTACCTGCAGGTTTGTGCGGACATCGAAGGCGTTGACATATTCAGGGGTGTTCAGGATGTATTTGTAAGTGCCGTCCTCTTCCTTCACGGTTTGCGAGAGGTCGCCCTCGTTCTTCTCGTATTTGTTCACCCACGATGCGCCTACGGTGAGGAAGATGTTCTTCTCTGCCATGCCCTTGAACCAGCGGTCGAGGTTCAGCTCTATGTCGCCGCCGCTTATCCAGCTGTCGTTATAGTGCCAGTAATGCCTCTGCTGACCTGTCAGCGCCTTGATCGTCACGCCGTCAAACGGCTTTACCGTCACGCGGCCTCCAAGGAGTGAGTTATCTACGCCGAGGCTGCGCTCTTCGTATGTGCGGAGTATGAAGCCTGAGCCGAACTGCTCGTAGAACGAGCCGGCGGTGACGTCGAACTTGTCGTAGTGGAGCTTCAGGAAGTAATGCCTTACGCCATAGCCCTTGAAGCCTGGCTCATAGCCGGGGAGAGGGTGGTCAAGGTATTCGAAGCGCACTCCCGCGTCGAGGTGTTTCGACATGGCGTTGACCTCAACGTATGTGTTTGTCTTGATGTCGTCGCCGTCTTTTACTGCGTTGATCTTCTCGTCGTTCTCCGGGAAGAGAATGTCACTCTGTATGCTTCCGCTGACGACGACTTTCTTCTCCTCTTGTGCCAAAGTGGGCATGGCGAGGAGTGATAGCATGAGGATGTGATATAGTTTTTTCTTCATTATGTCTTTCGGTGTTTCGGCAATGCTTTTCTTTCTGCGCTGCCATGACGGTGGGAGACTTGTCGAATAATTAACAGAAGCCACCTAAAGTCTCCTGCCAGTATTATTCTGCGGCTATGAGTTCACGAACTTTCTCTATCAGTTCTTCCTCTGCTCCGTCGGCATAGCCGTTATGTTTGTAAACTATCTTTCCTTTTCCGTCGACAATCAGCGTGTAAGGTATCATCTGTATGCCGAGTGCCCTTTTGAACTCGCTGTTAGGGTCGAGCAGCACTTCGTATGGCCATCCGTGGTTGTCTACGAGCGGCTTGACTTTGTTTATGTTCTGCGCCTGATCTATTGATACTGCTATGACCTTTACCCCCGTCTCTTTCTGCCAGTCTTCATATACCTCGCTTATCGCCGTCAGCTCACGGTTGCAGGGTTTGCACCATGTGGCGAAGAAGTCAATGATAAACGGTTTGCCATTGTTTGATAGTGTGTCTGTTTTCACGGTCTTTCCGTCCATGCTCTTGAGTGTTACGGAAGGCAGCTGTGCGGAAGCCATAAGGAAGCATCCGAACAGCAGTGTCATGGTAAGTAATGTTTTCTTCATTGTTTGGATATTTTTGCTCAATTATTGTTATTCATCTCGGTTACAACCCGCAAAACGCTGCGGTTCTTCACATTCATGTTGCAAAATTAAAAAAATATTCATTACAAAATGACCTGTTACAAGTTAAATATATATAAATCCTTTCATTTTCCAACACTGTCACTTTTTCCGCTGACAACATGCGTTTGTCGCCTTTGATCGTCATTTGTTGTTTCCGCTTACTTTCTGACTAATTGGCTGTTAGTCGCTATGTTCGTGTGAAAAATGCGTCTCACCGAAATTCTGTTAACGAATATTTATTCCGGAAAATTTCACGCTTTTGTCGCCCCACTTTCATATTTTTTGTCGATGTTGCCTTTCTGCTTTTTATTTGTCGTAAAAATGCGGCTTTTTATTATAATTATACACTCTTGCTTTTACTCCATTGTTTGACTATGGTTTGCCTGTTGATTGCCTGTTGATTGCCTGTTGATTGCCTGTTGATTGCCTGTTGTTGTTCTATTGTTGTTCTATTGTTAGCCTATTGTTATTCTATCTCCGTGCTAAATCAGCAAATAGCTGTTACATGAAGAAAAGGCAGACGTACGGACATGTACAAAACCCAGGGGCATAATCTTTGATTGTATATGAAAGTAATGTGTTAAGGCGTTTTGCTTGCAAGACACTGCAAGTTCCTCCCAAGTAAGTCCCAAGTTCCTCCCAAGTAAGTCCCAAGTTCCTCCCAAGTAAGTCCCATTTTTCTTCGGACAAGAAACGGTAGATTTTCCTACATAGTTGGAACGTAGAACGTTTCACCTTGTAAACAGTTCGTAGGTACTCAAACAGTTTTCCACGGTGAAAGCGGATGAGAAATAATAGCAATGGATGGAAATTGGCTTTGAAAGTGTAAAATGGCAGAACAATTGTGGTTTTTGCGTCGAGAATTTGGTAGAGTCGAAAAAAAACAGTATTTTTGCAGGCGAAATAAGTAACCATTATCGATGGAAACGTGAGCAAATCTTCAGGTTCTGTCAAATAAAGAGTGTCTTTTGACTTTTGACAAGGTTGACAATCACGAGAATTATTTCTTCATATAAAACTACTAACTGTTTAAGGAGGATAGTATCAGCAAAATAAAAAAGCTATTAGAAGGATTGTCAGTAGTACCGTAAGATCATACGCAAACGGCTTTTCATCACGTCATCTTGCAGCAGTTGATAATGAGAATGGAGTGATTAACATTAAGCTTCACAACGTTTTCATCGCTGCACATGTATCAGAGATACAATACTACTCAGCCTTAGCACGTTCGCTTGACAGTTCTTTGGGCAATATGCCTGAAAGTATAGCCATAAGCATAGCAAAACTGAACTATGAGGTTAGTCAGCATGTAGAAGGAACTTTAACAACGAGCAAACTGTTTATATTGCAGAACTACATGAGCAATATAGGAGAAAAGAGGATAGAAGAACACCAAAAGCAGCTGACTATTGACGAATACAAGAAAAAATGCCCATTAAATCAATGAGGCATATTTGGAAACAAACAGGCCGAACACATTTGTAAGATATTATCCTTTAGATTGCCCGAGTCTTTATTGGCATCTGCATATTGATGCAGCTTAATTTGATTAACGATATGACAAAAGTTGATGCTATAGAACAAGTAATGTTGTCGCATGGTGGGGCGGCAAGTCTTAATTTAATATATGACGAGATAGAAAAATATTATCCAGCGGCGAAAGTTTCTCGAGATTGGGCAGCTGGAATACGTGGAGTATTATACAGGGAATTGAATAAAGGCACTCGTTTCAAGAAAATTGGAATAAGCATCTATGCCCTTAGCAACTATAAAGAAGAAAGTGTTCCTAAAGAAAAGATAAGAATGCATTCCTATATAGAAGGAATTTGCATTGAACTTGGAAATTTCAAGAAATACAGAACATATACTGCAGACCCTTCTGCCATTTATCGTGATAATTTAAGCTTGAATAATTTTACTTCTCTAAAGGAATTGCCTTCGTTTACTTATCCCCAAATAGTCAATGAGGTAAAAAACATTGATGTATTATGGCTTAGTAGTAATGGTTTGATTTTTCCTGAAAAAGCATTTGAAATCGTTGATAGCGTCGGAACACTAAATGGAGCATTTAATAGATGTGCTCAGTTACAGAATATTTATTCTCATTTCTATATCGTAGCTCCAGAGAAACACCATGATAAATATGACAAGACTATTCATCTCGAAATATATAAAGACATAAGAGACCGTTTTACTTTCATAGATTACGATGATATAATAAATCTATACGAAAACGCCGCAAAGGCAAACAACATTGAGAATAAAATTTTTGGATGAGGGTCTAAGATAAAGTATTATCTTTGCCGACGATACGGAAGATTACCAACGTACTGAACGGATATCGACCGATACGCACTCACTGTATCAACCTCTGTGTGCTCAGTGGAAAATTTGCCACGTACGTCACTAAATGGATAGAGGAGAGATACACGGTACGTCCGTGCTATACACTTTGTGAGATGTTACTGCAAGGTAACGGGTAACAGGTAACGCCACACGACAGATGCTTGCCCTTCGGAAAATCTTCCACAAACCATTTCAGAAGGGTCATTCATCTATTGCATATACGACAAAAAAGTAATGCTTTTGCATTTGAATTCAATTAGGAGGCATTTAGGACTCATATAAGACCCATATAAGACTCTCAGGATGTAACAAAAGATTGCGCACACAACAGATTTTAGGTTTCTCCTGCAATGAAACATCAGAAAAAGTTACAGGTTGGTTCTATTGATTATTCTACTTTCTCAAGTGAAAATGGAAATGGTATCAAAAAAAAAACTTTGTGCGCCCCAAAGGGGATTGAACCATTGCCTGTCAGCAACAGGTTCAACCAAAAGTTCTATTAAGGTGGGTTCGGAGGGAAGTGATTAAATAGAACCAAACCTAATAAATAGAAAAAGAACTAAACCTAATAAATATAATTGAACCAACATTAATAAATATAAATAGGAATGCAAAAAAAATATCGGTATGCCTAAAAAGTGTCGCCACAACGGGGTGATACGACACACTGCCGTTTACTGACAAAAACGAATTAAATGAGGGCGTTTAACATAATTTGACTTACCCTAGAAAAACTTGACACTTTTGGATGCCTAAAGCAAAAGTGTATGAGAACAAAAGTAAAACGTGAAAAAGATCGAGTCCTAAATGAAGCGACCGGTCAGTATGAATGGGTATGGGTAGAATCCACTCGCTACATTCATGATGAAGAAGATCGAGTACTTGCTGCACTTGATTTCCTTAAAGGCGAGAATACGCCCGAAGAATTAGTTGAGAAACATCACATTTCCAACGTTCAAGTGCTATTTTCCTGGGTAGGTCGTTATCTTTCTGAAAATCGTTTAGTATCTTTGCAAGAGAAAAACGATGACACTATGGCAAACAAAAGCAAAGACGAGCAGATAAGAGAATTGAAAGCAGAGCTCAAGAAAGCAAGAAAAGAGGCAGAACTGGAGAAACTGCGTGCTCATGCATACGATACAATGATCAACCTAGCTGAAGAACGTTTCAATATTCCAATAAGAAAAAAATCTGGCACCAAACAGTAAGTCTGCTCCGCGAAGAGTCTTCACCAGCATCGATGAATACTCTTTGCAGACTGTTTGGTTACAGCAGACAGTCGTTCTACAACCGTGAAGATCCAGACAATGACTTTGTCGATAATGCCTTAGAAACCATGATAGTGGAGAAGGCCAGAGAATACCGTAAGGATAACCCCGGACTTGGTTGTGCCAAGCTATACCTCATCGTCAAACGCTTGTTTGAATCCACTGATCGTATGCCTGGACGCGATGCGTTCATAGAATTGCTCCGTAGCAATGGATTGATGGTGCAGTTGAAAAGACGTCGTCACTACAAGACGACTGACTCCAGCCATCATTACCACAAGTATGACAACCTGATAAAGGATGTGGTTCCCATGCGACCTAACGAAATATGGGTCAGTGACATAAC
>CALZUQ010000031.1 GCA_945829425.1 uncultured bacterium | reverse complement strand
GATATGACAATTCTGACAATGAAATATATCTCGGTGCTGAAAATAAAGCTATTCAGCAGGTATGGAAATCAGATGCCACTGGAACTGGTGGATCATGGGAGTATGCTAATGCTGAAGAAATGAAATATTGGCCTGCAGGTGGTTCCATGGACTTTGTGGCCTATTTCCCCTACTCAGAGAATGGAGCGACATTTAAATCAATCAAAAACGACACCGACCCTGTAATGACAATAACTAACAAGACAGGAAATCAGGATGTTTTATTCTCTTATCTTGCAAACAAAGCGCAAGATGAACGTGTACATCTGTATTTCAATCACGCTTTCTCAAAGCTGGCATCTGTTATTATTCAGGTGAATCTTCCACAAACAGAGGTCATTATTTCAAAAGTTGAGGTTCTAAACACATCTACTAAGGGAGATATAAACGTATTTAGTTCTAATCAAGCTTCTTACACCCCTTCAACCGATGACGAAATACGTTCTTTTGATTTCTCTGATTCTCCTAAGTCTATAACTATTAGCAACACAGAAGGAGTCAAACTCTTCGACAATGATGCAAATGGTTATCTCTTTGCCACAAATGCCTCAATGAAACACAATGTAACAGGAACTGGCAAAAAAATGTGGGATGGTGTAAAGGAACATATTACAGGCACAAACAAATTACTATCAGAGTCAGATCTCGTTTGTCTAAAACTGACATGTAAGGTTAAGGCAGCAAACGAATATCTCGTTGGAAACGAAACCTCTGATGGAGTAATGTATATCCCGATGTCTGGAACAAGTGACTCTAACTTAGAAATAACAGAATTATTAGCAGGCAGACGTTATACGTACAAGATTATTATGGCAAGCAACGTTGGCTATAAAGATACCGGAGAACCTATCCAACTTGCGCCAATACGCTTCAGTGTATATGAAGTGACAAATTGGGCAGATGTTACCGTCACCATCAACCTTTAATCGCTACGAGCCATGAAGCTGCACCATACGGCAACAGCGTTACTTTTCTTACCGTTGTTGCTCAGTTGCAATAACAAAGATGAATTATCCGGGGACGTTGTCTCCGGATATTCACCTTTATTGCTGTCTGCAGAAGCTCCGTCTCCCTTTTCCCGTTCGTATATCCCCCAAGGCATGTACGACAACTTCAAGGTCTTTGCCGTATCGGAAACAGGCGGTACACAAACCGTGGTGATGAACGGATATGACGTGAAGTTCCAGAACGACGAATGGTCGTACGTCACCGACACGCAACGCCTGATGTATTGGAACAGCAACGCCGACCGGTATCTCTTCACCGCAGGAGCGCCCTCCGACGCTGTCACCGCCATCAGCGCAACGTCCGTGACCCTACATCTTGAGAACAACCTGTCGGGCAGCGTCATGGCTTGTGAGCCTTTGGCCATAGCGAACGGCTCGCCCAACTTCGGGAAGACCGTCAACCTCCGCTTCGCTTACGCCCACTGCATGGTATGTGTGGCGTTTCTCAACACATCCTCTGCCGATGTCAACGTGTCAGACATCATGCTGACTCCCAATGCCTCAATATCATCAGAGGCGAATATGACGTATGCCTACGACTGGAGCATGACAACTGTCACGACGACACAGCAGCTCACCACGACGGCGACAAGCAAGGCAAGCCTTCTATACGACGACGTGACCGTTCCGGCAAACACCACAGACGCCATACTCTCCTCGACGCGCTACTACTGTGTCCCCGATGCCTCAAACACAAAAGACTGGACGGTGACGCTAAACCGCAACGGAGAACAGAAGACGGCAACGTTCGAGAACAGCAAGACATGGGAGAGCGGAAAGAACTACATATACATCTTCTCACTGACAGAGAAAAGTCCTAAGCTCGTAAAGGTCCTCACGAAAGACTCCTTCTTCGACTGCAACGACATCATACCCGGAGGAGAGTTCTCGGACACCGACATGACAGAATAACATCACGCAACCAGCAAGAGAATGAAACTCATACGTAATATTCTTCTATCCTTACTGCTGCTGTCCTCATGCACCGACGAAGAGTCCCTGCACGACTCACTGCGGCGGTTAGACATCTCCTTTGCCGATGCCAAGACACGAAGCACGTGGGACGACAGGTCTGAGACAGAGGCGGGAAAGGTCAGCTACATCTGGGAGAACAACACGAACATGCTGACAGCCATAAGACATGGCAGTCAGTATGTGCCGTTTTATGAGGCTATGTCGTCAGCAGCACAATACCACTCCATGACCGCGTTCGAGACGGTAGATGCAGAGAAGTCGAAGATACAGCTGCGCACCTTAGGAGGAGTGAAATATGACGTTGCGGAAAAAGAGTACGTCATGCCCGTAGCTCCCGGCGACAACATGTACTGCTGCCACCCCGTCAACGGAAACACCACGGTAAGCAGCACCCCCGCTACCGTCACCGTCGACATGTCGCTGCCCTCTACGTTCAGCTACAGCGAGCGTGTCAACGACCTCTCGTCGCTCGCCGACTGTTCTTACGTCTATACCTCCACCACCCTGCTGTCCGTGACAGACAATGACGTCGTTGCCAACACGTCACATTTCAACTCCGCATGTGCCGTAATCCGTTTCAACATTACGAACAATATCTCCTCCGACATAATCATAACAGGCATAAAGATGGAGTCGGACAACGGCACGAGGCTCTTCCCAAACATGCTGAGGTTCGCCGACGGCACGGTAGCGGAACAGGCGGGCAAGTCGGCTTATTACAACAGGCTGACCACCGACATATCCAACGTCACCATACCCCGTACGCAAAGGGGCGTTTTCTACAATATGTGCTTCCCCATAGACGGCGATTTCAACCATGTGCCGCTGAAGTTCACCATAGACACCAACTATCTCACCTACCAGCTCCGTCTCGACTCTGACGTCATCACGAACCATAAGTTTGAGGCAGGAAAACTCTATACGTTCAACTTCGGGCTGGAGGAGAAGGAGATACGCCTGAACACCATAGACATCTCACGCTGCACGACATACAACACCGACAACACCGAGTCGCTGAACATCATCGTGTCACCTGACGCCGTATGGTATCAGACGGGCAGCGAGACGGCACAGATGGTGTTTGTAAGCCTCGGCATGACGACGAACATCGGCGGCAAGGACTATGACGTGCTGTGGGCGACATGCAATCTCGGAGCCATGGAACCTTTGGAGACGGGCAACCACTACGCATGGGGCGAGGTGGCGAAGAAAGACGCTGCACAATACTCTCCGGAAGGTTACAACTCTACGGCCTCCGGCGACATACGCGCTACGGCTCACGATGCCGTAAGACAGTATCTCGGCGACGGATACTGGCTCTGGAGCATGCCGACACAGGAGATGTGGGAAGACATCATTCGAGAATGTAAGTGGGAATGGAAGACCGTGAAGAAAGTCAGTGACGGCGACACCTCTGAGGAGAACCTCGACTTCGATGCCTCGGTGTGGGAAGTGACGAAGAGAGACGCCGACAACAAGCTGACAGGCCTGATATACTTCCCCATAACGGGATATTCGGGCTATGACGAGTCGAGCGGCTCCTACAAGAAAGTAAACAAAGCCATGTGCTGCTACTGGTCATCAACGTCAAGCTCCACAACCGCGGGAGCCACAGAGAACGCATGGGCTTTCGTGACGAAGTATTTTGTCGACGGCAGCGAAGGACACATGTCGACATATAAAGATGCCATGAAGGAAAGGCAACGCTACAACGGCTATTCCATACGTCCCGTATTATTGAAAGAAAGGAAATGATGATGAGAAATATTCTGCTAACAAGAGCAAGGAGAGCGACTCTCTTTCTGCCCTACAGCGCCGGCAGGATGTTATTGCTCCTGACCTTGGCGTTCCTCGCTTCCTGCTCTGCGGACGACATGCCGGAGGAGGCCAGGACACCCTTGGAGATTATTGTCGACATAGCGTCGTACAACGGTAACGTCAACGATGTCGCTACGAGGGCATCCATCAACAACGGCGTCATCACCTCATTCGCCCCCGGCGACGACTTCGGACTGATCGTGGCCGACGAGGACGGCAACGTGGTGAACAGGAACTACAGGTATCTGGTGCAGAAGACAGGACACGGATACCGTGTTGACAATCAAGGAAACATTATCTCTTCTGACGTGTATTTCAACGCCCGCAACACGTATATCGCCTACGCACCATACAGCAGCCGGTATGACGAATGCAAGACCATGGACGAGGTGATAGCGAAATACACGGCGGACTACCCCACGCTATATGCCGACCAGTCGACGAAGGAGAAATACAATGCCGCAGACCTCCTCGTATGCAAGTCGCCGAAATTCAGCGGCACGACGCTGCGCCTAACGTTCTCCCACGCCATGAGTCTGCTGAAGATATACTACAACGGCGAGTCGTCCGACCTCACCGTAGAACACCCTATAACACTCTCGCAGATGTATAAGCCGGAGGGCACGGAGGCATACAGCTATATCTGCATACCGCAGGACAATGTCGAGATCTACGGCACGGCTCTGTCAACACATACCCCCGACGGCGACGACAGCGAGATAACGAGCTACTCCTACTGGCAGACATACGTCAACCTGAAGGAGAACAGCATGCTCTACGTCTCGATATATACCCAACCCACGGTGTCGTACAAGTCTGCCGGAGTGGATATGGGCTTCCCCTCGGGATGTATCTGGGCAAACCATAACCTCGGGTCAGAGACAGCTTCGGAACAGACGGCACGAGGAGGCACATGGTACGACGCCGACGGCAACCCCAAGACAGAGCTTATGCAGAGCGACCTTCACGCCTGCTTCGACCGTGGCGACTATTTCTCATGGGGCGAGCTGGTGACGAAGTATGAGAAGCCTGCGGTGCTCTTCGACGCCGAAGGAAGGATCTCTGCCACAGGCGACGATTATAAAAGCGAGACCGCCGTGACACCGCTCGTGTCAGGGTCGGCAAAAGGCTATTATCCTGATACATATATCGACAGGAAATATTCTTATGCCGAAATCGACGGCAACATCGCGGGTACGGAATATGACGTGGTGAGAAACAAGCTGTGGAAAGGCGAGTGGCGAATACCCAACGAGAACGAGATCGACGAACTGATGAGAAACTGCGACATCAGCGTCGAGGACTTTTATTTTGAGGACAACGTGCGCTATGCCTCGTGGATAGAGGAGAAAAATGCTGACGGGACATACAAGAACCTGCACCCCGACAACTCGGAGTTTTTCGGGACGGAGGGCGTGAGGCCTTACCGTTATCTCGTCACTATATTCAAGTTCAAGAGCAAGATAAACGGCGAGGTGCTCTATTTCCCCGGCGGGACATGGAGCGACTGGAGCATTGACATGCTCGCATGCAACTCACGTGGATATCACGGCGTGAAATCTACCACGAACTACAGCTCCGACTACGGCGGCATGTACTATTTCGCCTCGTCAGCCTCACACAGCCAGATTGACTGCTCAAGCTATATGGAGATGGAGACAAGGCTGACGACGGACGACACTGGGAAGATAACAGCCATAACACCTGTAATAAAGCAGTCGTCGTACGTAGATAAAAACGGCAACACGATACAGCTGATGGGACTGACACAGAACGGACACCGATATACGGGAATGCTCATCAGACCTGTCTATGGCGGTAAAAACTGGAATACGAACACGGAGACACGCAGCGCCATAAGAATAAATGTAGAGGAACGATGAAGAAACTGATTTACATACTATTATGCCTCGTCATCACTGCTTGTTCCGACGACATGTACGTGCCGGCGGACGCTCCTGCTGAGGGTCATGCCATGAGGTTTGAGGCTGTCGTCGTTGACGAGCCTCAGACACGCGGGCAGGTGCTTGATGTCTATGACAATGACGTCACCCGAGACTTCAACGCCGGCGACTCCTTCGGAATGTTCATCATCGACGCTGACGGCAACTTCGTGAGCACCATCGACGGCAAGAACGCCAAGAACCTGCGTCTCACCACTCCCGACGGCAAGGCGTGGAACCTGAACTCCAGCATTACGGAAGTGGTGCATAAGTTCGGCTACCGTTACGTGGCGTACTACCCGTATTCCGAGGCTTTCAACAACTGCTCAACAACCGCAGAGATCAACGCCCTTCTTACTGCCCCCGCCTACGACCAGAGCGCAGAGGCAGCTACCGACTGGATGTACACAGAGGTGACAGCACCTCAGACAAACGCCGTGACGACCTTGGCTTTCAGACACCGCTATGCCAAGATAGACATCTATCACTCGTTCACTCAAGACCACAGCGGCAGCTGGACAACGGCATATCCTTTCACAAAGACTGTGGACGACAACAACGTGGAGCACTACAGATACCTCCTCGACGCCACGTCTCCTCAGACACTGAGCGTAAAGGGGAAATACACCATCGGAAACTATCTCACAGGCATAAAGGAGATGGCTTACGACATCAGCGGCATAGCAATAGAGAACGGACGCCACTCCATAGTATATACCTACGGCATGGACGAGAGGTGTGCCATAGACCTCGGATTGCCGTCAGGCATAAGGTGGAGCCCGATAAACCTCGGTGCGGAGACAGCGACATATATGGACGATGCCGCCATAGCATCTGTCAGCAGCAAGATAGGCAAACGCCTCGCATGGGGAGAACTGTTCGAGAAGGACACATACAGCTACGACTCATACATCGACGACCCGTATCTTACAGCCACCACATTGCTGCCCTCGGACATAACGAGAACGGTACACGACCCCGTAACGCAGTACTGGGGGGGACACTGGTCGCTGCCAAGTGCCGACGACCTGAAAGAGTTTATTGACAACGTGGAGACGGTAAGCACAGAGACGGTGTATAGCCCGGAACTGGGCAAGGACATAAATATGACAACCTTCCGCAGCAAGATCAACGGCAACACCATAACCATGCCTTCCAACGGCTATGCCAACAACGCCTCGATCGTTTACAACCAGTATATATATTATATGTCTGCCAGCAGAAGCGGGACGGCATACTTTACAGGACTCACGACAAACACACTGCTGAAGACCACGACCTCCAACAGGTATTCCGGCGTAAACATACGCCCGGTGCTGAAGGCGAAACATGTGTTTACGTATGCTGAAAGGAAAGACATTATCGTAAGGCATATCGACGACCTCGCCGTGGACTTAGGCATTACAAAGACGGTGACCGAGGACGGAATGGAAGTGAAATATAAAGTGCTGTGGAGTCCGTTCAACTACGGAGTGGAGTCGAAGGTGGACCTGCAGACATACAACCGCACTCCTGTTGACGAGGAAGCGTATATTCTCAAATGTACGGGAAACCTTGGTATGCGTCTCGCATGGGGTGACATCGAAGAACCGGCAAAATTCAATAAAACAGAATATAATAACAGTGCAATAGCAACAAAATACTTATGGAACAGGGCGACGGGAGAAAAGAATGTCAGAGACCTGTTGAAAGAAGACGACATCGTGCAGCTCAACTGGCCGTCAGGCTGGTACATACCTACTGCCGAGGACTTCGATCTGCTTCTCAAGAATGTCACCATAACGAAAGAAACCATCAGCTCCCGGACATGGTTCCGGCTGACGGGAAAAGGCGCTTACAGTGGCAAAAGCATACTCATTCCTGCCACCTCATATATTGACAACGCTGCCAACACTGAGAAATGGGGGGCTGACACATACCTGCAGAGCAGTACCATCGGCAATGGTTCTGGCGAGCCCGTACAGTACGCCTTGAACATCAACAGCAGTGCAGTAGGACAAGTGGTAGGAACAGCAGGACGTGCAACAGGACTTATGATCCGTCCAGTGAGATATGTACGAGTAGAATAAGCCATGTCACCAAGAATGTCATCAGATATTTACGAATATAGGACACCGCTTCTCCCTACATTCGCCCAACATTATTATGCAATACGTCTTCGTGGAGACGCTTACCACATCCTTACTATAACTTAGTTCTTTGCACACCTGCTTACCACATGACAATGTTCTATAAGCGAACGGTAGATAGGGACAGTAGAAAGCAGGGGAGCGTTGCCAACAACAATCATCTGCTTCCTCGCCCTCGTCATGGCGACATTGAGCTTACGGTCAACGGGATATTCCTCTCCCGAAGTTCTCTGACGCGCCAGGAAAGTGTTTGAGGTCAGGAACTCCAGCTGGTAACGCTGGCTCACGGTGCAAGAGAATATTATCACGTCACGTTGCGACCCTTGGAAACGTTCCACGGTATCTATTGTCACGCTGTCGGCATAACTCTCTCCGCCACAGCGTACTATCTCATTACGTATCAGGGAGATCTGGTTGCGGTAAGGCACTATGATGCCTACGCTCTTACGAGCATCGAAGCCGTCGCCCATAAGGGCGGCAATGCACCGGACAATCTCTCCGCAGCACACCGCCTCAGCAAGGTTTGACTTGGAGTCGGCAAGGGTGTCGTCGGGCTGGATGTCAAAGAAGAGCATACGCTCCCGAAGAAGGAGGGCGGCAAGGCTGTCAACGCCACACGCCGGAGTGTCGTAAGGTCTCTCCGCCTCCTGGTGTGGCAGAGGGACAGGGCGCAGGTCTTCATCTTTATAGAACATGCCGTCAGGCCATGAGGCCACGCCGGGGTGCATGCGCCCTTGGTAATGGAGTGTGCCGAGACATGGTGTCTCGCCCCGTTCGTCCTGTTCCGCAACATAACATAGCAGACGTTCAAACAATGAGTTACGACAGTCGAAGAGTGCGATGTCAAGCAGCAGGGGGTCTTCAACGACAGAGTCGCAGGGAGGCTGCTGAACTACGGCAGGCAACTGTTTGTTGTCGCCGATGAGCACGAACTTACCCAAGCGGGCGAGGAGTCCTATGATGTCTGGCTCAAGGATCTGCGATGCCTCGTCGACGACTGTCAGCGAGAAGGTTTTCATAGCGAGGATCTGCTGACGTGACATAAGCGTTGATGTCGTGGCAACGACGACGGGCGTTGTGGCGACACGCTGCCGTATACGCTCCAGAGTGGCATCGTTGGCGAAGAGCGTTGAGGCAAGACGGTCGTGGTATGCCTTGTCACAGGTGTAGGGACTCCCGATACGCAGAAAAGGTATCTCCGCAGAGGAGAGCATGGCACATATCTCGTCGACAGCCCTGTTGGTGTATGACGTGAGAAGTATGCCGCAGCTCTCAGCAGAGCCTTTTATGCGTTCCATCTCCTCCTGGACGATGAACCGCATAGCCATGGAGGTCTTGCCCGTCCCCGGCGGACCGACAAGGAGGTAATAGTCCTGTGCCTGCATGGCATGGAGCACGACGTCGTCGTATGCCGCATGGTATGTCCTCGACAACGTCACGGAAGTGTCGTGGCGGGGCTTCCGCTGTCCGAGAAGAAGGTCACGGCGTTCTTTCTCACAACTCATGAGGAGATATAACGCCCTCAGCCCGCTTGCTGTCCCCGATGACGAGTAGTTATGCTCCACCGCCCACAACCACGTCCCTTCTTCCTCTCCCTTCTGTCGCGACAACGGCTGGGGGTCGGTAAGATGCACCTCCACGGCATGAGGGGTGACACTCACTATGACACCTTTATATAATACAGCCTTCGTAGCGTCAGGGACAGCGTCAGGACGGAAGCGGTAGAGCATGACACCGTCGCCGTTGCGGAAATTCACCTCACGGCTGTCAGCCCTTCGAAGCGTCACGTCGTGGACATACCCCTCGCCGACTTCCATGGCGGGACACACCATTATGTCGCCCTGAAGGGTCTTCTCACTGTACGGCATGTTCCAGATGTCTGACATGCCGTGGGTAGTGCCTTCCTGAACGCCGAGGCAGCCTACCGCCTGCTCACGGTAGAGGAACGTCACCATACGGCAGAAATAAGCTGTCTCAAGAGGTGACATGGCATGAAGAGGGGCAATGACATGCTGATGACGCGGAAGGATATATTTCTTGTAGAACATATTGTCGAGGCCTCTCTCGTTGAGTACGGCGGGGGTGATGTGCCGCAAGATCTCGGGCGTGAAGCCTTCACGTGCGAAATACATGGCACTTGCCACAATACGGTTACGCAACATCACCGCCTCACGCAGAAGCGTATGGTAATAGCCGACGGCAAGGAGACCGTCGGGAAGGGGATAACGGGAGTACATCAGACGGAGGTCGAGGCGGGGTATGGCAACAGAGAAGTTATGGTGCAGCACGGCGAAATAGAGCAGCAGCTGCACATAATGGTCTTCACGCTGGTAGGCTCCGTGCGGTCCTTTGACATGTCTCTCAAGGTTGAAGTTCTTGCCAGACTTCTGCTCTACGAGAAGCAGCATATCATCGGTCATAAGGTCTACACGTCCTTGAAAACCAAGGGCAGGACATACAAAGGACGGCTCAAGAAGGAAGGCGCTGCCATGCTCTCCGCTGCCGCTGGGCCTTGCTGCGGTTTCCCCGTCCTCGTGGTGGCTTCCTGTCTTTCGCAGTTCACTGACGATGTCGATGATATTCCTTGCCTGCCGCTGGCATAACGTCTTGTACTCCTGTGGATTGAAGTCGTCACACGTAGCATATCCGAGAGCCTCCTCAGCAAAATGCTCACGGAGGGTGTCACGCCAGAGGTCCGCTCCCGGCGTCGGTGTGCGTAAGGCTGCGTCAAGAACTTTTCCGGCGTAGTTTCCGAGTAGAATAGCCTGGCTGCTCTCTACGGGCGCAAGCATATTGACAAAAAAGGACAGCGGATGATGTCCGTAGTCGGTGAAACAATGCGCCACGGAGGAGATGTCAAGGAGGTAGTCGGGCTCTACGACAATGAAACGCGGAGCGAGGGTGCCGTCAGCCTCTTCATGGACGTCGACAAGCGAGAGCTGCATGCCGTCGCGTATGATATGCAGAAGGAGACGTTCTTCTGAGGATATGCACACATGGCGCGAGGTGTCGCCATCCTCCATTCTGACACGCAGGCGGAATACGTCTGCATCATCAGCGTTGGCACCTCTCTCTTCCTCACCGTCACGCACGGCGACACATCGCAGATGACGCCAGTCGATATGGCGGGAGTCAGGGCGCATGCGCCCCGTAGCGGGTATCTTGCCGACAAGCGCGGAAGGTATGTCGCAGCACGCTACAGCAGAGAGCAGCACGGCGAGTGCGCGACAGCCGTAGAGAACATCCTCCTCTGAAGGCCCTCCGTCAGGACGTATGCCGTTAGTGTCTCGCCTCATGCGCTGAACCTCTATGGTGTCTGACACGGTGAGGTGAAGATGTCGGCACAGAAAGTCCACCTGGGCGAAGAGACTGCCGAAACTGTGTCTGCTGTCACGAAGTCCCTCATGGCATATAAGCACCAAAGTGGTGTGCATGTGTGAAAGGCGGCGTGCCACAGACATTTCCGTATGGTCTGCTGCCCACAGTATTCTCTTGAACAGTTCTTCTTTATTCGACATAGCGCGACAGGAGGTTAAGATGATGAAACGATAAGTAATACAAATGTAATGCTTTTTTCTGAAACAAGAAGAAAAAAAGGAGCTGTAGAGTTAATTATATTTAAAGAATTAACACTATTTATAATCACGTACAATATTTAAATAAAAAAGCAGTAACTTTGCAGTCGTTCAGTGGAATGAGAGGCCTCATGAGAGGTCTCTCATTCTTATATTAATGGAATGTGACATTAATGGTATGGAGCCGTTAATGGAATGTGACAGCATCATCAGATATATGATAAGTAAAGAAACAGTAAAAACATTTGTCAACGAATGGTTGCAAGACAAGGAGTACTTCCTCGTTGACGTAGACGTAACACCAGACGACCGCATCGTTGTGGAGATAGACCATAAAGACGGCGTATGGATTGAAGATTGTGCAGAACTCAGTCGTTTCATTGAAGAACATCTCAACCGTGATGAGGAGGACTATGAACTGGAGGTCGGCTCAGCAGGCATAGGACAGCCTTTCAAGGTGGTGCAGCAGTATGTCAACTGCATAGGCGAAGAGGTGGAGGTATTGCAGAAAGACGGGAAAAAAGTGTCTGGGATACTGAAAAGCGTCGATGCACCACAGTTTGTTGTAACCGTAAAGGAAAAGAAAAAACTTGAAGGGCAGAAAAGACCGCAGATGGTGGAGACAGACAAGACCTTTGACATGAACGATGTGAAACATACGAAATATATAATAAACTTCAAATAATAATGGCAACAAAATCAATTATTGAACAGCCGTCAATGATAGAAACCTTGAAGGAATTCAAGAACACGAAGAATATTGACCGCACAACGCTCGTCAGCGTCCTCGAGGAAAGCTTCCGAAACGTCATAGCAAAGATTTTCGGCAGCGACGAGAACTTCGATGTCATAGTGAATCCGGACAAGGGAGACCTGGAAATCTACCGTAACAGAGTTGTAGTGGAAAACGGTGAGGTGAAAGACGAGAACAAGGAGATAGAACTACAGGAGGCACAGAAGATTGCAGCAGACTATGAGGTCGGCGAGGACGTCTCGGAACCCGTGGACTTCGCAAGCTTCGGACGACGTGCCATACTGAACCTGCGTCAGACACTGGCGTCAAAGATACTCGAACTGGAACACGACGCACTCTACAACCAGTATAAAGACCGTGTCGGAGAACTCATAACAGGAGAGGTGTATCAGGCGTGGAAACGTGAGATTCTCATCATCGACGACCAGAACAACGAGCTGATACTGCCAAAGTCAGAGCAGATACCTAACGACCAGTACCGCAAGGGAGAGACTGTACGAGCAGTGATAGCTCGCGTAGACAACGAGAACAACAACCCGAAAATCATTCTCTCAAGGACAAGCCCGCTATTCCTTCAGAAACTTCTCGAAAAAGAGGTGCCGGAGATTCATGAGGGACTGATAACAATACGCAGAATAGCACGAATACCGGGAGAAAGAGCAAAAGTGGCGGTAGAAAGCTACGACGAGAGAATAGACGCCGTAGGAGCTTGCGTAGGTGTAAAGGGAGCACGTGTCCACGGAATAGTGAAAGAACTCAAGAACGAGAATATCGACGTGATAAACTATTCGGCAAACACAAAGATATTCATACAGAGAGCTCTCGCACCGGCACATGTCAGCAGCATAACCCTCGACGAGGAGAACAAGAAAGCTGACGTCTTCCTGCAGCCGGAAGAGGTGAGCCTCGCCATAGGACGCAACGGACTGAACATCAAGCTGGCATCACTGCTGACAGAATATACCATAGACGTTTACCGTGACTCTAACGACGGAGAAGATGAGGACATATACCTTGAGGAATTTGACGACGAGATAGACGGATGGGTTATAGACGCTATAAAGTCTATAGGACTGGACACTGCAAAGGCAGTGCTCAACGCACCACGTGACATGCTCATCGAAAAGGCTGACCTTGAGGAAGAAACCGTCGACCACGTACTCAGCGTGCTGAGAAGCGAATTTGACAAGGCATAACGGAATGGGGACGAATGTCTCATAACATTTAGGTGGCGAACGAATAGAACACACCTTTAGCCTTTCCCTGACAAAAAGTGGAAACACAGAATAACACACAAGGGACAGGGAGTGAAAGCCTGTCCCTTAACTACCCTCTCGCCCAGAAAAAAACTCTTAGCACCATTGTTCGGAGGTGCCGGAAGAATAACGAAGCATACTGCCACGAAAAAGGCAGAAGAAACAAAAGACATAAGAAAAAGAACACAAGTAGATGAGTATAAGACTAAACAAAGCAATCAGAGAATTGAATATAGGACTTCAGACAGCCGCTGAATTCCTGACAAGAAAATATGGTATCGAGGGAACCGATAATCCCAATCTCAAACTCACCGACGAACAGTATGAAGGACTGAAGGCAGAGTTTGTCACTGATGCTGCCATGCGCACTCAGGCAGAGAAACTACTCCAGAAGACCAAACAAGGCAAGGAGGAGAAAACAAAGAAAGAAGAGAGAACAGAAAACCTGAAAAAGAAAGAGAACAACAGAAAAGAAGAGAAGACGGAACAAAACACAGCAAAGCAGAAATATACCGTACTCGGAAAGATAGACCTCGATAATCTCGGAAAGGCCATGGAGAAAAACGAGGATAGAAACGAGGAAGGAAAGAACGCCAAGGCTGAAGAGACGCCTTCTGAAACAGAGAAAAAGGAAAAGAAACACGAAGAGGCAAAGACACAGAAGCCAGCTGCCGACGAGAAGGCTGAGAGAAACAACGCCGAAAGACATAACGTGACAAAGCCTGAGGAGAAAGCTCCTGCCAACAAAACGGAGGAAAAGAACAAGGGCGCAAAGGAGAACAACGGAGGAAAGGAAGAGAAAGAGGAGAAAAAACATAACGGCGAGAACATGGAGAACGAGACAAACGAGCCTGGAAACGAAAGCAGCAACGAATTCTTCCGGTTAGAGAGGAACAAAAAACCACAGCAGACACTGAACGTGTTGGGAAAGATTGACCTCTCAGCACTCAACCAAAGCACAAGACCAAAGAAGAAAAGCCGCGAAGAGAAAAAACGTGAGCGCGAAGAAAAAGCGCAGCAGGCACGAGACGCACAGAAGAAAAAACGCGTGAGAATAGGCAAGGAGCGTGTGGACATAAACGACATCGCAAACCAGCCTAAGAAAGAGAAGAAAAACAAGCAGCAGCAACAGCAGCAGAACGCGCAGAACGACTCCAACAACAAGAAGAAAAAGAAGAAGAACCAACGCTCTAACCAGCCTCAGGAAATTGACGACGAGGCGGTAGCAAGACAGGTGAAGGAGACACTCGCACGACTGACAAACAAACAGACACAGAACAAAAAGGGTGCAAAATACCGTAAGGACAAACGTGACGCAGCAGCAGAACAGCGCGACGCAGCAATGGCAGCAGAAGCAGCAGAGAGCAAGGTACTGAAGCTTACGGAGTTCGTTACAGTGTCAGAGCTTGCAACAATGATGGATGTGCCGGTAACGAAACTTATTGGTACGCTGATGTCAATAGGTGTCATGGTGTCCATAAACCAGCGGCTCGACGCTGAGACAATAAACATGGTGGCGGAAGAGTTCGGATTCACAACAGAATATGTCTCGGCAGAAGTGCAGAACGCCATAACGGAGGAAGAGGACGACGAGATGGACCTCGAATACCGCGCACCGATAGTCACCGTAATGGGTCACGTAGACCACGGAAAGACGTCACTCCTCGACTACGTACGTAACACGAACGTCATTGCCGGAGAGGCGGGAGGCATAACGCAGCACATAGGCGCATATAACGTGAAACTTGGCGACGGACGACGCATAACATTCCTCGACACACCAGGACATGAGGCGTTTACAGCCATGCGTGCCCGCGGTACGCAGGTGACGGACATCGCCATAATAATCATTGCTGCCGACGACTCTGTCATGCCTACGACGAAGGAGGCTATAGCACATGCACAGGCAGCCAACGTGCCTATGGTATTTGCCATAAACAAGATAGACAAACCGGGAGCAAACCCGGACAAGATACGTGAAGACCTCGCACAGATGAACCTGCTCGTAGAGGAATGGGGAGGAAAATACCAGTGCCAGGAGATTTCGGCAAAGAAAGGCATAGGAGTGGAAGACCTCATGGAGAAGGTACTCCTCGAAGCCGAGATGCTCGAACTCAAGGCAAACCCAAACCGTAAGGCTACAGGATCGGTAATAGAGGCATCGCTCGACAAGGGACGAGGATATGTCTCTACGGTACTCGTATCAAACGGTACGCTGAACGTAGGAGACATAGTAATAGCAGGAACATACTACGGACGCATAAAGGCAATGTTCAACGAGCGTAACCAGAGAGTGGAGAAGGCAGGACCGTCAGAACCAGTGATAATACTCGGACTGAACGGAGCACCGTCGGCAGGCGACTCTTTCCATATCATGGAGACGGAGCAGGAAGCACGCGAGATAGCCAACAAACGTCTGCAGCTACAGAGAGAACAGAGCCTGAGAACAACGAAGACGCTCTCTCTCGAAGAGATAGCACACCGCATAGCTCTCGGAGAGTTCCATATGCTGAACCTCATAGTAAAAGCCGATACACAGGGTTCTGTCGAGGCTCTTACAGACTCGTTCATAAAACTCTCTACAGAGAAGGTGGAGGTGAAGGTGATACAGGGTGCCGTAGGACAGATATCTGAGAACGATGTCATGCTCGCTTCTACTGCTGAGAACGGAATGATTGTAGGCTTCAACGTACGTCCGTCGTCAGCGGCAAAGAAACTGGCAGAGAACGAAGGCGTTGAGATAAACACATACAGCGTCATCTACGACGCCATAGACGACATAAAGTCGGCTATGGAGGGCATGCTCGACAAGATAAAGAAAGAGGTTGCGACAGGACAAGTGGAGGTACGCGAAGTATTCAAGATATCCAAAGTCGGAACAGTGGCGGGAGCACTCGTCACAGACGGCAAGGTACACCGCAACGACAAGGCACGCCTTATACGCGACGGCATAGTGATATTCACAGGAAACATCAACGCCCTGAAGCGTTACAAAGACGACGCAAAAGAGGTGGCGACGGGTCTGGAGTGTGGTATATCGCTCGTCAACTGCAACGACATACAGACAGGGGATATAATAGAGACATTCACAGAGATCGAGGTAGAGCAGAAACTCTGACAAAGGAACAGGGATTTCCTGCCAGCCGACATCGGATTACCTTTATAATCGCCTCTCCAAGCAGCAACATACTGGCTGTGGAGGAGTACAAAACGGGAGATAAGAGACATTCACCTCTTTTCTCCCGTTTTCTTTTTTATGCTGTGAAAAGAACAGAAAATACCAAGGCAAGCAAGATTAGTAGTGTCCTAAAATGGACTTCAGCAGATTCTGCGTTTATACATGCAAGAAGGGATAAAAGCACTTTGCCCCGGGCAGAGCGAAGCGAGACCCCGAGCTTAGTGTTTCTGCCTTGCGGGGCACTTGTGAGCTTACGAAAGTTGAATAAAAAGGATTCTTGCACGCATGAAGCGACACAAAAAAAATGAATAAAAAAAATGACCATAACACTTAGTGCTATGGTCATTGAATATATCTTGTTTGTGGCTGCACGCCACGGCTGTAAGCTTAGAGAGAATTAACGTAAAGAGCAATGCTTGACTTGATGTTAGCTGCCTTGTTCTTGTGGATAATGTTCTTCTTAGCGAGTTTGTCGAGCATCTTCTGAACTTTTGGGAGAAGCTCTGCAGCCTCATTCTTGTCTGTTGTTGCGCGGAGCTTGCGCACTGCGTTACGCATAGTCTTTGCGTAGTACTTGTTTCTGAGAGTTCTCGTCTTGGTCTGACGGATTCTCTTCTCAGCTGACTTGTGATTTGCCATGTTTCGGTTATGTTTTAAAAATGTTTGTAATAGCTCGTGGGTCTTGCGCAATCTCTGCTGCCCTAAGCGGTTAAAAAAAAACCTCCTGCACCACGACTCGCATCAGCTGCGAAGATGCAGGATATCTTGTAGTCCGTAGGAGAGTCGAACTCCTCTTTAGAGAATGAAAATCTCTCGTCCTAACCGATAGACGAACGGACCAACGTCATGCTTTCTGACATTGGAGAACACCCCAATATCTTAAAAGCGGTGCAAAGGTACTGCTTTTTTATCAAACATGCAAATTTATTCGACTTTTTTTCTCTGTAACATGAAAATTTAGTACTTTTGTGGTCAAGAAACAGGGTCAGGAGAGTTTACAAGGACTTTTAACCCACTTTTAGGCGGGATTCTATCTATTCCCACTTATAGAGGCCAAGGGGACAAACATAACAGACAGGACTTATGTTGACAAAGAGTAAGGCAATAGTAATAAAAAGCATAAAATACGGCGAGCAGAAACTTGTCGTGGACTTCTATACCTCTTCCTTCGGGCGCATGACATCTGTCGTGAAGATATCAGAGAAAAAGGGAGGAAAGTTCAGAAAGCAATATTTCCAGCCTTTGACAATACTCACTGTCGAGGCGGAATACCGTGAGCAGAGCGCAATGCAACGAATAAGCGACGTGCAGATTGCCGCACCATGCCCGTCGCTACACAGCGACCCGGTCAAGATGACGATAGGCTTGTTCCTTGCCGAGATACTCTATCACGTGACGCGACAGGAGAGCGACGACGAAGGACTCTTCGCATTCTTGGAGCACAGCATACTATGGCTCGACGCCACAGAGAGCGGCATAGCCAATTTCCACATAGCATTCCTCGTGAGGTTGGTAGGGCTGCTGGGGTTCCTGCCCTCACATCACGAATATCATGAGGGAGAAGCTTTCGACATGATGACGGGAGAATTCACGTCGTCACTGCCCCTCCACACCCATGTCCTCAGAGGCGACGAAGCACACGCCATGAGCAATGTGTTACGCATGAACTATACAAATATGCACCTCTTCCGCATGTCCCGCCAGCAGAGAAACAGGTGTATCGAGATGATACTGCTCTTCTGCCGCCTGCACCTTCCTGCCTTTCCCGAGATAAAGTCATTTGCTGTCTTTCAGGAGTTTTTCCGTAACGTGTAGCAGCTTCGTACTGCCACATCTGAACGGGGATAACGGGAAACAACATTTTTTTACAGGAAGAAGAGAGATTGGAAGACATCAAAACGCTTTTTATGTTTTTTTATAAAAATAAATAGCCATGAAAATTGTAGTTTAGGGCGATTTTGTGTAATTTTGCATGATATTATTAGGAAAAACCAGAAAACATCTAACTTATGCCATATTGGAAGCCTTTTTACCAGAATATATTACCTATATTAATATGTGTAATCGTATTGACAGGTTGTCAGGAGAGATGCGACGTAGGCAACGAGGTGGAAAATGTTGTACTGGAGCTTATGGACTCCATAGAGAAGAACAACATGACACACATTGACAGCATAGCGGCAGCAACATGCAGGAAACATACTGACAGCACGACATTCTACACCATGCAGGGCGTAAGAGCGTCGAAGTTCTACAAACAGACGGCTTACGACTCTATGAACGTCATCATCCAAAACATAAAAGAATGGACAGAAAGACAGCAGAAGCCTTTGACACACCGCCAGAACCTACTCTTGGCAAGACTGCTTGCATTAGACGGCAAATACCGCATCACGGGAAAGTGGGACATCGAAGCGGCAACAGATTGCTACAAGGCTTCGTATGACGTCGTAACAAACGACCGCAACGCAACGCCAGGCGACAAGGTATGGGTGGCAACAAACCTTGCTGACATATACAAACAGGGAGGACAATACGACAAAGCCATAGAATTGTACGAAGAGGCACTGGCAGAGGCGGACAGCACAGACTCTGAAGGGTCTCACGCATCAGTGTATATGGGCATAGCCTTGGCATATACCTCCATTGCCGACTACGAACGCAGCAGTATATGGTGGGACAAGGTGAAGGGACTATGGGAACATCTGACTCCACAGGAGCGTTTCTTGTATTACAACAACAGAGGGACAGACTATTTCGGACAGGAGAAATACCGCGAGTGCCGCGAATGTCTGTTGAAAGCACTGAAGATGATAAAGCAAGAGGGGCTGAGCGAATGGGAGGAGATGTTCATAAAGACAAACCTCGCCGACGTATATATAAAGACCGGAGAATACGAGAAAGCCAAGGAGCTGATACCTCAGGCGGAGGGGTACTTCAGGAAGGCAGGGTTCGACATTCCGTTACACTACCTCCACACTCAACGTATGGAGCTGAAAGTGCTGGAGAAACAGAACCCCCTGACAGCGGAAGAAGAGAAAAGGATTATTGCCGACGACCTCGGAAAAGCGTCTGTTCCGGAACTGGAAAGGCTGAGGCTCAAAGTTCTGATGAGGAAATACGCCGAAGAGGGGGACACTAAGAAACTCCTTGCGGCAGCCCACACCTTAGGGCGGCATGCCAACGTCATGCACAATAACAACCTGCGCATGCAGCTGTCGACGATTACGGCAGCCTTTGAACACAACAAGAAACTCCTGGAACAGGAAAGGAAGATAGAACAGAAAAGCGACCAGCTGATTATATCGCTGGCAATATCGGTGGCTCTGATGATGCTCGTGGCTGCCGTGATAGCCGCAACACTCATGTACAGGAGGAGAAGACAGGCAATGGAGGCCACATTGCTGAACAACATTCTACTCCTACGCATGGAGAATGCAAGAAACCGGGTATCACCACATTTCCTGGGTAATGCCATGAGCAACATCATGGCGACGGAAAGAACGGGAATTACGGAGCGTATGACAACACTCGCAGCACTGCTGCAGAAGAGCCAGGAGCTATCGGCAAAGATACATATCCCGCTGTCACACGAACTGGCTTTCGTAAAAGACTATGTGGCGTTCATGTCTTTCTCCCTACAGCCGAACTTCTGCTTCGACATGAACATTGAGGAGGGCATAGACACCGAGAAAACAGAGATACCGTCAATGGCGATACAGATATTCGTAGAAAACGCCATAAAACACGGATTGAAAGCTATGCCGCCACAGGCGGAGAAACAACTCGTCGTAAGCGTGACAAAAGAAGATGACAACGTTCGCATCGCTGTAAGAAACAACGGAAAGAAGATGACTGACGACGGCATGACAAACGAGAATACGGGACTCAAAATAATACGTCAGACCATCACCATGCTCAACAGACAGTACTCTACGAAGATACGCTTTGGCATCGGAAACGAAAAGGACGGTTTCTGCTCCTGGATAGTAATACCAAATACAGGGGGGGGGGTAAGACTTAAGGAAGGGAACAACGAGGTTAAGTAAACCTTGACCTTAACCTTGACCTTAACCTTGACCTTAACCTTGACCTTAACAAGGAGATCTCTAAGCTCTAAGCTAAGTTCTCTAAGCTCCAAGCTCTAAGCTAAGTTCTCCAAGCTTCAAGACAAAGGCTCTTTCATTGCGAAAAGACATCATTACAACAAGATAATATTATGGACGAGAAACTGGTAAAAGCATACATCATCGACGACGAAGAGGATGCAATAAAAGTACTACGCGACATGTTGGAAAACAACTTCTCCGTAAGTATCTGCGGAACATCAAGCAGCATAGACTCCGCCTTGGAGGAACTGCCAGACATTTCACCCGACATACTATTCCTCGACGTAGAGATGAACGGCACGACGAGCCTTGAGAGATATACAGAACTGTCGCAGACACTGCTATACGACACAAAAATAGTCTTCTATACCGGCTTCGACAAATACATGCTTGAAGCGATACGTCGGCAGGCGTTCGACTATATCGTCAAACCGGCAAATATCCACGACCTCAGCGTCATTATGAACCGTTATTACGAGCATGAGCTCAGCTCAATGAAAAAGAAACAGAGCTCATATTCTTCAACGCCCAAGACAATACTCTTGACGAACGAATATAACGAACAGTTTGCCATAAGACTTAACGACATCATCTTTTTCTGCTTCGCAACAGAGCCGAAGATGTGGGAGGCAATATGCAAGGACGGCACAATACGCCCTCTGCGCCATAGGACAAGCGCCGAGTTAATCCTCGACTTCTCGTCGTCATTCAAGCAGATAAACAAAAGGTATATTGTAAACCTCAACTACGTAGAAAGCATAATAGAGAACACATGCGTCATGATAGGCCAAAGCGACATACATCCGGAGCTGAAGATATCAAAGAACTTTAAACGGGAGTTCATGAAGTCTTTCTATAATATGTAGCTTAGAGCTTAGAGTGGTTTGCTTAGAGCTTAGAGTAGTTAGCTTAGAGTCTGTTCAGTTTAGAGGTTAGAGTGGTTAGAGTAGTTAGTTTAGAGAGCCGTAACTTATGACTGATGCAGGACATAACTTACGATAAATTCCGGCCATAACTTATGACTGATGCTTGGCATAACTTATGACCAATTCCTGACTTGGCAAAAGACTAATGGCAGGGATAATATCCCGCCAATAATCCACCTTAATAACGAAGAGATCATTCTGACTCAAGGAAAAGCGTGTCATCCATATCGGCGAGGGCACGCTTTTTCTTATTCTCCCTTGCACCAGCCTTTAACAGGTTACGTGCGGCGGTAATGATGCTCGGTCCGCTGTCGGCGGTGGTAATCTTCAGTCGTGATATCTTCTTCACCGTGTCTTCCATGCTCGCCTCGACATCCGCAAAGCGCATACCGAAGTCCTGCACCCTTTCCACCACCATATTTGCGGCATCCATGATAGCCTGCTGGTTTTTCAGCTGCCTCACCTGCGTCCACATCATCTCCAGGACACGGAGGTTCATATACATCGTCTGCGGACCAAGGACGAGGACACCCATATCGTAAGCCTCACGCCATAGAGAGACATCGTTCATGAGGGCAAGGTTCAACGCTCCCTCAACAGGAACATACATAATGGCGAAGTTCAGCTTGTTATACCCCTCAGGCAGATAACGTGTGTACTCTTTCTTTGCAAGCTTCTTAACCTGTGCCCTGACGCTGTCTATATGAGCATGCAAGGCAGCTGTCTTCTCTTCTGTGCCATCCTCGGCGTTCATATAGCGTGTATAGTCTGTCAGCGACATCTTGGAGTCGACGACGACATGTCTGTTGTTCGGGAAATGCAGGATAAAGTCCGGCACCATGCCTTTTCCGTCGTCGCCACGCAACCCTCTTCCTGACACATCGCGTAAGGTCTCCTGCGTATCATACTGCTCGCCCTCCTTCAGTTCCATATCCTCCAGAAGCTGGCGAAGCTTAAGCTCTCCAAAGTTACCCTGTACCTTCACCTCACCTGTCAGCGCACGTGTCAGCCTGTCTGCCGTCTCGCCGAGAGCCCTGCTCTTCTCCATATTCTGCCTTATCGTCTCGTCAAGACGTGTCATAGCCTCCTGCTGCTGTTCCTTGCTCTTCGCCAAGGCTTCCCTCATCTCTTTCAGACTTTGTTCCAGAGGAGAGACAATCTTAGACACCTGTTCCTTGTTCTGCTCGCCCAGCTCCTCCTGACGTGCTTTAAGGACGGTTTCTGACGTTGCCGTCATCTGCTCGCGCAAGAGTGTCATCTGCCCTTCCACCTGCTTGCGGTTCATCTCACGCAGTGTCTCAATCTGCCTGGCGTTATTCTCGCGCACCTCCTTGAGCTGTTTCTCGAAAGCACTGCGCAGCTCCTCCTGCCGCGACTCGTAAAGGACTTTAATCTCTGCGACATGACTGTTATGTGCCGCCTCGCATTCTGCAAGACGTGCTTCATAACGTCGCTCCTGTTCCGCTATCTGCTCCTTGGCGTGTAAGGCGGTAGCGTGCTCCACGTCACGTTGCGCGGTAAGCGAGCGCAGCTCTTCCGTCTGACGCATGACAAGCTCTTTCTGTTTCTCATAATCGGCAGAAAGCGTCCTGAGACGTTCCTCAAGGACCTTTCTCTCCTCTACCCCACCGCTCCTTTTTCCGGTGAAGAAAGCCGCAGCAACCATTGCGGCGAAGAATATGCAAAGTATTATCAGTGTTATATCCATTTTCTTGTCGTAAACTGAATGCAAAAATACACAAAAACTTTGGAATATCATACACAAGAGAAATATTTTTCATTTTATCTTCAAAATATTTGTACAATTCAGAGAAAATAACTAAATTTGCAAAGGCTAAAAAGAAAAGGTCGTGAGAGCCATGTGCCATGCTGACATCGCTCAGTATCGCAACAGCTCACTACTGACTGCTCACGCCGGATTGTCAATGGACGGATGGGAGAGACAAGACACAATGGCGCAAGGATACGCTCCACGCTGAGGTGTCCATGACTACAAGGAGTCCATTAGAAGGACAGTGGGATTAGCCGTTATTTTTTTATTGGGAAAAGCGTTTATCTGCGTTTGGCTCCTGACTCAGTGAAATCTAACAAGTTTCAAATCCAATCAAGGGCAAAGCAACGATAGAAGCTCATGGGTGAATTTCAAACGTATTACACCTGCTTATCCGTCTCGCACTCAATGCGAGACGGGTTATTGTGTGTGTACCTATTGATATTGTCATCGGCGTGAGTCTCTGTGTGTTGCTCGTTTCTGATTGGATGGGCATGCTAGAGCCTCACGAGTGAAACGGGCAACGTGAACCAGTGTCTCACGCTTTTTCTTCTGCAAGATGGCTAAAACATGAATATCTTTATCAACACACGCAATGGTATAGAGATAATAAACCTCGACAAGGTCGTTTATCTCAAAGCAGACGGGAACTATACCGACTTCTACCTTTCTGACGGGAAGGTGAAGACGCAGCTATCCACTCTTGCTGTGTTTGACGACATCATCACTAAGAGTTACGACAAGAGCCACGAGGCGTCTCCTTTCTTCCGTATGGGACGCAGCTATATCGTCAACATCCCTTATGTTTCTTCCGTGAATTTCCAGAGCAATGCCATAACCTTCGACTCCGAGAAGGTTCGTCCGCTCATTGTCAACAAAAGCAACCTCAAGGCTTTACGCGACCATATTGTGGAGCGATATGATCTGTAGCTGGCGGCTGTCATGCGATTGTATTGACGACAACAGAAACAACTATGACAACAGTGCCAACTTTCCTGTCCTGAACGTGAATGGCCGGGAATTATCTGTAAATGCTTGGGAATGATTAGTATTTCCTTCTATCTTCGTGCAATTTTCGATGATTTGCATTCAACCTTTTGTCTTTGTTGTCCTTGTTGTCGTTTTCCACAGAGCACACGGAGGGCACAGAGTTTTCATGTGTCCGTTATATGTAAAAGTAAAGCGAGCCGGATGAATCACTTCATCCGACCCGCACGTTAATATACAATACTGCGATATATTATTTTACTACCTTGATAGTCTTACCAGCAGTTCTGATTATATTGAGACCTTTGCTTGCTGATGACTTGCGTACACCTGCAGCATCAAACACCTCAGAAACACCGTTAGCTGCCTCAACAGAAGAGATACCTGTTGTCTGGTCCTTCTCTACAGGAACAGCGATGATGCGGTAGTCCTGATCAAGACTAAGCATAACCTTCATGTCTATCTGAGTATTGTCAGCAATGTTCTCGTCAGCCTTTACCTGGAAAGTAAAGAGTGAACCTCCGGCTGTCTTGAACTCCTGCTGCTGCATACTTGCTACAACCACAGAGAGGTGCTGAGCGTCCTTAAGTTTCTCAGAAAGTGCATGACCACTCTTGCAAGCTGTGCCCTTTTTAGCATAAGACTGAACGTATTCTTCGTCATCCTCATTATATATATTATAAGGTACGTAAGAAAGACCTTCAGGGAGCGTAATGTGAGCCTCGCAAGAAAGACGCTTTGCCTCGTATGTATAGTTTACGGCAATCTCTTTTGTCTCTCCTGGAGCAATAGTGACTTTATCTACTGTAACCAGTTCCTGAGCGTCAGCATTGGCTGCGAAAGCCATAGCTGCAAGAACCATAGAAACTTTGGTTGTAAGTTTATTAAAGAATTTCATGTTGTAATCAGATTAATTAATTAAACACCTTTTTGATAGTTTCATCAACATCGTCGATAGTCACCTTTCCATTACCGTCGACATCATATATCGTGTCTCCAAGACCAGAAAGAACAGCGTTGATGACAGCATCGATATCATTAACATTCCACAGACCGTCCTGTGTAGGATCGTCGTAAGCAGGTACTGAAACATACTTTACAGGAAGGGCGATATCATCTATTTCGTATGAAATACCGTTAACGTTGGTACCCTTGATGTTTGAGATAACCACCTCTCCGTCAGCCTTAAGACCTTTAGCCTTGAGGTTCAGAGCGAAGAGCTCTCCGGCGAAGCCTTCGAAGTCATCGTTTGTCAGCGACCCGATAAGGAGCTGGTACTTGCCGTTAGTCAATGGCTTGATGGTTATCGTAGTGTTGGCAGGAAGGCGGTTAGTATATTCAAACCACTCACCTTCTGTACCCTCAGTAAACTCAACGCCCTCTGGGAGAGATATAGTAGCCTGAATAGCCGAGATGTTGATCTTGTTGTCAAGGTTTATTCCTACGACAGCTGTCTCACCGTCTTTCAGTGCTACCTCCTCGTCAACGAAAGAGAGAGTGCCTACGAAGATACCCACCTTTGTTTTCCAAGTCTCGTTGATGTCCACTTCGTTCTCGTCAATCTCTACAGTACCGTTACTTGCCACGATGTCAGAGATTTTTATCTCTCCTCCGGCGAACGTAGCGTCAGCCTTCACCTCTATCGTAGCAAAAGCGCCAGAGTTGAGCTTTATAGCCGACTGTGACATATCCGTAGCGTTTGAGAGGAAGCCCATACGGTTCTTGCCATTTAATTCAGCGTTCATAAGAGTATGGCTGGAGCGTGTGATACGTGAAGTGACCCTGTTGAAGCCTACTATTGTGAGACCCTCAGGCATCTGCACGTCGAACTGCAGAGAAGAGACAGGTGTAGGGTTGTCGAGGACCACCTCAACCGTTGCCGTTGCTCCAGGAATGACTTTGAAGTCAGCGATCTTCAACACGTTTTCCTGTGCCAGAGCCACGAGGCTGAATACGAGCAGTGCCGCAATAGCCGCGAAGCGTGACATGAAGCCGTTATGCTTTGTTGTTGAAATATTCATGGTTGTAATGTTTTTCTTTGTTGTTGGATGTCATCCTAACTATGTTCCGCAGTGTTGCGGGAGCGTCAGCCGTGAACGGGCTTAGTCAAGACGATTGTCAAGAATGGTATGGCGGTGTCGGCAGGACTCCCGCCATACCTATTGTCTTTAGTTTATATGAGACGGTTTACTTCTTCAGAACAGTCTTAGCTCCATTCTCGCCTACCACGATGTTGAGGCCTCTCTGGAGAGCCTTCTTCATCTGACCTCCAACAGAGTATATACGCTCCTTCATAGTAGCAGCCTGTACGCTGTCGATACCTGTCGTTGCGTTTCCACCGTTGTTTGTGAGTGCGAGGCTGCGAGCCTTGCTGTCTGTGAAGAGGATGTTCTGTACGTTGATGTCTCCACCGTTGTAACCAGACTCTACCTCTACCTCAAGAACAGCCACAGCTCCGTTGCCCGCGATGACATTGTTCTCAACGCTTGTGATGAGTACACGCTGTGCACCGTTAGCAAGCTCGTTGAACGCTACGTCGTGACCCTGTGTAGCTGCTGTTGCGCTTACTCCTACGAGCTTCATGCCAGCAGGGAGAGTAACGTCGAGCTGACCGCCTGTGAGTTCCTCAGTGCTGTTGACATTGAGAGCTATGCGTACTGTCTTGCCGAAGAGTGTTGTCTCCTCAGACTCTACAGCCGTTGTCAGCTCACCAGCAACGACAGCGTTGTTGAGGTAAGAACGACGGCTTGACAGTGTTGTCTTAGCGAATTCCTCACCCTTGAAGATGTAGTTAGAGATCTTAGAGAGGTCAGCAACGTCGATAGAACCGTCTTCGTTTACGTCGGCAGCCCATGCCATTGCCTCGTCATCCAGGTCGAACTTGTCATTGCCGGAGAGGATAATCTGACGCACAGCGTCGTAGTCCTTGACGTTAACCTTACCATCGCTGTTGACATCACCTACGACGTATGCGAGTTCGATAGCGTCGTCAGAGTATTTGTCGAGAGCGTCAGCAATCTCGTTCGCCTTAGCCATGATGATTGGGAAGGCCTCTTCAACATAAATGAAGTGCTTTCCTCCAGTACCCTCATACTTGTTTCCGTCGATGTCAACATCCGTGTTGCTGTATGCAGCTACGTTGTCGTGGAATTTACGTGCGTTCGTTACCGCAGTCTTGATGTCTGTGTACTGCTTCAGGAGCGAAGCCTCAGCCTTAGGACCGTAGTTGTTCTTCTGAGATGCTGTCCAGATCTGCTCACGCAAGTTGTCAAGCGCCTTGAGAGTCTCCTGACCTTCGTTAACAGTTACATCCCTATAGAAATTGTCAATAGTTGAACGGAGACCGTTTATGCCGCTGTTCAGCTCACCAGTCTGCTGAAGATCGAAGTTCTTGTTGGCAGTTTCAAGCTGCTGCTTCTTGGTGTTGATATCTGCAGTGAGGTTTGTCTTGTACCATTCTACTTTAGAAACCAATGTCCAGTTGCCGTTATTGTCACGACCGTACATCTTGTAGTCAGCAGCATAAGTGTAGTCTGCTATGATGCCCTGAACCTCCTTGAACCAGTTCTCTGCCTGGCTGAGAGTATTGCTGAGGACATTGTATATCTGAGCGTTCTCAACGTGACGGTTGTAGTCCTTGATGAGACCCTTGTTCTCGTCGCCGAGGAGGTCGTCGATAGCATCCTGGACGATACCGAGAATGTTGAGGATATTGTCCTTAACGAGGAGGAGCTGTCCTGCCTCGTCCTTAGCTTGGATTTCTGCCTCAATATTAACGACAGCATCGCTTATGTCTTCAGCGTCCTCGCCATACGTCTTGGTAAGAGCCTCGTCGTAAGCCACCTTCTCAAGTGCTGAGTCGAGAGAAGCCTTGACTTCTGCCATAGCAGCTGTAATCTCTGTCTGTGCAGCAGCGTAAGCGCCATGCTCAGCTACCTCGTCGAGAATCTTGCCGTACTCAGCTATCTGTGCCTCCAGCTCAAGGTAGCGGTCAACGGCACCACCGAAGATTTCCTCACCCAACTTAGCGTATCTTGCAGGAACATCGTCGATGTCAGTATAGAGCTGAGAAATCTTAGCGTCATAGCCTTCTACCTTACTGAGGTGCTTAGCAGCCGCCTGGTTGTAGAGGTCCTTAACCTTGTCGGTAGCCTCTGTCAGAGCCTCTGCCTCACGTATTACGGTGAGCATCTTCAGCTGTGTTATCTGACCTACATAACCCTCAAGGTTGTCAGGAGCGAAGAAGTCCTTGATGCTCTGCTCGTTCTCGTCGCACTCGCCAGCCTGTTTCCAAGCCTCTACGTCGCCGCGCATGCCTTCGAGCATACTTGCCACAGCCTCGACACTCTCGTAAACGTCACCTAACTGGCTGTATACGTAGAGCTGGCTGATAGTGTTGTTCAGTTCCTCGTAGTCAGCCTCGACAGCCTCGAGAGTGTTTATGATGTTGTTGTAAGCCTCAAGGTTCTTTGCGTTGTTTTCAGCCTTCTCCTTTGCTTCGTTGTATATTGCGGTATGACCGTTTGTTGCACCACCGTAGAAGCCCTTGATCTTGGCCACGATATCCTCGATGCTGTCGAAGGTGTTCGCACCGGAGAGAGCATACATGTCAGCAGCAGCGTCGATGGTAGCCGTCTTCTTGGCGGAGAGCTTAGCGACATAGCTTGTGTACTCAGCGCCGAGAGCGTTGATACCTTCAACCTCAGCTTTGTAAACCTTAACAGCCTTGTCGTTGTGATACTGATACTCCTTGTCAGCGGCAGCCTCCTTGTCAGCGGCGATCTTGTCGGCGATAACGTCCATGCTGATTGTCTCAAGCCATCCGTCGAGTTTCACAGCGAAGCGTGGGTCGTTATTGCTCATGGCTGCATAAGCATCCTTAAGCACATCCTTGATGTCTTTGAACGCATTTGCCTTATCTGGATATTCGAAGTCCATAATAGACTCCTCAGCAAAGTATACAGCACCGTCAGCAGCACCTATTGTCTCCTCGTAGAGTTCGATAGCCTTGTCGTTTACAGCTTTCGTATAAGCGTCAATAAGGGCTTTGATTTCCGACTTGAAAGCATCAGCCTCATCGTTATAGTCCTTAGAGAAATACTGGTCAGGAGAAACTACATCACCCCATGCTTTGCTCTCTCTCGTAGCAAGGCCGGTGAGCTTTTCAGCATAAGCGTATATCTTGGTATGTGTCTCTACGAGATTGTCGAGAGCCACCTTGAGAGCCTCGTTCTTTATTGCGCTGAACTCGTTGAGAGTATTCACAGCAGCCTGGAACTCTGCGTATGCAGCATCCCAATGGCCCGTAAGCTCCTCGTTTGCGAAGAGTTCATGCTGAGCCTCGTTGTCTGCTGCTATTGCAGCGTTGTAACCCTCAGCCTGCTCGCCCTGAATAGCCTTGATAGCCTTCTCTATTGCGCTCTTCTTTTCAGCTATATATTTAGTCTTCTCTACTGACTGGCCATTTTTCCATATCTCGTCAATCTCTGTGTTGAGAGCTGTGATGTTCTGCTGTTCAGTAGCAAGTCTCTTAAGATAAAAGTCTGCCTTAGAAGAAAGGTCGTTCTCCGAGATATTTGTGTAAACCTTCTGCCAGAGTTCCTGGAGAGGACCCTGAGCAGCAAGCTGCGTATTCCATGCGTTATCGTTAGCCGTTGCCAATCCAATTACCTGGTTGAGGTCTTCCTTCGTGCCTTCGAGAGATATTGTCAAAGTCTCTGCGAGCTTAGACATCTTAACCTCTGCGTATGCTTTCGTCAAATTGTCTGAAGCCTCGTCGAGAGTAGCTCTGTACCCACTCATCAGTTCGCGATAGTATGGTGCAGTGCGTCCGAGCTGAACGTTGATATCCCAATAGAGACCATCAACTTCTGTATATAGCGCATTTACTTCCTGATAGAGAGAGTAGTTCTTACGTGCGTCGGCAGCAGCCTGCTCTACCTCTTCCACCTTTGGCTCAAGGTTCTGGAGGTTATCGTAAACGGTAGAGAGAGAAGCAATGATAGAGTTGGCGTTCTCACCTGTCACTTCACCTGCCTTTGTGATTTCCTCGTCAGCCTTTGCTATCTCTGCAGAGAGAGTTGAGATCTCACCCTCGATTGTAGCCTTCTGGTTTCCGAGGTCTTCACCTGTATTTGCAGCTTCAAGTCTTGCTGTAAGGCTTTCTACAAGCGCAGTAGCCTGAGTCTTGATGTTGGTAGCAGCAACGATGCTGGTGTTCTTCTCAAACTCAGCCTTTGCAGCAGCGTATGCATCCTTATTATTGTATGCAGTAACATCTGTATATGGCAGAGCGGCAGCGTTAGCCATTGCGGTTTTGTGAGCTTCGCCGTCTTTGGTGTTAGCTGTGTTTATAGAACTCTTGATAGCATTGATCTTTCCTTCAAGCTCTGTAATGAGTGCAGCATAAGTACCTTTTGCACTAGGAACCTTGCCATCAAGAGTAACATTTCGATTCTCCTCTGAAACATCCTTCAGCTTCTTAAGCTCTGCTGTTGCGTCAACGATTTTCTTTGCCGCTGTCTCATAAGAAGCGAGAGCTGCTGTTGCCCAAGCAGTGTAGTTTCTGATTATACCGTCAACGGTAGTGGTAACCACTTTATGTGTCGTAGACTTCTTATTCTTATAAGCTGTCTCTGCTGCTGTTTTAAGTTTTCCAATCTCTGTTTCGATTGTTCCACCATATACAGACATGTGAGCGGCAGCGTTGTATGCGCCGTCCTTAGAAGCTGTCTGGGCTGCCTTTTCAGCGTTGTTGTAAGCTGTGGTAAGACCGTTGATAGTTCTCAGGTGACCCTGATAAGCGTCATAGTTAGCTATAAGCGGCTGAGCATCTTTGTTAAGGTTAGTTATCTTAGTAGCGATACCTGTAGATTCAAGCTTGTCTGCGGTATGCTTCGTATAAGCGTCCTCAACAGCTTTCTGACGAGCAGAGATAAGACCTTCTATTTCAGTTACGGTGCTGTTCAGAGATGTTATCTTGCAACGTGTCAGCTCAGCCTTGACATCAGCCAAATCTGTATCGTTTTTAGCAACGTCATCCTTCCACTTTTTATAAGCGTCTTCCTGTACCTGCTTTTTGCTAGCATATGTGCCAAGGATAGTGTTTATCACACCATTAGCTGTCTGAACTGCAGCAAGGTTCGTTGGTGCGTTCGCTACCACAGCGTCATGGTCTTCGCTTTTGTTGTCCTTTTCAGCAGCAACAATCTTACGATACTCGTCATTAAGCTTCTTGATAGCCTCATCCTGCCAGTCCTGATAAGGTACAGAAGGAAGGAGCGCGATAGCTTCCTGAACCTTTGCGTTGTAGTTAGCCTTTGCTGCGACAACAGCATCGTTGACTTGCTTGTAAGCGGAATTGTACTCTAAGACAGCAGCGTTCTCTTTTGCAAGGTTTGCTGTTAGTTCTGTTATCTTAGATTTAGCAGTGCTAATTCTTCCTTTAAGATTATTGTATCTCTCATTGAGTTCCTCTGTCGTTGTAACATCGAAAGCCTCAACATCTGCGTTTATCTGCTCTACGCCGAGTGCTTTAAGAGCAGCTAATTTTGCGTCCTTTATCGCTTCGTATTTAGCAACTTCACCCTGTGCATCGGTGTACTGTTTCTGGAGTGCAGTATTTTGTGTAACGAGAAGTTTCTTCTTATCATAAGGAGCCTGAGCATTTGCTGCATTGTCTCTGATGGTCTGTACCTCTCCAATAAGCTGTGCCTCTTTCTCAGGTGTTATAGCCTCTTTCTTGTTAAGTGCCTCAAGTTCAGCCTGCTTTGCACTGAGCTGTGTAAGATAGGTTGCCTTAACGTCTTCTAACTTTTCAACGTAATTGATTGCCTCTGCAATAGCTAAAGAGATCTTGTCATAGGAGGCTTTGTTAGCCGCTATGATCTCCGCCTCAGTCATGTCAGCCGCCTGTATTTGAACAGGAGCTGCGATAGCCGCTAAAGCGACTGCAGAAAGTGTAACTTTGTTCATAATGTAAACATTTTAAGTTAATACTATTGTTATTTATATGTTTTATCTTTACGAAGGGTTGTGTTTTATACTTCTGTTGTCACATTATTATATTATATACGCTCAGGTATGCAAATGTTGTTCACATGCTTTTGCACTCCTGACGATATACTATTACGGCAATATGAAAGCGATGACTGTCTGCAAGACGTCAGCATCTGCGGAAGAGAGCTTTCCCCTATAGCCACAAACGGCATAACGTATTGTGTTTCAACTCCTTCACCGTAAGAGAGCATACAAATGTGCACACTTATGTCTACTATATAGCGATGCAAATTTAAGCAAAAAAGGACAAACAAATCCCACAAAAATCTATTTATTATTTGAACCAGTGGGTTCATTGTGTGAAACCCCACTGTTCGCTGTACGAAGCTTTTTTACCTATTTTTATTAATCTTATTCAACTTTTGTAAGATTAATCAGGGAGTAAACAAGCGTATGAACACGCCATGAACCGACGAATAAAGCAAGAGCAGAGTCAAAGGTTCTGCCCTCTAAGCAGAGAGTGGGGGGAGACATTACAATCCGGAGACTTCGTCCCCGGTTACTCAGAGTATAGGCTTCCAGCCTAATCCGTACACATAGTCCTCAACCGTACAAGTCGAAAAAATTACAAGGACTGTGGCAGGACAGATACAAAAATCCCTCACGAAGTAAACCGTGAGGGACTATCTTGTTCACAACTGTCTGATAACGTCTTCTGAGAGACCTGTGAATTTCATGATGTCATATATTCCCAGTCCTCCTTCTTTCATTTTTTTTGCAGTCATGAGAATACCTTTCTCCATTCCTTTCTCCATTCCTTTCTCCATTCCTTTCTCCATTCCTTTGGCATACTGTCCTTCCATGACACATAGCGTGTCACGGTATTTACGTATTC
>CALZUQ010000030.1 GCA_945829425.1 uncultured bacterium | reverse complement strand
GCTATGACTAACGGCACGAATGTAGTTTAACTATTTAACGTCAGTTCGATGAATTTGAACTAACAGGAAAGGCGCAACAAGATATATCATCGAAAGGGTTAATATGTCTTCGTTGGCTGCAAGGTTAATAACCTTTCGGCTGCAAGGTTAATAACCTTTCGGCTGATAGGTTATTAATCTTATCGGCAATGAAGCCAACTTGCCATGGCAACGCAGCAATGTCCCGCCTCTGTCAGGTAAGTCTTACTGTATGCAGAATTCATCGAACTCACGTTATTTAGGTTGACTACTTCAACAATGTTGCGGTTAGTGCCACCTTGTTTTTCCGTGCTTACCATTTTCTGTTGCTTCTATACTGCTTTGAGTAGCGCAACATCTGGTCGGCATAGCCTTCGGTATAAGATATTGTGACATCCGTAATCTTTCCGTCGTTGTCTTTCACCGCCGTATAAACCGGGTTTATGAAACCACGGTAAGGAGCTACGTTGAGTTTCTTGTAACGCTCCAGAATCTCCTTATGCAACGCAGGGTCAATCTTCACTCCGTAAGTCTCCACGAGGTCACGGGCACCCTCGAAGTCACCCGTAGACTTCACCCTCTGTATCTCCGAGAGGAGCTCTCCGAAGAGGTTGCGCAGCGCTTCATAGTCGTTTATGCGAACGTATGTCTTTCCGTCGCGCTTCACCATCTCTATCACGTCCTTTCCGTCCTTACCCTTTCCTTTTCCGTTTTCATACGCCCAGCGTGCTATCAACGCCCTGTTGCGCATGTGCGCCTCCTCTATCTGGTCGCCCGGCTTAATGCGCACGAGCTGTGTCATCAGTCCGTTCTGCATCTGCTTGAGATAGCTTGCCTTGAAGGCCTCACGGTCTGGCAGGAGCTTCAGCTCTACGAGTTTCTCGTCGGCGAGGTAATAAAGTGCGAAGAGATCGGCACGCGCCTCCTCAATGGTACTGCCGTAAGCCTTGAGACTGTCAGGGTCAACACCCGGTAGCAGTTTTCCGCTGCCGTGGCCGAGACATTCGTGAAGGTCGGTATGCAGGTCGTCTGTAACGTCTCCATACTGCTTAATGAGCCTTATGTCCTCCTCGCTGTCCGAGAATTCCTCAAGCATTCCGCTTCCTGCTGAAGCCTTAGCATAGGCATGTGTCAGGTTTGCTATGGTCACCGACTTGCTGCCGTGCTCCGCCCTCACCCAGTTGCTGTTCGGCAGGTTTATGCCTATCGCAGTAGAAGGATAGAGGTCTCCACCGAGAATGGCAGCACGTATCACCTTTGCCGAGACACCCTTCACCTTCTCCTTGCGGAACTCCGGTGCTACAGGCGAGCGGTCTTCAAACCACTGTGCGTTCTGACTCAGTGTCTCGGCACGTTTCGTAGCCTCCAGGTCCTTGATGTTCACGATGCTCTCCCATGAGCTCTTCAGCCCGAGCGGGTCGCCATACGACTCTATGAAACCGTTGACGAAGTCCACCACCGGTGCTGTGTTCTCAACCCATGCTATGCTGTATTCGTCGAACGTCTTGAGGTCGCCGGTCTCATAAAACGCTATGAGCTTGTCTACGACAGCCTTCTGCTCGTCGTCCTCGGCATATTCGCGGGCGAGGCGCAGGTTCTCGACAATCTTCGTGAGCACATCGCCATATTTTCCCTTTGTCGTCCACCGTTCCTCATAAATTTTTCCGTCGGCACCCTTCACGAGCGTAGAGTTCATGCCGTACATGACAGGATGCTGCTGGTCTCCGCGAGCCTTCTCACGTGCGTAGAACTCCTCCGCCTCCTTCTGTGTTACGCCCTGGTAGTAGTTGCAGGCACTGGTGAGTATGAGGTCCTGCCCCTCGGCGAGATTCACCCTCTTTGCCATTACGGCTGGGTTGAATATGACCTCTGCAATCTCCTCGGGACATTGTGTCTGCTCCACGAACCACTCCCGGCTAAAGTCCGGCACGAATTTCTCGCATCCGTAGTGATGGTGTATGCCATTAGAGAACCACACACGCTTCAGATACTCCTCAAAGGCTTTGAAGTCCTTGTCCTCACGGTCGCCGGAATAGTCGGTATAGAGTTTCTCGAGAATGTCGCGTATCTCAAGGTTATACCTTCCGTTCTGGTCGAAGAGGATGTCCCTTCCCCATAGTGCCGCCTCCTGAAGGTAGTAGATGAACGTCTTCTGCTTCAGCGAGAGCTGTTCGAAGCCGTCGACCTTGTAGCGCAGCATCTCAATGTCAGCAAAGCGCTCGTTGCAATACTCGAAGTTGTCTTCCTGCTGCACATTTCCGCCAGAGGAGCATGCAGCCAAAACCGTAGTAAACATCATTGTAGTAATGTATTTCTTCATGATTTGTCTTTTTTTCCGCATCAGGCTTTTCTTCCAGGAATGCGGAGGGGTTAATATTACGTCGCCAAAGTTAATGATAATTTTCACAATAAGCGAATTTTCATATCGTTTTTTTTCTTTTTTCACTCTCCAGGACATGTCGGACGCCTCCTGACGCTCCTTCCTCACCTCACGGAGAAATGAAAAAAACATGTGCGAGGAAGAAAAATCGCCGTGAAGTCTTGGCAGTTCGGAATTATTGTTGTACTTTTGTCCTGAAATAATATCCTTTTGTCTGAAAAGGCGGGTTATGAAAATCACTTCTCCACGGTCAACAGCTTCTGGGAGACAAGTCTTCAGCCGAAAGAGAAAAGGATACAGGAACCAACCTTTATATATATGAGAGCAAAGATAGACTGTTTCCTTGCATGTGCTGACCGCGCCATGGCAGAAGAGAATGCCGCGCAGATACACTACGACAAGGTAGTAAACAAAATGATCATACTCGACACGGCGCAGATAGCCTCAACCGCCACCCTCTGCGACATAGCGCAGAAAGCCGAGGCACGCTATACGCTGCTCGTGACAAAAGCCACGCCGATAGTCATGGGACAGTATGCCACGGAACGTATGCTGAGGGCAGCTCACGACACGGGTGCCGTAATGGTTTACTCCGACTATTACGAGGAAAAGGGAGGGAAGACGGAGCGTCACCCCGTGACAGACTACCAGCGAGGCTCGTTGCGCGACGACTTCGACTTCGGTGCCGTCATTCTCGTGCGCACGGACCTGCTGAAGGAGTTCGCCAACAGCGTCCTCTCGCTCCCTGCCCACGAATACCGTTATGCCGCACTCTATGCCCTTCGTCTGTGGCTCAGCACTCGCGGCGAACTCTTCCATCTCGACGAGTTCCTTTATACCGTACGTGAAGAGGACATGCGGCTCAGCGGAGAGAAGCAGTTTGACTACGTGAACCCCCGAAACAGGGAAGTGCAGGTGGAAATGGAGCGTGCCGTAACGTGGCATCTTGCTGCCATCAATGCCTTGGTTGACGCTGCTGATTACCCCGAGCCAGACTTCCAGGAACAGATGTTCGACATTGAGGCATCAGTGGTCATTCCGGTATTCAACAGAGCGAAGACGATATGCGATGCCGTGCGCTCGGCATTGGCTCAGGAGACGACATTCAAATATAACGTCATAGTGGTAGACAACCACTCCACCGACGGCACTACGGAACTGCTGAAAGACCTTGCCTCCGACAAACGCCTCGTACACCTCATACCCGACCGCCACGACCTCGGCATAGGAGGCTGCTGGAACGTGGCGATAGACTCCGTGGAGTGCGGACGCTTTGCCGTTCAGCTCGACTCCGACGACCTCTATTCCTCGCCTTCCACGCTTCAGCAGATTGTCGACGCTTTCTACAAGCAGAAGGCTGCCATGATTGTGGGCTCATACCGCATGTGCGACTTCGACCTCAACACTTTGCCGCCGGGAGTCATAGACCATAAGGAATGGACAGATGGCAACGGCATGAACAACGCCTTGAGAATAAACGGTCTCGGAGCACCGAGAGCATTCTTCACTCCCATACTGCGCCAGCTGCGCTTCCCCAACACAAGCTACGGTGAGGACTATGCCCTCGGACTGGCATTCTCACGTCGCTACCGTATCGGAAGGATATACCAGGAGCTATACCTCTGCCGCCGCTGGGGTGGCAACAGCGATGCCGCTCTGAGCGTAGAGAGGGTCAATGCCAACAACGTGTACAAGGACCGCCTTCGTACCATGGAACTCTCGGCCCGCATCCGTAAGAACGAGAAACGGCAGGAGGAGAAGGAGGGCACAGACTCTTCGCTGCAGAGATTCTTCAACAGGCAGCTGGAGCTGTGGTATGACGCACGCATGAGATATGCCGACATGAAAAGCATACAGACAAGGGAACTCGTGGACGAAGAAAGCGGAACGGTGCTCAAAGTGCAGTATAACCCTGCAAGGATAGTCTCTACGGGAGCACGCCTCGACAGGGACACCCTGGCACAGCGACCCTGTTTCCTCTGTAAGGAGAACAGACCGCAGGAGCAGATAGTCAAACCTCTCGGCGACACTACGGAGGATAGCAACGGACTCGACCTCCTCGTAAACCCCTACCCTATCCTGCCCACACACTTCACACTCCCGGCACACCACCACCAACCGCAGGCAGTGAAGGAATGCTACCCCGCAATATTCCGCACCCTCGTGGCATATCCGGAACTGACGGTGTTCTACAACGGTCCACGCTGTGGCGCATCATGTCCTGACCACTTGCACCTTCAGGCAGGAACACCTAACATATTGCCCTTGCAGACACAGTGGGCGAGGATGTCACGCTCGCTGAAGCCATTGCTCCAGACGGGCGACAACGAGGATATCTCACTCATACAGGACTACGTATGCCCCGCCATACTCATAAGGTCGAGAAGCGAGAAAAGCTTCAGGAAGATGTTCCGGATTGTTTACGACGCCCTGCCGCTCAACAAGCCCGACGATACGGAGCCTATGATGAACGTCATGGCATGGCGCAACGACGAGGAGACGATAACCGTCGTTTTCCCACGACGCAAGCACCGCCCCGACTGCTACGACGGAGGCTATATGGTCTCACCGGGAGCTCTCGACATGGCAGGACTCCTCATTACGCCACGCAAGGAGGACTTCGAAAGCATCACACCGCAGGAGGCCGCCGGCATTCTCCGTGAGGTCTCGCTGACAGAGCAGGAGATGGAGAGCGTGGCAGACACCATATCCGGACATCAGGAGGAAGAAGGCGACGGACTGAAGATGAAGAAAGTACCTACCGTCACTGTTGGCATAATATCTGGAGAGGAGATACGTTTCTCGCTGAACAGCCCTTACGACGCAAAGGGTGAGACGCAAATAGGAGAACAGACGGTAAGATATTCCGAGGGCTGTATCCTCTGGAACGGCAACCAGTACCGTAACCTCACCTTCTCGCCGTCAAGTGCGAAAGGCGACAACGGGCAGGAGGCGTCGTTCACCATTCATGATGTCACGATAGGCATCAATTTCCACTGGCAGCGGCAGGAGGAACAGACGTTCAACGGCATTCTGCGCTTCATTGTCCACGAAGACAAGATCTGCGCCATTAACGAGATTTCGGTAGAGGAATACCTCACCAGCGTCATCTCCTCGGAGATGGCATCGTCGGCATCGCTCGAACTGTTGAAAGCCCACGCCGTAATCTCCCGCTCCTGGCTTCTCGCACAGATAGAACGCCGCAACAGAGAGCAGGAGTCAGGAAGCGGCTTCTTCTCGTTCATAAAGAAGGACAACGAGATGATCAGATGGTATGACCGCGAAGACCACACCATTTTCGATGTCTGTGCCGACGACCACTGCCAGCGCTATCAGGGCATCACGAAGCAGACAAGCCCACAGGCACGTGAGGCTGTAAGGCAGACGAAGGGCGAGATACTCATGTCGGGGAAGGAAATTTGCGACGCACGCTTCTCGAAATGCTGCGGCGGTGTGACGGAGGAATACCGTTACTGCTGGGAGAACATCAACAAGCCGTATCTCGTCTCGGTGGCAGACCCCTACTGCAACACGTCCGACGAAAAGGTGCTGCGGCAGGTTCTGAACAACTACGACCAGGAGACTCACGACTTCTACCGCTGGACCGTGACGGTGACAAAGGAAAAGGTAAGACGGCTTCTCATGGAGAAGCTGCATGTAGACCTCGGCAGCATAGTAACCATGGAGCCTTTGGAACGCGGCAGGAGCGGACGCATCTCACGCCTTAAGATTATTGGCACTGAGGGGGCGTTCACTATCGGCAAGGAGCTTGAGATACGCCGCATACTCTCTGACACACATCTCTACAGTTCTGCCTTCGACATCGAGATTGGCGAGACGGCATTCACACTCCACGGCAAAGGCTGGGGACACGGCGTAGGACTATGTCAGATAGGTGCCGCCGTAATGGGTGAGCAAGGCTTCTCCTACGACGAGATACTGCTCTATTACTACAAAAATGCTGAGATAAAGAAGATATACAGGTAAAGCAAGAAGGCAGACGAGTGTCGCCGTAAGAAAGACAACGGGGGTGTGTCAAAAGTAGTGACGCACCCCCTTATATCTTGGGGACAGCTCTAAAGGCTCGAAACATCGGCTAAAACGCCCCCCGCTGAGTCTTATGGCCGTTCGTGGAACGACCCGTCCGAGAGTCTTTTCATATCCTTACCACAGGAACGTCTTTATGACCCAATAGCTTGCCATACCACAGATATATCCGAGGAAAGCTATCCACGTGATGTTCTTCATATACCATCCGAAGGAGATATGCTCCAATCCCATGACAACGACACCGGCAGCGGAACCTATGATAAGCATCGAGCCACCAACGCCGGCACAGTAGGCGAGCAACTGCCAGAAGACACCGTCCACGGCAAGGTTGGCAAGGTCGGGATTTGCGGCAAGCATCTCTGCCGTCGTCACGGTGTACATCTTCATGGCACCGGCAACGAGAGGCACATTGTCCACTATGGATGAGAGGATACCTATAGCACCCGTGACAAGGTAGTCGTTGCCTACCGTCGTGTCGAGCCATTCGCCGACAGCTGTCAGGACACCTATCTCTGAGAGTGTCGCAACAGCCATGAGGATGCCGAGGAAGAACATTATCGTAGCCATGTCTATGCGTGACAGCATCTGAACCACACGTTTTGCCATAGGGTCGTGCTCTTCCTTACGACGGTAGATAACCTCGGTCGTACACCACAGGATGCCCAGGACGGCAAGGATGCCCATAAACGCCGGAAGGTGGGTAAGTGTATGGAACACAGGGACACAGCAGAGGCCTCCGACACCAAGTGCGAAGATAAGGTTACGCTGGAACTTCGTCAGTTCGCTGATGCTCTTCTCCTTCTCTTCCTTGACAGCCGGCACGTCGCCATGCAGCTTGAACTGAAGTACGGCGGTAGGGATGATGAACGCAAGGAAAGAAGGGAGGACAATCTCCGTGATAACGCCAAGGGCGGTAATCATCTTGCCGTTCCAGAGCATAATGGTAGTAACGTCGCCGATAGGCGAGAAGGCTCCTCCGGCATTCGCCGCTATTATGATACATGCGGCATACCACAGACGGTCGTTACGGTCGTGGATGAGCTTGCGCAAAATCATGATCATGACGATAGACGTGGTGAGGTTGTCGAGGACCGCAGAGAGAATGGCGGTCATAAAGGCTATCTTCCACAGCAGGGAGCGTTTCGTGCGTGACATAAGTGCTCCACGCACCCAGTTGAAGCCTCCGTGCTGGTCGACAATCTCTACGATTGTCATGGCACCCATGAGGAAGAACAGCGTCGTGCCTGCCTCGCCGAGGTTACGCTCTATGGCGTGGTTCAACTCAAAGCCGGGAAGTGCCAACGCCTCATATCCGAGCGCAAGCAGGGTCCAGCATACTACACACATTACAATGGCTATGGCAGCCTTGTTGATTTTCGTCACCGCTTCGAGGGCTATGAAAGCGTAGCCTATAATGAAGGCGACGACAATGACGGTAATTGTAGACATAATAGTTTTACAAGTATTAGTTAAGTATTTTATTTGTTTAGATTTCCGGCTTTGGCATACTGCAACATACTTTTTCTCTTGGCATGCATCAATGCTTATATATAATAGGTGTAACCCCTACCCTTCCGGCGTTATGCCTGCCATTGGAAAGAGGCGGGGAGGAGGAAGGACTCGCACGAAGGAAATAGGGCGAGTCGATTCTCTGAGGAGCGAAGCTGCTCAGGAAAGCGGCGCCCGTCTTCGATTTCTAAGTGCAAACTCGTCCGGAGGACTCGCACGAAGGAAATAGGGCGAGTCGATTCTCTGAGGAGCGAAGCTGCTCAGGAAAGCGGCGCCCGTCTTCGATTTCCAAGTGCAAAATTAAGCAAACATTTTGAATTAACATAAACATTTATGAAAAAAATCCGATATTTTTTTTTGTTTTACTAAAAAAGTTGTATCTTTGTGGGCAGTAAAACCATATATTACTATGAACACGACAAAATATTTCTTTGCTGTAGACCTTGGAGCAACAAGCGGACGCACCATTATTGGCAACATCTCCGACGGCAAGGTCAACCTTGAGGAAGTGACACGCTTCCCGAACAATCTCATTCAGACAGGAGGACAGTACTACTGGGATATCTATGCACTCTACCACGAGGTCATAAGAGGACTGAAGGAAGTGGCACGACGAGGCATAGACGTTGCAGGAATAGGCATAGACACATGGGGCGTAGACTTCGTCTTCACAGGACGCGACGGACAAATACTGAGAAACCCGCGAGCGTACCGAGACCCGCACACCTTCTCGGCTATGGACGACTACCTGCGTAACGTAAGGTCGAAACGACAGCTATACGACATAACAGGCATTCAGCTCATGAACTTCAACTCCATCTTCCAGCTTTACGCCATGAAGAGAGCGCAGAACAGTGCCATGAGCAATGCCCACAAGGTGCTCTTCGTGCCTGACGCACTGTCATGGATGCTGACAGGCAACGAGGTGTGCGAATATACCATAGCATCGACATCAGAACTCCTCGACCCACGCACAGGACAGCTCGACGAAGAGCTGCTCGCGACGGTAGGACTGTCACGCTCGCACTTCGGCAAGATGGTTAAGCCGGGAGCATTGATAGGAACGCTGACAGAAGAGGTGCAGGAGATGACAGGACTCGGAGCTGTTCCGGTATATGCCGTAGCAGGACATGACACAGGATCCGCCGTTGCCGCCGTGCCGGCTGCCGGCGAGGAGTTCGCATACCTCTCGTCGGGAACATGGAGCCTCATGGGCATTGAGACACGACAGGCGGTAATAAACGAGAAGTCCTACGAACTGAACTTCACCAACGAGGGTGGCATAGAAGGCACCACACGTTTCCTGAAGAACATATGCGGAATGTGGCTGCTCGAAAGATGCCGTAAGGAATGGGGCGACAGCGTCCCGCAGGACTATGCCACACTCTTCGGCGACGCCATGAAGGCCGAGGCGTTCCTGTCACTCATAAACCCTGACGACCAGATGTTCGCCAACCCAGCGAACATGCAGGACGCCATACGCGAATACTGCCGCAAGACAGGACAGCATGTTCCGGAAGGATATGCCGAGATAATACGCTGCATTTTCGACTCGCTCGCCTTGCGCTACCGTCAGGTGTTTGAATGGCTCAAGGACTTCGCCTCCTTCGACATCAAGACACTGCACATCATAGGAGGAGGGTCGAAGAACGACTACCTAAACCAATTCACGGCAAACGCAACAGGGGTAAGGGTGCTCGCAGGACCACAGGAAGGTACGGCTCTCGGAAACATCATGGTACAGGCAAAGGCGGTAGGTCTCGTAAAAGACATCTGGGAGATGAGGGCTATCATAGCAAACTCGCTGCAGCTCAAGGAGTACACGCCGCAAGACAAGGCACTCTGGGACGAGAACTACGCTCGCTTCCTGAAAATAACAGGGCAAGAATAACACACGGGAGACAATACCACGACACCTATCTTATATATAAGGACGTGACATCTCACCTCTGAAAACATACGACAAAGAATAATCCAAAACAGAAAATCAAAACTTAAAACCAAACATCAAAACTATGAAAGCAGAACTTATTTCAAAGGCTTATCAGGTAGCAAAAGAACGCTACGCAGAAATCGGTGTCGATACAGAGAAAGTGCTCAAGCAGCTTCAGGACTTCCACCTCTCACTGCACTGCTGGCAGGCTGACGACGTGAAAGGCTTCGAGGTACAGGCTGGAGCAATGTCGGGAGGCATACAGTCAACAGGAGACTTCCCGGGAGCGGCACGCAATATCGACGAGCTACGTCAGGACATTCTGAAGGCTAAGAGCCTCATACCGGGCAACCACCGTCTGAACCTCCACGAGATATACGGCGACTTCAAAGGAAAAGTCGTAGACCGCGACGAGGTGACGGTAGAATATTTCCAGTCATGGATAGACTGGGCGAAGGAGCACGATACAAAGCTTGACTTCAACTCTTCTTCTTTCTCTCATCCGAAGTCAGGCTCTCTGTCTCTTGCAAACCCTGACGAGGCGATACGCAGCTTCTGGGTAGAGCATACAAAACGTTGCCGTGACATAGCAAACGCCATGGGTGAGGCACAGGGAGACCCATGTATCATGAACCTTTGGGTACACGACGGATGTAAAGACGTATCAGTTAACCACGCTCTATACCGTAACACGCTGAAGAAGTCGCTCGACGAGATATTCGAGAAGAAACAGCCTATGATGAAAGACTGTATAGAGGGTAAGGTATTCGGAATAGGACTGGAGAGCTTCACGGTTGGTTCACACGACTTCTACACAGCTTATGCCGCACAGAACGACAAGCTCCTGACCATTGACACCGGTCACTACCACCCGACAGAGTCGCCTGCCGACAAGGTGTCTGCCGTACTGCCGTTCCTCAAGGAACTCATGCTTCACGTTTCACGTCCTATACGCTGGGACTCTGACCACGTAACAATCATGGACGACCCGACACAGGAACTGTTCTTCGAGATTGTACGAGCAGGGGCTCTCGACCGCGTACACTACGGACTCGACTTCTTCGACGGCTCTATCAACCGCATCGGAGCATACGTCATCGGATCTCGCTCTGCACAGAAGTGTATGCTACGCGCACTCCTCGAACCATGCGACATGATCTCTAAGCTCGAACTCGCAGGAGAGGGATATAAGGTGCTCGCTGTCATTGAAGAGCAGAAGGCTATGCCATGGCAGGCTGTCTACGACGAGTTCTGTGTACGTAACAACGTACCGGTAGGACTGGACTTCATGGCTGACATCGACAAGTATGTCGCTGAGGTGACATCAAAGAGATAATATCCTATGGACATAATAACAGGTTTGCTAATAATAGCCATAGGAGCCTTCTGCCAGTCAAGCTGCTACGTGCCTATAAACAAGATAAAGGAATGGTCGTGGGAGACATACTGGATAATACAGGGTGTCTTCGCATGGCTACTCTTCCCCTTCCTCGGAGCTTTGCTCGCAGTGCCGGAGGGTTGCTCACTTATGCAGCTCTTCGCCGGCGCTGACAGCGTAAGCCTATGGATGACGGTGTTCTTCGGTGTGCTCTGGGGCATAGGAGGACTGACCTTCGGACTCTCCATGCGCTACCTCGGCGTGGCGCTCGGACAGTCCATAGCTCTCGGAACATGTGCAGGACTCGGAACGATAATGGGACCCGTGCTGCTCAACATCTTCTTCCCGGAACAGGGAGCACTTGAGAAACTGACGCTCTCTGTCGTTGCCGGAGTGGTCGTAACGCTGATAGGCATAGCCGTGATAGGCGTGGCAGGCTCTATGAAGTCCGCATCACTCTCCGAAGAGCAGAAGAAAGCAGCTGTAAAGGATTTCAACTTCCCCAAAGGTCTCGCCATAGCACTCCTCGCGGGATTCATGAGCGGATGTTTCAACGTAGGACTGGCATTCGGAGCTGACATACATTTTGCCGAAACAGACGCCATGTATAAGGCTCTGCCCGCCACACTCCTCGTCACACTCGGAGGATTTGTGACAAACGCCATATACTGCCTCTTCCAAAACCACCGGAACGGGACATGGGGCGACTATGCCAAGGCTTCTGTATGGACGAACAACATACTCTTCTGCGCACTCGCTGGAGCATTGTGGTACTCACAGTTCTTCGGACTCTCGCTCGGACAGGGCTTCCTGCAGGACTCTCCGGCTATGCTGACATTCTCTTTCTGCATTCTCATGGCTCTCAACGTCACATTCTCTAACGTTTGGGGCATAATACTCAAAGAGTGGAAGGGATGCTCAGCCAAGACTATCGCGGTGCTCGTAACAGGACTCGTGATACTCATCGTCTCAAGCTTTATTCCGCAGATAGTTTAAAAGCTTCGTAAGTCATGAGCAAAGGTGGTTTCTATTAATTACCTCCCTTTGGTCAGTGGGTCCGGAGGACAAGTCTCCCACCGTCATATATGCAGGGACTGTTATGCCACACAGAACATGTCGGGTAACAGTCCCCATAAAAAACAGAATAATATACAAAAACAGAAAACAATGAAAAGCATTCTTGAAGGCCGCCCGGGACTTGAGGCGGTAATAAACCAGATAGCAGAGGTTACAGGGTATCTCTGGCAGAAAGGATGGGCTGAACGCAACGGCGGAAACATCACGGTGAACATCACCGAATTCGTCGACGACGAAATAGCCGCAATGCCTGCCATAGCTCCGGCAAAGTCTATTGGGAAGGTGCTGCCTAACCTCAAAGGGAAATATTTCTATGCAAAGGGAACAGGAAAACGTATGCGCGACCTCGCACGTTGGCCTATGCAGAACGGCTCCATAATACGTATCTGCGACGACTGCGCATCGTATGAAATCATTGCCGACGAGCCTGTCATGCCTACCAGCGAGCTCCCCTCACACCTCGCACTCCAAGACTATCTCCTCTCTACAGGCTCAACATACAAGGCAACGCTACACACACACCCTATCGAGCTGGTCGCCATGTCACACATACGACGCTTCCTGAAAGGTGACGAAATGACGAAAGTGCTATGGTCCATGATACCTGAGACTCTCGCCTTCGCACCACTCGGAATTGGCATTGTACCATACGCTATGCCGGGATCCATAGAGCTTGCTGACGCTACGCTCGAACAGATAAAGCTCCACGACGTGGTGCTCTGGGAGAAGCACGGCACTGTTGCGGTAGGAACGGACATCATGGATGCCTTCGACCAGACAGACGTGTTATGCAAGGCGGCAAACATATATATGTGCGCACGTAACATGGGCTCTGAGCCAGACGGAATGACAGACGAGGAGATGGTTGACATACAGCAGACATTCAACCTCCCTAAGACACGTCCGTGCTGATTTCCGGAAACTCTCATCACAACAATGCTCCCGCCATGACCGACATGAATACTCTCCGCCACACATAATATGACGGAAAAAAGAACATGACGGAAGAAAGAAAAAGACTGGGAGCAAGAAAATGGAGTAAGAAAAATACTGGAGCAAGAAATAAATATGACTGAAGAATAATACAAGAAATCCTGCTGAATGGGCTTTCCCCTCAGCAGGATTTCTTGTTTTTCACATTACTTTTATTTTCATATAACCTGTACGCTGTTTATCACATCACCAGTTTGCTACCGCAGCATTGAAGATTTGGTCGCATAGGTCTTTCACCATTTCCGTTACGAGCTGCTCCTGCACGCTTGCCAACGACTGTGTCGTCTCGTAGGTAGAAGTGGCGGTGAAGGACTTCTCAAAGTCTTCCAGATGGTTGGTATTGTTCGTGAACCTTACGTTTACGGTTATGGCAAGTTCTGTCTGTGCAGAATAGCCCTCGGCTGAGACCGACTTATTACGCTGGGTGTAGTTGGTTATCTCACCCTCTAACTTCAGGTCGCCATTGCGTTTCACCTGCGAGAGCTTGGTATGGTCAGCAAACTGGTCCTTGAGCCGGTTATTGAACATAGGACCCATAGGTCCCCAAACATACGAGGAGCGTATGGGAAACTCAGCTATCTGTATGGTCTTTACCTTGGTATAGTCTATGCTCGACATATTGAACTTGTAACTCACAGAACAGCTTGCAGCTGAAAGTGCCATTACGCACAGCATGATATATATTACCCTTCTCATTTGTTACAGAATATTTTCGTTTTCTTTAAGGGCGCACAGCCCACCTTAAGAGTTTATAGGGCGTCAGAGCTCTTTCAGCCTTCGGTATAAGGTACGCTCAGAAATGCCCAGTTCCTGTGCCGCCTTCCTTCTGTTGCCGTTATTCCTTATCAGTGACTTTCTTATTTGCTCCAGTTCCACCTGATAGATATTCATAGTATCATCAGAGTCGTCAGGCTGCTTGTCGTCGTCAACTTCCTCCACCTCGTCAAAGATGTCGCTGTCGCCCTTCGCGTTCGCAGCATCAGAAAGTGTGTCACCGGACTCTGGCATGACATGATGCGGCAGTTCTGACATCGGCGCAGGGAGAGCCATGACATCATGGCGTGAGGGTGTCAGAGTTCCTCCGAGAGCCATGACCTGCCTTTTCAGCTCTGCCACGTCGTTGTTCAGCGAAGTGATATTGTTGCGCAGTTCAAAAAGAATATTGAAAAGCATCTGCCGCTCGCTCTCGTAAGTCTTGGAACCGCCGTCGGAAGAGGGGCGTGAAGGGGACACGAGAGCCATGCTGTCCTCGTCATCAGGAATGAAACGCAGTAGCTGTTCCTCAGTAATCGTCTTATCCTCGGAAAGCACAGAGAGCTGCTCGGTGATGTTCTTCAGCTGGCGGATATTTCCAGGCCACTTATATTTCAGCAGGAGACGACGTGCTCCCTCGGTAAGCTCTAAGCGCGGAAGACGGTATTTCTCCATCATCTGGTAAGAGAACATACGGAAGAGGAGCAGGATATCATTGCCTCGGTCGCGGAGCGGAGGAAGGAAGACAGGAATGGTGTTAAGTCGGTAGTAAAGGTCTTCACGGAATTTTCCCTCGCTGATGGCTTTACGCATATTGACGTTGGTGGCTGCGACGATGCGCACATTTGTCTTACGTATGGACTGGCCTCCAACGCGGATATACTCTCCCGTCTCCAAGACACGGAGCAGACGTGCCTGAGTGGCGAGAGGCAGTTCACCAACCTCATCGAGAAACAGCGTGCCTCTATCAGCTATACCAAAATATCCTTCGCTCTCACCTATGGCACCCGTAAACGACCCTTTCTCATGGCCGAAGAGCTCAGAGTCTAAAGTCCCCTCGGGTATCGAGCCGCAGTTTATGGCGAAATATTTCTCTCGGCGGCGAGGGGAACTGTCGTGTATGATGCGCGGCAAGACCTCCTTGCCCACACCACTCTCACCGACTATGAGGACAGAAAGTTCTGTCGGCGCCACCTGAAGACAAACGTCGAGGGCATGGTTCAGCGCATCGCTGTTTCCGACGACGTTATATTTACGTTTTATTTCCTGTAGTCTTTCTTGCTCCATAGTTATGGGGACGTCATATCCCACCGTTAAGGTTGGTTCTAAATACGTGCGAGTTCTGCCACGACATCTTTCATACCCTCGCTGGCACCCTTTGCAATGATGCTGACATTATGCGACGTACGTCCGAGGGCAGGATGTGGGTCGATGAGGAAGACACGTGCGGAAGAAGGTACATACTGAAGCAGGGAGGCGGCAGGATATACGTTCAGCGACGTGCCTATGATGATGAAGACGTCGGCTTTCTCCGCTTCCTCTATGCCGTAGTAGATGTTCGGCACGTTTTCCTGGAAGAAGACGATATACGGACGGAGGAGAGAGCCGTCGCCGGCGGTAATGCCCTTAGGCACTTCCAGGCCTTCCGTCCCCCACCCTTCCTGAGGCAGCGACACCCAGTATCGGGGGTTGTCGACATCACGGCTGGAGCACATCTTCATAAGCTCGCCATGCAGATGGATGACCTTTGATGAGCCTGCCTGCTCGTGGAGGTTGTCAACATTCTGCGTCACGACGGTGACATCATAGTCTTTCTCCAACTGCGCTATAAGGCGATGCCCCTCACAGGGCTTCACATCTTTGTATTTCACACGTAGCATGTTATAGAACGCATTGACATAGTCGGGATTACGTTCCCAGCCATCGTGGCTTGCAACCTCCATGACGGGATAGTTCTCCCAAAGGCCGCCAGCATCGCGGAATGTCGTAAGGCCACTCTCGACAGACATTCCTGCACCTGTTAAAAAGACTATTTTCATACTCAGAACATTTTTTTAATCTTTCAAACTATCCTTTCTCCGCAACGTCCTTCTTCAGCACCGTAAAGCGTGCCTTGTCACTGTCGTCACGGCGTTCGTGGTAAAGCTTTGGCAGAGGGTTTTCGTGAGCTTCCTCAAAATGTATGCGGTTGCGGCATACCTCCATGACTGTGTATATTGCCTGACGAAGAGCATGAGCGGGAAGCTCCAGGTCGTCAGTGTCGAAAGCAAAGGACGAGGAATACTCTGTCAGAGCAACAACGATAGGAAGCCCGGTGAGGAAACGCGTATGAGTGTCGTCTGCAATATCACCGAGAAGCCTCTGCGCCTGTTCGTCGGTTACGGTCAGCGTGAGGTCGAAATGCTGGTGCATGCTCTCCGTGAGAAACGCTTCAACGTCGTAAGGACCGAAGAGGAAGACACCCTCGGCACGCAACTCCTCTATGACTGGTTTCAACAAATGTTCATCGGTATCTGAAGAACCGGAAGAGAGAAGAGCAAGACGGGGAGAAGAGACATTGAAGTCACGGCTCAGGGAGTTCCACGCCTTCATGATACGTTCTACGAGTCTGTCATGGTCGAGAGCGGCATCTGTCATGCCTTCCATGACGGAAGCTACGCGGATATGCTCGTCGACATGCACCGTCATGGCTCCGTTGAACTTCAGCTCTGATGACGAGCCGGGAGCAACCACGACGGCAGAGATATTGCCGAACTTAAGGTCTGAGCTGACATTACGCTCATTCTGTTTTTCCTTGCTGTATATGACAGGCGTAAAGACATCGCCATGCTCAGGATGGCTCAAAGCCACATCAATAATCTGGCCGGCGATACCCGCCGACTGTAGTATTCCTATTTTCATTGTTCTTGGTTTTCTTCGTGAATATTTTTTTGCACACCAATCTTATATTTCGTGTTAAGCAAGCCACACGCCGCAAAGATGTCCTGACCACGTGAAGCACGTATGGTAGCAGGTATGCCGTTGCGGTTAAGATAGTCGCAGACAGTCTCCATCTGACTCTCCGAAGCTCCGTGGAGTGCCACATCAGGTATCTGGTGGAAGCGAATGAGATTGACACGGCAGTCAAGAGGGCGCAGCAGACGCACCAGTTCCTTCAGGTGGGTAGGAGTATCGTTGACACCTCCGAAGACGGTATATTCAAACGTCAGACGGCGTTGGTGAGAGCCTATGTCATCGCCCTCCATATTGCGACGGCGGTTACGGCTTGGGAAATAGTTCTCAAGAAGTCTTATGACTTCCCTGATTCCCATACCCTTCTCGGCAGGCATCATCTGCTCACGTTGCTCGGGAATGGCGGTATGCAGTGATATAGCCACATGGCAGTCACTCTCATCAAGAAACCGCTCCAGCTTGCCCTTTATGCCAACAGAGCTTACGGTGATGCGCCGCGGACTCCAAGCGTAAGCGTAGGGAGCGGTGAGAATCTCCGTAGCACGCAACACGTTGTCAAGATTGTCCATAGGCTCACCCTGACCCATGAAGACGATATTTGTCAGCCGCTCACGCTCAGGAAGGGCATAGACCTGGTTAAGAATGTCACGGACGGTGAGGTTGCCCTCAAACCCCTGCTTGCCTGTCTGGCAGAAGAGACAGTTCATCTTACACCCTACCTGGCACGACACACAAAGCGTGGCACGGTCACCGTCGGGGATAAAGACCGTCTCTACGGTTTTGCCGTTGTCCGTAGGGAAAAGATATTTCACCGTGCCGTCAGCCGACGTCTGGCTGTCTACTGGAGGTGTGCAGCCAATGATATACTCCGCCTTCAGCTTCTCGCGGTTTGCCTTCGAGAGGTTTGTCATGGCGTCAATGTCTGTGACATGGCTGACATACAGCCAACGTGCTATCTGGCCACCAGTGAATGCCGGCATGCCCAGGTCCTTGGCTATCGTTTTAAGTTCTGCCTCGGTATGTCCCAAAAGTGTCTTTTTCTCCATAATAATGTCTGTCATAAAAATCTGACGAAAGTGTCTCGCCACGATATTAACGCCTAAAAAACAATGTCATTAACGCTGCGTTCGTCATCAGCGGCGCGGAACATCGGCTGCGCACGATGACCGGCAAGGCGTGCCACGAAATTGTAAGGCACCGTCTCACAACGATTGTTATACTCGCGCACGGAGCCATTATAGTAGCGGCGGGCACAGGCGATATCATCCTCCACCTTGACAATCTGACGCTGCAGGTCGAGAAAGGTAGTGTCTGCCTTAAGGTCGGGGTAGCCCTCAACAGACACCATGACCTTTGACAGTGCATAACTTATGCGGGTCTCGGTGTCAAGGACTGCGCTGAGCGTCTCACCCCCCATGCGACGGGCTGTGACGTTCTCCAAGGTCTCCACCTCATGGGCGGCATAGCCTTTTACCGTCGTGACGAGCATTGGAATGAGGTCGTGACGCTTGCGTAGAAAAACATCCATGGTGGAGTACGCCTCACGAACCTTGTTACGGAGTGACACAAGACTGTTGTATATCGCTATGAACGATACCAAGCCTATTGCAACAACGGCAACGAGAATGAGTACGGGTATTGTCATGATGAAAAGATTGTATGACGGTTATCTTCTTACAAGGCAGGCGTCGAGGAGACGTGTTATCTCTTTGCGATCCATCTTCTGACCTATGAAGACAAGCTTCTGCATGCGGTCGCCATAGACACTGTCCCAGTCGCGCATAACGCCAGGGTTTTTCTCCAAGAAGTCGCGAAGCTCTTCCTCTGGCATTGTAGCGTACCATTGTCCTGCGTTACGCATATTTACCTGTTTGCCTGCCTGTTCAAAGACATAACAGATGTCCTCCTCTTCATGGAAATAGCATATTCCCTTGGCACGTATGACAGATTTAGGCCACTCACGCGCAACAAAATGGTCGAACTCGGTAATAGAGAATGGCTCACGGGCGTAATATACAAAGGTGCCTATGCCGTATTCCTCTGCCTCACCAGTCTCCTCGTTGTGATGGCAATGACCGCAGGTGCAACCCTCTGGATGGTCATGATGATGGTGATGATGCTCATGTTCCTCATGGTGATGCTCATGTTCGTCGTGATGATGCTCATGTTCCTCATGGTGATGCTCATGTTCATCGTGATGATGCTCATGTTCCTCATGATGGTGATGCTCATCTTCTTCCTCATCTTCCATTTCGTCAAGATGTTTCTCTACTTCCTGCACCCATGTCGCAGAGCCTGCCACGGTATTGAAGTCAAATTCATTGGTGTTGAGAAGGCTATCAAGGTCTACATCACAATAGTCACATTCTATAATGCGCGCCTTTGGCTGTATGGCACGGAGAATCTCCTCAGTACGCCGCAGCTCACCCTTTGTAACCTCAGAAGCCTTGTTAAGAAGTATGGTGTTGCAGAACTCTATCTGCTGTATCACAAGGTTCTCGATATCCTCCTCGGCAATATTTTCCTTCAGAAGGTCTATGCCGCCTTCAAACTCATCGCGAAGTCGCAGAGCGTCGACAACGCTGACGATACTGTCAAGACGTATCTCGCCATAGCGTGTGTATTCCTCGCCCATGTAGCTTATGGAACAGAGAGTCTGGGCTATAGGCATAGGCTCGCAGATGCCTGAAGCCTCAATGACAATGTAGTCGAAACGCTGCATCTTGAGAAGGTCGACAACCTGCGATACGAGGTCCATCTTCAGCGTACAGCATATACAGCCGTTCTGCAACGGCACAAGCGAGTCGTCACCCTGACCTACTACACCTCCTCGCTGTATGAGGTCGGCGTCGATATTCACTTCGCCTATATCGTTAACTATTACCGCAAAGCGTATTCCCTTCTCGTTGGCAAGGATACGGTTAAGAAGAGTTGTCTTGCCACTGCCGAGATAACCCGTCAGCAGCAGTACGGGTGTAAGTTTATCATTCATTTTTTACTTTATCTTTCACTTATAAAAACAAAACAGACGGAGTCTGAGAATATTATCAGAAACCTTTCAACGACGTCTGTTTATGCTTGGACGTTGTAAAACAATTTATCAGAGTGCAAAGATACACATTATTTTTAAAAGACTGATATTTCTTTGTCCGAAAATTGTCATAATACTTCCGTTTTTCATTTTTATTAAACCCTTTTCTTGTATATATGGACAATAATGACTAACTTTGCGTGATGAAAAGCGGAATATACATGCTGATTCCGTATCACTGTCATACAAATATTTTTTTGGTACACCTAATAAACATTTATGAGAATACAACAAACAGTAATGCTTATGCTGTTGTCAGGAAGTCTGGCGGCGGCAAACATCTTCACACGTACCGACAAAGGAGTCACTGTGGCTGTGAAGAGACACCTTGCAGGACAGACAGCCCTCGTGAGGATACAGGTAATGGGGGAAAAGACAATACGGGTATCGGCAACGGCAGAGGACAGTTTCGCAGACCCGAAGAGTCTCTTAGTGATACCGCAGAAGGGTGGCACACCATATAACGTGAGTGAGAATGGCGACACGGTGACTGTGGCTACGGCAAGCGTCTGCGCTAAAGTGAACGGCATAACGGGTGAAGTGTGGTTTACGGACAGCAAAGGTAAGGTGATTCTGCAGGAGCAGCATGGGGGAGGAAAGGTGTTCAAACCATATAACGTAACACAGACACACGCCGACGGCAAGGACGAAGAATACCGTGGATGGACCATACAGCAAGTGTTTGAGTCGCCGGACGACGAGGCGTTCTACGGTCTGGGACAACATCAGGCAGACGAATGGAACTATAAAGGACGCAACGAGGAACTGTTCCAATACAATACAAAGGTGAGCATTCCGTTCGTTGTGTCAAACAAGAACTACGGCATTCTACTCGACAGTTATTCACTATGCCGCTTCGGAAACCCTAACGACTACGAACAACTGCACAAGGTGTTCAGACTATATGACAAAGAGGGAAAAGAGGGGGCACTGACAGGCACTTACTCAAGGAAAGGCGATGAAAGCCTCGTGAGAAGAGAGGACTCGTTATATTTCGAAAACCTGAAGTCGGCGAAGAACCTGCCGAAATACAACCTCAACGGAGCGAAGGTTGTTTACGAGGGTGAGATAGAGCCACTCGAAACAGGAGAATACCGCTTCTGCCACTACTACTCCGGCTACCAGCGCATATACATAGGAGGACAGAGCGCATATACTGAAGATGTGGCAGGAACAGGAAGCACAGAACAGGTGATATGGCGTACGGCATGGAACCCGAACGCAAGGAAATTCGCCATGAGGTTAGAAAAAGGCAAGAGGTATGCCTTCCGGCTGGAATGGACACCAGACGGAGGAGAGGCGTACTGCGGACTGAGGGCTTATGCTCCGGTTGACGAGCAGACACAGAAGAAGCAGTCGTGGTGGAGCGAGATGACAAAACAGCTCGACTACTACTTCGTGACGGGAGAGAACGCCGACGACGTGATAAAGGGGTACAGAACGCTGACAGGAAAGGCACAGATTATGCCACAATGGCTTTTAGGCTTCTGGCAGAGCCGTGAGCGATATAAGACGCAGGACGAGATCGTTGACGCACTGAGAGGATTCCGCGAGCGGCATCTGCCTATAGACAATATCGTGATGGACTGGAACTATTGGACACCGGACTCATGGGGAGCCTTCACCTTCGACCCTACCCGTTTCTCATCGCCTAAGAAGATGATTGACGACATACATGCCATGAACGCAAGGATAATGATATCGTGCTGGCCGAAGTATTACCTCACGGTAGACAATTTCCATGAACTGGACAATAAGGGCATGATTTACCAGCAGTCGGTAAAAGACTCGCTATACGACTGGTTAGGATATAAATATGCTTTCTATGATGCATACGACGAGACGGCACGACGGATATTCTGGCGACAGCTGTATGAGAACCTCGGAACAATAGGCATGGACGCATGGTGGATGGACGCTTCAGAACCTAACGTGCGTGACTGCACGGACATGGCATACAGGAAACTACTATGCGGACCGACAAAATACGGCTCTTCGGACGAGTTCTTCAATGCGTATTCCATAGTAAACGCCGAGGCGATATACGACGGGCAGAGAGGATATGAGACGGCCGTGGAGAAGATGGGCATAGACCCGAAAGACAGCAAGACACTATACGAGAAAGCTACATGGAATGCGGAAGGTCACAGCAACACGTTCTCGCCAAACAACGCAAGGGTATTCCTGCTGACAAGAAACGGATTCGCCGGAGAGCAACGTTTCTCTACTGCAACATGGTCGGGAGACATAGGTACACGCTGGGAAGATCTCAAGACGCAGATTGCGGCAGGACTGAACTTCTCTATCTCCGGAGTGCCATACTGGTCGCAGGACATTGGTGGCTTCTCGGTGGAGAAAAGGTATGAGGCGGCACAGAAAGTATTCGACACGACAGGGGTCGAGAACGATGACATGAAGGAATGGAGGGAACTGAACGTAAGATGGCACCAGGTGGGGGCATGGGCTCCGATATACCGTGTACATGGACAGTACCCGTTCAGGGAGCCGTGGAACATTGCTCCTGAGAGCCATCCGGCATACAGCGTCATGAAAGGATGCCTTGAAATGAGGTACAGGCTGATGCCGTATATTTACTCTCTTGCGGCAGACGTATATTTCAAGGACTATACCATCATGCGGCCTATGATAATGGATTTCGCTGACGACAAGAACGTTACAGACATAGCATACCAGTTTATGTTCGGACCGGCATTCATGATAAACCCGGTATATACATACAAGGCAAGGGAGAGGGAAGTGTATTTCCCGAAAGACAATATATGGTATGACATGTACACCGGGAAGATAGCGTCACAGGGAGGAGAGAGAAAAACAGTAGAGGCTCCCTACGAGAAAATACCGCTCTACGTCCGTGCCGGTTCGATAATTCCTCTCGGACCGCAGATAGAATATACACAGGAGAAAAAGGCTGAGAACATACGACTTTACGTTTACGAAGGGAAAGACGGTGAGTTCTCGCTTTATGAAGACGAGGGCACCAACTACGGATATGAGGCAGGACGTTACGCCAGAATACGCATGACATACGATGACGCCTCGCACTCGCTGACGATACACGAACGGGAGGGCTCTTTCCCCGGAATGCTAAAGAAACGCTGTTTCACCATAATATCTGTTTCGCCCTACAATGCCAGACCTCTTGATGCTGACGCAGAAGGAAAGACAGTAAAATATAACGGAAGCAGAATCACTGTACAACTCTGACGATATGGGAAAGGAAAATATCAGAATGTCTGAAGAATATGATGACACCGCATGGCTGGGAGCAGGGTATGCTGAGGATTTTGACGCCGTAGTGCTTGCCAATGGCGACTTCCCTGTACACCCCATAGCTCTCAGAGTGCTTCACTCTGCACGTTACCTTATCTGCTGTGACGCTGCTGCAGAGGGCGTTTTAGACAGGACGGGGAAGATGCCTGACGCTGTAGTGGGCGACGGAGACTCGCTGCCGCAAGCAATAAAGGTTAGCCTGGGTGACACATACCATGAATTTGAGGAACAGGATTATAACGACCTGACAAAAGCGACAAGGTTTTTCACCCTACTGTCACAAGAGGCGGGTTACCAGAATAGTCCGTTACGTTCCCACGATAAGCCTTTACGCATGGCATATCTTGGAGCCACGGGGAAACGTGAAGACCATACATTAGGAAATATCTCGTTGCTTTCTTTCTATAAGGAAATCTTCGGGATAAATCCTGTGATGTTTACAGACAATGGGGTGTTCACCGCCCATAATGGCGATGACACGATAACGACCGTTGCCGGACAACAGATAAGCATATTCAACATAGGATGTCGGAAAATGAGCAGCGAGGGACTGAAATGGGCTGCAAGACCGTTTGAAGAATGGTGGATGGGAACATTAAACGAGGCTCTCTCAAACAGCATGACGATACATGCCGACGGAAGATACCTCGTGTTCAGAAAATATATGTAGGCAAGGAGTGTTATAGCATTACTGCATTATAACGTTGAGCATTACTGCATTATAACGTTATAGTGCTATCTCATTTTCCTTTGAGCAGAGCTGTCATCTCACGTGCCGCAACATCTGGTGCGCTATGATTGCCAAGACGCTCACGAACGGTACGATAGCCACGGAGCATGGCATCACGACGGCTGCCGCCGGGAAGGACTGCGTCTAAACAATAGACGATATTCTCCACAGAGAAACGGTCGGCGAAAAGCTCAGGGACGACGTCACTGTCGGCAATAAGGTTGACAAGCGATATATAACGGCATTTTATGATATGTTCGAAAGCCCAACGGGTAATCTTGGGAAAAGACATCTTATAGCATACCACTTGTGGAACATCGAAGAGAGAGGTCTCAAGAGTTGCCGTTCCACTGGTGACAAGAGCTGCGGCAGAATGGAAAAGAAGGGGAAACGTTCTGTTTTTTACACAAGAGACGCTGACACCGGCGTCTCTTTTTTGTTTCGACAAGATGTCTTCATATAGTGCGTCGGGAACAGAAGGAGCACAGGCTATGACATACTGGACGTCCGTACGGCGGGAGGCGGAGAGCATAGCAGGAAGGTTGCTGTATATCTCCTGACGACGGCTTCCTGCCAGAAGGGCAACGATAGGCTTCTCTGGGTCGAGGGCATGCCGCTGACAGAACGCCTCACGACTCTCACGGTAGCCTGCCTTGAATGTCTGAACCTCATTGGCGGTAGGATTGCCGACATAGTGTATAGGGTAATTGTGCTTTCCTTCGAAGAATTCTTTCTCAAAAGGCAGTATGCAGAACATCTCCTCCACATCACGGCGGAAATTCTTTATGCGCCACTCTTTCCATGCCCATATTTTGGGAGCTATAAAATAAAAGGTACGAGGTACACGACGGCCTTTGCTACGTTGCCGAGAGAGGAACTTACATATGTCGAGATTAAAACCGGCATAGTCAACAGGAATGACAACGTCTGGCTGCCACTGCATGATGTCACGCTTACAGAACGATATATTCCGCAAGATTAGAGGGAGATGGAGAAGCACAGGAATGAAGCCCATATACGCCAAGTCGCGGTAATGGCGCACAAGTGTGCCTCCAACTGCCGACATGTTGTCGCCTCCGAAGAAACGGAACTCGGCAGAAGGGTCGAGACGTTGCAAAGACTTCATGAGATGAGAGGCGTGAAGGTCGCCGGAAGCTTCTCCGGCAATGAGGTAATACTTCATAGCAAGCGAAGGGGTCAAAAGCATTATGCCGACATGGCATATTGCAAGGCATAGAGATATATGACACAAGCGGGGATAGCCATGAGCGAGGAGTCAAAACGGTCAAGCATACCGCCATGACCAGGAAGGACATTGCCGCTGTCCTTGATGCCTATCGTGCGCTTTATAAGCGACTCCACAAGGTCGCCCCAGGTGCCGAAGAAAGCCACTACGACACCCATTCCGACCCATTTCAGGACGGCAAGCGTAAGATCTTCTCCTGACGTGGCATCAAAGGTGTACCACCCTATCGCACCACCAAGGAGCATGACAAAGATACCTCCGCCAATGCTGCCCTCCCATGACTTTCCCGGAGAAATGCGCGGAAAGAGCTTATGCCTGCCAAAGAGAGAGCCGGTACAGTAGGCACCCGTGTCGTTCATCCAGAGGAAAAGGAAGACGCTGAGGGGCATGAGAGTGCTGAAGGTAACTATGCCGGAAGCGTTCTGGAAGGCAAGGATATTGATTGTGGAGAAAGGAAGGGCGATATACATCTGGCCAAGCATGGTGTACGCCCAGTCGCCAAGGGGATTTTCATTTCCTGTGTACAACTCGCTGACGAAGAGATACACTATAGTAAGGAGGTATGGAATAAAGACCTCTGCCGTTGACATACCGCTGCAGTATGCTGCCATGGCAAGGAAAAGGAATACGGAGGCGGCTGTAGATATAAAGCGATTGACAGAAATCTTATCGACATAAGAGTTGACAAGACCTGTATACTCCCATACCGTGGCACCCGTAATGGCTGCGAAGAGAGTCACCATAGCTATAGGGCGCAACATTCCTGTCACCATGATAGCAACAAAAAAAGCTCCCGTGATAGCACGCACAATAAAGTTTTTCTTTTTTTCACTCATAGTATTGTCAGGTAGTTTTTCGCTTGCCATAAGGCTTTATAAACCTGATGGCGGTGTGAAAGAGATGTATAGATAACGGCCCTGCCATCGGAGGTGTGCGATGGCAGGTGCCGGAGGCAGGCAGGAAAGACACTGCTCCCCCGCTGGAATATCGTCATGACAGAGACATGCCAGAAGGACTGCCTTCTTCCATGCCATTGTCCTTTGGCTGCTCGTCTTGCAGGATTTCCTCAGAACGGCTTGTCCATGGGCGTTTGCCGAAGATACGCTCTACGTCTTCTGCGAAAATCACCTCACGGTCTATAAGCAGCTGAGCCAGTGCATTGTGTCCCTCACGATGCTCTTCAAGGAGACTCTTGGCACGCTGGTACTGAACATTTATCATCTTAAGCACTTCCTGGTCTATCTGCTGTGCCGTAGTGTCGGAATAGGGTTTTGAGAAACTGTATTCCTGATTATAGTAGCAGAGGTTTGGAAGTGTGTCGCTCATGCCGGCATACGCCACCATCGAATAGGCTGTCTTGGTGCAACGCTCAAGGTCGTTGATGGCACCTGTGGAGATACGACCGAGGAACACGTCCTCTGCAGCACGACCACCAAGCAGGGCGCACATCTCGTCGAGCATGGCATCCTTGGTGGTTATCTGACGCTCTTCAGGGAGATACCATGCTGCACCAAGGGCTCTTCCGCGTGGCACTATGGTAACCTTCACAAGAGGATTGGCATACTGACAGAACCAGCTGATCGTGGCATGGCCCGCCTCATGGTAAGCTATGGCTCGCTTCTCTTCGGCTGTCATAACCTTCGTCTTCTTCTCAAGACCGCCAATGATGCGGTCTACTGCCGAAAGAAAATCCTGCTGTGAGACGAAACTCTTGTCGGCACGTGCAGCGATAAGTGCTGCTTCATTACAGACATTGGCGATGTCTGCACCAGAGAAGCCTGGGGTCTGACGGGCGAGAAACTCTACGTTGAGGTCAGCGTCAGTCTTGATAGGACGCAGATGAACTCCGAAAATGGCTTTACGCTCGTTGAGGTCGGGAAGCTCAACATGTATCTCACGGTCAAAACGTCCGGCGCGGAGAAGGGCTTTGTCAAGCATGTCGACACGGTTGGTGGCTGCAAGGATAATGACTCCGGAGTTCGTACCAAAGCCGTCCATCTCGGTAAGAAGGGCGTTAAGGGTATTCTCACGTTCGTCGTTTCCACCCATGCCGGGATGACTGCTGCGAGCACGGCCTACAGCATCAATCTCATCAATGAAGATGATGCTCGGAGCCTTAGACTTCGCCTTATTAAAAAGGTCTCTGACACGTGATGCTCCCACACCGACGAACATCTCCACGAAGTCGGAGCCGGACATAGAGAAAAACGGCACACCGGCCTCGCCTGCCACGGCTTTCGCAAGAAGTGTCTTACCTGTTCCCGGAGGACCTACAAGCAGTGCGCCCTTAGGTATCTTACCTCCAAGGTCGGTATATTTCTTGGGGTTTTTCAGAAACTCTACAATCTCCTGAACCTCCTGCTTGGCACCTTCCTGACCTGCCACATCCTTGAACGTCACGTCATGGAGGTTGTCCTTACCGTATTCCTGAGCTTTGCTCTTGCCGACACTGAAGATGCCACCCATGCCGCCGCCTTTACCCATGCCGCCGCTCATGCGGTATATCAGGAAGAACCATATCGCAATGAATATCACGGTAGGACCAAAGCTGAGAAGAACATCCCAGAAGCCGGACGAGGAGACCTCATAGTCTAAGGCTCCGCTGAATTTCTTCGCCTCCGTCTGTGCGTCCAGAAACTCCTCAACCTGATCGACGGAGCCATAGTTCACACGGACGTATGGATTAGGCCCTACCTGCTTGGCACTGCTGTTGAAAACCTTGCGGATATGTTCGGGCTTGACATACATCTTCAGCTCCGAGTCCCGCTTGTTTATTACCACCTTGGTGGCGTAGCCGTGGGCTACGAATTTCTTAAAATCGCTGTATGTGGCTTCCGTAGAGGCTTGCTTTCCAATGCTTCCTCCTCCTGTGAAAAACATATAGGCTAACACCAGAATAATGATGGTATACAGCCAGTTCATATTAAACTTGGGCATCTTCGGTCCGTTGTCGTTACGTTGCGGATGCCCTGGAGATTGTTGTTGTGACATTATTTCGTTGCTATGCTTTTGTTGTCGTTTCTTTGGCAGGAAATCACCGTCGTGGACAATACGACGGAAGAAAACCGTCATCAAAAAAGAGGCGGGCAAAGAAGATGCCCTACGTCAATCAGTCAAGATTGGGGACAAGCTCGCTCGGAGCGTCAGCCCAAAGGTGCTCAAGGTCATAATGGTCGCGGGCTTCAGGAACGAAGATATGCACCATGATGTCTATATAGTCTATAGCAACCCAAACACAGTTTTCCAAACCAGCAACCTTGCTGGGCTTATCGCCAAGGTCTATGCGCACCTTCTCGCTGACAGAGTCAGCAATAGCTTCTATCTGGCTCGGAGAACCACCCTCGCATATCACAAAGGCTTTTGTAATACATCCGTCTATTCCACTGAGGTCTATAACCGTAATGTCGCGTCCCTTCTTGTCCTGAACGGCTTCAACTACCTTGTCAACTAATGTTCTTATTTCTTCTGTCATTTTTTACACCTTATTATATTATTATGGTGGGGTCTGTTTATTCCCACCGTCAAAATGTATATACTAATCGTTTTTTCACCCTAATACGCTAACACCATGCAAAGTTACTGCATTTATTTCAATTGATATCTAAAGGACACTCTTTTTTGTGTTTTTTTTAGTAATATCATATCAAAAAACATGCCAGAAGTACAAAAATGAAGGTTTTATGAAAAAAAACGCCGAAAATGTTTGGAGGAATAAAAAAAAGTACGTAACTTTGCACTCGCAATTCGGAAATAAGGATTTCGAGAGAGAAAAACACGAATTGCCACCGAACAAAAGGTGAAACATATTGGGGTATGGTGTAATGGTAACACTGCAGATTCTGGTCCTGCCTTTTCTGGTTCGAGTCCGGATACCCCAACCAAGGATGTGTCAGTCATGACACATCCTTTTTTTATGTCCTCACCCTGTTAATTATAATTAAATTATCCGCCTTTACGCTTGCAACATTACAAAAAATAAATATATTTGCACCGACAAAGATTATAGGCAAGTCCCATTAATTACTTCCTTTTGGGCAGTAGGTCCGTAGGACAAGTCTCTCACCTATAGTCAACCTACCTTAACTATCGAAAAACCTAAAACAAAGGAGGCATCATGAAAATCGGTATTCCAAAAGAAATCAAGAACAATGAGAGTCGTGTAGGCATGACACCGGCAGGAGTAGCAGAACTGATAAAGCACGGGCATGAGGTCTACGTACAGCACACAGCAGGAGAGAACAGCGGCTTCAAAGACGAGGCGTACGCTGCCGTTGGAGCAACCATACTGCCCACCATAGAGGAGACGTATGCCGTAGCCGACATGATAATCAAGGTGAAGGAACCAATAAAACAGGAGTATCCGCTGATAAAGAAAGGACAGCTCGTGTTCACATACTTCCATTTCGCGTGCGACCGCGAACTGACAGAAGCCATGATAAAAAGCGGAGCGGTATGTCTCGCATACGAGACAGTGCAACTCGCTGACGGCTCTCTGCCACTCCTCGTGCCAATGAGCGAAGTGGCTGGCCGTATGGCGACGATAAATGGAGCTTACTATCTCCAGAAGACAAAAGGCGGAAAAGGAAAACTGATATGCGGAGTGCCGGGAGTAAAGCCTGCCAAGGTGCTCGTGCTCGGCGGAGGAATAGTAGGACAGGCTGCGGCACGTGTTGCGGCAGGTATGGGGGCTAACGTCATAATTGCAGACATCTCATTGCCAAGACTTAGACAGCTGTCATTAGAGATGCCACCAAACGTAGATACTCTATATTCTTCACGTCACAACATCGAGCAGGAACTGCATGACGTAGATATCGTGGTGGGCTCGGTGCTCGTGCCGGGAGACAAAGCGCCTCATCTAATAACAAAGGACATGTTACACCTCATGGAGCCGGGGACTGTACTCGTGGACGTGGCAATAGATCAGGGCGGATGTTTCGAAACCTCCCACCCTACCACACATTCCGAACCGACATATATCATCGACGGAATAGTGCACTATGCCGTAGCAAACATACCGGGAGCTGTGCCAAACACTTCAACATGGGCTTTGACCAACGCTACACTGCGCTATGCACTCGCACTTGCCGACAAAGGCTGGGAGAAAGCATGTCAGGACGACCCGGCATTACAACGAGGACTGAACATCGTAGAAGGAAAAGTAGTATATAAGGCTATCGCAGACCTCTTCGGACTATAAGGCAGGTTCCTACATAATCCACACATAAACTGTGGCAGAAGTATGACATTATGGCAGACTTCTGTCACAGTTCTATTTTTGGCATAGTCGTTGCTGAATAACGGGTGGAGCAGCAGGAACTATAAATCCTGCCGCATTATTTGAAAGAAAAAAAATAATAATAACAATAAAGAATAGAAAGGAAACAAACAATGGGAAAGATTATCGGTATCGACCTTGGTACAACAAACTCTTGTGTTGCCGTATTTGAGGGCAACGAGCCAGTAGTAATTGCCAACTCCGAGGGCAAACGCACAACACCGTCGGTAATAGGATTCGCCGACAACGGAGAGCGTAAGGTGGGAGACCCGGCAAAACGACAGGCCATAACAAACCCGAAGAAAACCGTTTACTCCATAAAGCGCTTCATGGGCGAGACATACGCACAGACAGAGAAAGAGGTGTCACGAATGCCATACCCCGTAGTAAACGAAGGCGGAATGCCACGCGTTGACATTGAGGGAAAGAAATATACTCCACAGGAGATTTCTGCTATGGTGCTCCAGAAAATGAAGAAAACAGCTGAGGACTACCTCGGACAGGAAGTGACCCAGGCTGTCATAACTGTTCCGGCATACTTCTCTGACTCACAGCGTCAGGCAACGAAAGAGGCAGGACAGATAGCAGGTCTGGAGGTTATGCGTATCGTCAACGAGCCGACAGCAGCAGCTCTCGCTTACGGCGTCGACAAGGCAAACAAGGACATGAAGATAGCTGTCTTCGACCTCGGTGGCGGAACATTCGATATCTCTATTCTCGAATTTGGAGGTGGAGTATTCGAGGTGCTTTCAACAAACGGTGACACACACCTCGGAGGTGACGACTTCGACCAGGTTATCATCGACTGGCTCGCCAACGGTTTCAAGGCTGAAGAGGGCATAGACCTCACAAAAGACCCTATGGCCATGCAGCGACTCAAAGAGGCTGCCGAGAAGGCTAAGATTGAACTCTCAAGCTCTACATCAACAGAGATAAACCTTCCGTATATCTCAGCAGAAGGCGGAGTGCCTAAGCACCTCGTGAAGACTCTTACACGCTCACAGTTCGAACAGCTCGCACACAACCTCATACAGGCATGTCTCGTACCTTGCCAGAACGCCGTACGTGACGCACATATCTCTACATCCGACATCGACGAGGTGATACTCGTTGGCGGTTCAAGCCGTATACCTGCCGTACAGACTCTCGTAAAGAACTATTTCGGCAAGGAGCCTTCAAAGGGTGTCAACCCTGACGAGGTGGTTGCTGTCGGAGCAGCAATACAGGGTGCTATCCTCGCCGGCGACGCCGGACAGGACATCGTGCTTCTCGACGTTACTCCTCTTACCCTTGGCATCGAGACCATGGGTGGCGTGATGACAAAGCTTATCGACGCAAACTCTACCATACCTTGCAAAAAGTCAGAGGTGTTCTCAACAGCTGCTGACAACCAGACAGCCGTGACAATACACGTTCTTCAGGGCGAGCGTCCTATGGCAGCTCAGAATAAGTCTATAGGCAACTTCAACCTTGAAGGCATAGCACCGGCACGCCGTGGAGTGCCACAGATCGAAGTGACCTTCGACATCGACGCTAACGGTATACTCTCAGTTTCGGCTAAGGACAAGGCGACAGGCAAGGAGCAGTCAATACGCATAGAGGCTTCCTCTGGGCTTTCTAAGGAGGACATAGAGCGCATGAAGGCTGAGGCAGAGGCTAATGCTGATGCAGACAAGAAGGAGCGTGAGAAGATTGACAAGCTCAACCAGGCTGACTCAATGATTTTCCAGACGGAGAACATGCTGAAGGAGTCGGGCGACAAGCTCCCTGCTGACGTAAAGGCAGAGGTAGAGGGTGCGGTAAACAAGCTGAAGGACGCACACAAGGCGCAGGACCTCGCAGCAATCGACGCTGCCATTGCAGAGCTTAACAACGCCGCACAGAAGATGTACCAGGCTCAGGCAGGTGCTCAGCAGGCAGGACCACAGCCTGGAGCACAGGGCTTCAACGGTGGACAGCAGCCTAACGGCGGAGCACAGTCTGGCAGCAGCGACGCTCAAGATGCAGACTTCGAGGAAATAAAATAATGACAAGGTGAGAATTAACCAGAATCACCTTAAAGAATAAAAATAGTTTTTATTATCAATCCGTGCAGCTCATTGAGTTGCACGGATTATTTTTTACGGTCCTATTAAGGTATGTTCTGGCGGTTACGGCATTTCTGCCTGTTTTCCCAATTGTAACCCCATCTTTATCAACCACTTCCATACAAATCACTCCGCATATTGCGCCATCACGGATGATACGTAAAACATTAACAAAGCATCGAAAAATAATCCTTTTATACATAGCACATTTAGGGTTATATTAGTATTTTGGGCAAAATTACTGTTTTTTATTCATAAACACATATAAATAATTGACATTTACCCTTGATTTTTGGCAACAGATTTGTTTAGTGTGGAATTTTTTCTTATATTTGCGTCGGTTTTTAAACCTTATATTATGATAGAAGAAAAGTATAAAGCAGACTTGAAACCTGAAACTTGAAACTTGAAACTTGAAACCTGAAACTTGAAACCTGAAACTTGAAACCTGAAACTTGAAACCTGAAACTCATTATATTATGATAGAAGAAAAGTATAAAGCAGACAGCAATAGATACGACAATGGAATGTTGTACAGACGGTGCGGGCGAAGTGGAGTACTCCTGCCCGAGGTGAGCCTTGGATTCTGGCATAACTTCGGTGCGGTGGATTCCTTGCAGCGCAGTCGCGACATCACCCGTTATGCCTTCGACCACGGAGTGACCCACTTTGACCTTGCCAACAACTACGGCCCTCCCTACGGCAGTGCCGAGGAAACCTTCGGAAAGCTGATGAGGGATGACTTCCAGCCTTATCGCGATGAACTCTTCATAAGCACCAAGGCAGGATATGACATGTGGCCCGGCCCCTACGGCAACTGGGGCTCGCGCAAGTATCTTATGGCGAGTCTCGACCAGAGTCTCAAGCGCATGAACCTCGATTATGTTGACCTGT
>CALZUQ010000029.1 GCA_945829425.1 uncultured bacterium | reverse complement strand
GAATATCGATGCTGTGCTCGAGTTCAAAGACATAAACAAGAAATTGCATTCTGACCTCAGGAAGTTTGCTCCCTTCGGTCCGGGAAACACAAAGCCGTTGTTTGCAACCTATGATGTATATGACTTTGGAACATCGAAGGTTGTCGGAAGGCAGCAGGAACATATCAAACTGGAACTCGTAGACTCAAAGTCAAACAACATCATGAACGGCATAGCCTTCGGACAGTCGGCAGCAGCAAGGTATATAAAGTCACGGCGGTCCTTTGATATAGCGTACACCATAGAGGATAACATCTATCGCCATGGAGCTACGCAACTGCAGATAGAGGATATCAATACCGCAGGGAGCCAGGAGGCGGAAAGAAACGGAGAGGAGTGAAGTGGATTATAAGGACATACTCAAAGAATACTGGGGATATGATAATTTCCGGGGCATTCAAGAAGATATCATAACAAGCATAGGGACCGGGCACGACACGCTCGGTCTTATGCCCACAGGAGGTGGCAAGTCCATAACCTTTCAGGTACCCGCTCTTGCCATGCCCGGAACGTGTATTGTCATAACGCCACTCATCTCACTCATGAAAGACCAGGTGGACAGGCTGCATAAGATGAATATCCCGGCATATGCCATTCACAGCAATTTATTACGGAAAGAGACGGTAAAGATACTGGACAACTGCATATATGGAAAGATAAAGTTCTTATACGTCTCACCAGAAAGATTGGAGTCTCAATTATTCCTCACAAAAATAAAGCATGTAAACATCTCGTTCATAACCGTTGACGAAGCACACTGCATATCACAATGGGGACATGACTTCCGACCCTCATACCTTCGCATTAAAAGGCTGAGGAAGATATTCCCGGAGAAAGCCTTCCTCGCCCTTACCGCCACTGCCACGGAAGCTGTCGTCGAAGATATCCGCCGCAACCTGGCATTCCGTGACAGCAATACTTTCTGCATGTCTTTCAGAAGAAAGAACATCTCTTATGTCGTTCGGCATACAGAAAACAGGATGTCAGAAATATTGCATATCCTGAGTGCTGTGGAGGGGGCGTGCATCATATACGTAAACAGCAGACAGAAGACGTACGATTTATATAGAGAACTGAGGTCAAAAGGTATTTCCGCCACAGATTATCATGCAGGAATGGACATCGCCGTGAAGACAAGACACCAGAAAGAATGGCACGATGGAAAAGAAAGGGTGATAGTGGCAACAAATGCCTTTGGCATGGGAATAGACAAGCCTGACGTAAGACTTGTGATACATTATGACGCTCCAAATTCTGTAGAGGCTTATTTCCAAGAGGCAGGAAGGGCAGGCCGCGACGGAAACAAAGCTTATGCTGTCCTGCTTGCCACTGCCGACACCATACGCACCCTGAGGACACGTGTCAGTATATCTTATCCGGAAAAGGAATTCATAGCAAGCGTTTACTCACATGTAGCATACTTCTATGAGATAGGTGTCGGAATGGGGAAAGACATGACTTTCTACTTCCCGATAGAAAAATTCTGCAAGATATACGGATATAACGTCAACCAGGTTGAGGCAGCACTCAACATCCTTCACAACGCTGGATATATTATCTTCGATTCGAGTGAAGATACAAAAACAAGAATAAGATTCACAGTAGAACGAGACGACCTCTACCGCTTAACCGAGCTGCCGGCAGACGAGGAAATGATGATAAACTGCCTTATCAGGACATATAGCGGGTTGTTCACCGTGTATTCTTATATCGAGGAAGACGTTATAGCACAAGTTATGAACATCGATAAGGAACATGTCGTCATGATGCTGAAAGACCTACAGCGCAGAAGGATTTTGACTTATATCCCTCCGAGGATTAACCCAAAACTCGTCTTTTCCGAAAACCGTGTTGACGAGAAGGACATCATGCTGAGGCCTGAGGTATATGACAAACGCCGCATGGTCATGGAAAAGCAGGTGGAGTCTATGATAGCATATATCCAGGATAACAGACAATGCAGGCAGACACATCTCGTAAAATATTTCGGTGAGAAGGGTGAGGAAGACTGCAATAAGTGTGACGTGTGTATAGAAAAGAGAAAACTGCGTAACGCCGACGAGGACACGGAACAGGAATGCCGCAACGCCATACTGACACTGCTTGCAGACGGAGCACGTCATCTTATAACCGAGACATACTCACTACCCTATCAAAACAACATAGTAAAAAAGACATTGGCAAAGATGATTGAGGAGGAGTACGTCTTCTCTGATTCTATAACATTAAGAAAGGGTGGAAAATAATTGGGGGATATATCTTGGTTGGTGCCAGGGACAGACGGCATCACACAGCAAAGAGATAGTCCGGAAAATGTAGAAAAAAATGCTACATGACAAAAATCACGGACAAAAAAGTTTTACATTTCAAAAAAAACGCATAACTTTGCACAAAAGAACAAAATATTAGACATGAAGAATATCGTAATAGCAGCAGGATATGCTACACGTTTGGGGGAGCTGACACGTAACTTTCCAAAACCGTTGCTGAAAATCGGTGAAAGCACCATTCTCGGACGCATGCTCGATGACATCGACAAGATACCGGATATTGACGAGCATATCATAGTCACAAACCATAAATTCGCTCATATCTTCAGGAAATGGGCGGAAGAGACAAGATATACAAAACCTGTCACCATCATTGACGACGGAACGGAGAACAACGAGACACGTCTCGGAGCTGTCTGCGACCTGCTCCTGGCAATGGAGAAATTGTCTGTTGACGACGACATGCTCGTCGTGGCAGCCGACAACATACTGTTCTTCTCGTTTCAGGAGTTCATTGACTTTGCAAAAAAGAAAGGTACATCGTGCATCATGTGCCACGAACAGCCGAGCATAGAGAAATTGCAACGGACTGGTGTCGTAGTGCTCGATGACAACGACCGTGTCATGAATATGGAGGAGAAGCCAAAGGAGCCTAAGAGCCATTGGGCTGTACCACCTTTTTATATATATATGCGTAAAGACCTGTCTCTTATACGTCATTCCGTAGAGAGAGGATGCGGCAAAGACGCACCTGGCAATCTGGCACACTACATGGTGGACAACACCGTTATGCACGCATGGCACATGACGGGAGGACGTTTTGATATAGGGTCGTTGGACACATATCATGAGGCATGTGAGAAATTCGGAAATATATATAACCTACGTAAGTAATGTTAAAAAAATAACTTCCTTTCGATACTTCCTTTTCACTTTTGAGTGATCTTTTTGGTTCTATTTTAGCCTTTTCTCGGTTACGATGCCTGCATCGCACCCTCACAAATACTGAAATATAACTCAAAAATCTGAAACAAAATTGCCGAAGTGATCTTTTGAACAATACTAAAACCAAATACTGTTTATTATGGAAAAATACGATTACCATATCTTCAGCCCATACCGTGTATGCCCGCTCGGCGCACACGTTGACCATCAACACGGACTTGTAACAGGCTTTGCAATAGATAAAGGTGTGGATCTTTGGTTCAACATACGTAAGGACTCGACAGTCTCACTACGTTCTCTGACATTTGAAGGGAGCGTGGAGTTTGACCTCGCAAAACGCACGGAGGTAAAGGAGAAACAGTGGGGAGACTACGCGCGAGGCGCAAAGTACGCTCTGAAAAAACGCTTCGACCTGACATACGGCATCGATGGTGTCATAAAAGGCTCACTGCCGGTAGGAGGACTAAGCTCTTCCGCAGCTGTGCTTATAGCGTATGTCATGGCTTTTGCCAAAGCCAACGGCATATTGCTGAGACCTTTTGAAATAGCACAGATAGCTTCTGAGGCAGAGAGAGAGTATATCGGGCTGAACAACGGTTTGCTCGACCAGGCATGTATAGCACTCGGTAAAAAAGACCAGCTGCTCTTCCTTGACTGTGATACGAATGAATACAGGCATGTCAAATTCGGAAAGTCGATACATTCGACCTTCGAAGTAAGCCATAATGATGAACGCGAAGAAAATACGTCCGACGGTACCCCGCTATTTGAGATAGGCATATTCTTCTCCGGACTGACACGCTCGCTTGTCAACAGCGACTACAACCTCAGGGTTTTTGAATGTAAGACGGCGGCATGGAACATGCTGGCTTACCAGAACATGCCTTTAAAGACATTTGACAAGACATTCCTGAGAGACATACCCAAAGAGGTTTTTGAAAAGACGCGCGACATGATGCCTTCGCGATTCGCACGGCGTGCTGAGCATTACTATTCTGAATATCGCAGAGTGAGGCAGGGCGTTACAGCATGGGAGACAGGAAACCTTCAGTTATTCGGGAAACTAAGTTTCGACTCTTGTGAGAGCAGTATACATAACTATGAATGTGGCAGCCCGGAACTTATTTCCATATATAACATCATCAGACCTTTACGTGGCGTGTATGGAGGACGGTTCTCCGGAGCAGGTTTCAAAGGGGCTGTCATAGCACTCGTCGACCCGAAATATAAGGCTGAAATAGAACACACTCTGACAGAACAGTATCTTGCAGAATATCCTGAGTATGAGAATACCTTCAAAGTTTTCTGGGTTACCCCCGACGATGGAGCGCGTTTTGTAAAATGACGAAGCACGAAAAAAATATTTCTCCTTTGTGACATTTTGCAGTACAGAGAAACGAAAAGAACAAAAGATGTAAAAAAAACAATATAAAATAATGGTAGTAAACAACGTAACACTTGAAGGAAAAACCGTTCTCGTAACCGGTGCAGCAGGATTTATTGGCTGCAATCTCGTAAAAAGACTGTTTCACGATGTATGCTATATACGTGTCATAGGTCTGGACTCAATATCCGATTATTACGATGTAAACATAAAACATGAACGTCTGGAGAGCATCAAGCATATACCCAGTAAAGAGGGAGAGAAAAGACAGGAGTGGATCTTCGTCAAGGGAAACCTTGCTGATAAGGCGCTAATAGAGAGAGTCTTTGAAGACTATCGGCCAGCTGTCGTCGTCAACCTTGCTGCTCAGGCAGGAGTGAGATATTCCATAACAAATCCTGACTCATACATAGAAAGCAACCTTATAGGCTTTTACAATATCCTCGAAGCTTGCCGACACCATGAGGTAGAGCATCTGGTGTATGCCAGCTCCTCTTCTGTCTATGGCTCAAACAAGAAAGTGCCCTACTCTACTGACGACAAGGTAGACAATCCGGTAAGCCTTTATGCCGCAACAAAGAAGAGTAACGAGCTTATGGCACACGCATACTCAAAACTGTATAATATTCCTTCTACAGGACTGCGCTTCTTCACCGTGTATGGCCCTGCCGGACGTCCTGACATGGCGTACTTCGGCTTTACAGACAAGCTCGTGAAAGGCGAAAAGATAAAAATATTCAACTACGGAAACTGTAAACGTGACTTCACATACGTTGATGACATCGTAGAAGGTGTAGTACGCATCATGAGACATGCACCAGAAAAACAAAATGGTGAGGATGGTCTGCCTGTTCCACCTTACAAGGTGTATAATATCGGAAACAACAGTCCTGAAAATCTCCTCGACTTCGTAACGACACTTCAGGAGGAACTGGTACGTGCTGGAGTGCTTCCGGCAGATTATGATTTTGAAGCACATAAAGAGCTGGTGGCAATGCAGCCGGGAGACGTACCTGTAACATACGCAGACACGACACCTCTTGAAGAAGATTTCGGTTTCAAGCCGTCAACATCGCTGCGCGACGGTCTCCGACATTTTGCAGAATGGTATGCCAACTATTACGGCATGAAGCAGCGCAACTCTCTCGATTGATTTGTCGGGACATTGATTGTTCCGGGATAAGCGGGAAAGGGAAATACATAGAACCCACATAACACAACAATAATACCTCATACAGGCTTTTCACCGTGTATGAGGTATTTATTTTTTTGTCTTTCGAATAAAATAGACCTTTATTCGTAATCCTGCCAGCTATTTATCGTAATCCTGTCAGTTCTTTATTCGTAATCCTGCCAGCTCTTTATCTGTATGTCGTCAAGTGACAGTTCGCAGAAAGCCTCTATGAATGCCTTGGCGAGACGAGCGTTTGTGAAAAGCGGTATGTTATGGTCAATGGCTCCACGACGTATCTTATATCCGTTTGTCAGCTCACGCTTGGTATGGTCCTTAGGGATATTGATGATAAGGTCGAACTGATGACTGGAAATCATCTCCATGACGTTCGGTGTTCCGTCGGCATGTTCCTCGTCAGGCCAACCGACTTCTATTGCCGGAGCACCATTGTCGTTGAGGAACTTTGCCGTACCCTTGGAGGCATATATCGTATAACCGTTCTTTACAAGAGCATGTGCAGCATCAAGGAGTGACGCCTTTTCCTTTGCACCTCCTGAGGAGAGCATGATACCCTTCGAGCGGGAAGGAATCTTATATCCTGTTGCTATGAGGGCATTGAGAAGAGCCTCTTCGTATGTGTCACCCATACATCCCACCTCACCTGTAGAACTCATGTCAACACCGAGTACAGGGTCAGCATTCTGCAGACGAGCGAAGGAGAACTGAGAAGCCTTGACACCCATCCTGTCAATATCGAATGCCGACTTATCCGGCTTCTGATATGGTGCGTCGAGCATAATACGTGTTGCTGTCTCTATGAAGTTGCGTTTCAGAACCTTTGACACGAATGGGAAAGAGCGTGAGGCACGAAGATTACACTCTATAACCTTAACGTCACGTCCCTTTGCGAGGAACTGTATGTTGAACGGACCTGAGATGTTCAGTTCATGAGCTATGGCACGTGAAATCTTCTTTATCTGACGTATTGTAGCAAAGCGTATCTCCTGAGCAGGGAATACCATGGTAGCGTCACCCGAGTGTACACCGGCATACTCTATATGCTCAGAAATACCATATTCCACGACCTCACCGTTATGGGCTACTCCGTCAAACTCTATCTCGTTAGTCTCTGTCATGAACTGGGAAATGACAACAGGATACTCCTTAGAAACCTCTGAAGCAGCAGCAAGGAAACGTCGCAGTTCCTCGTCGTCGTAGCAGACGTTCATAGCAGCTCCACTGAGGACGTAAGACGGACGGACAAGAACAGGATAACCTACCTCTTCTATGAATTTCTGCACATCCTCCATAGATGTCAGGGCACTCCATTTCGGTTGGTCTATGCCGAGCTGGTCAAGCATGGCAGAGAATTTTCCTCTGTTCTCGGCACGGTCAATGCTGAGAGGTGATGTTCCGAGTATAGGCACTGCCTGACGGTGGAGTTTCATGGCGAGGTTGTTGGGGATCTGACCGCCTACGCTGACTATCACACCACGTGGTGACTCAAGGTCTATGATGTCCAAGACGCGCTCGAAAGACAACTCGTCGAAATAGAGACGGTCACACATGTCATAGTCCGTTGATACTGTCTCAGGGTTATAGTTTATCATGATAGACTTATACCCCAGTTTGCGTGCCGTATTGATGGCATTCACCGAACACCAGTCAAACTCTACAGACGAACCTATGCGATAAGCTCCTGAACCTAAGACAATAACAGTCTTCTCGTTTTTGTAATAGTTTATGTCATATCCTTCTACTGCGTATGTCATATAGAGGTAGTTCGTGAGGTCGGGATGCTCGCTGGCTACAGTAGGTATGCGCTTTACGGCAGGAAGAATACCAAGCTTCTTGCGATAGTTGCGCACAAGGAGGTTCTCCTTCTCCATATTTCCGCTCTGTGGCTTCAATACGAAACGTGCTATCTGGAAGTCAGAGAAGCCAAGGACCTTAGCCTCACGTATGACATGCTCAGGAACCTCCTCAATGGCGTTATATCCTTTCAGAACCTTCTCATAGTCTACGATGTTCTTCAGCTTTCCGAGGAACCAAGGGTCAATCTTTGTTAGCTCGTGAATGCGTTCTATGCTATATCCCTCTTCCAACGCCTGAGCTATGGCGAAGATACGCAGGTCGGTAGGATTGGCAAGCTCGTCGTCAAGGTTTTCAAAACGTGTATGCTCGTTGCCTACAAAGCCGTGCATTCCCTGACCTATCATGCGTAGACCTTTCTGCATGAGTTCTTCAAAAGTACGTCCTATAGACATAATCTCGCCAACAGACTTCATGCTTGAACCTATCTTACGGCTTACGCCGGAGAACTTCGTAAGGTCCCAACGTGGTATCTTGCATATCAGGTAGTCAAGAGAAGGAGCAACATAAGCGGAATTTGTAGTACCCATCTCGCCTATCTGGTCGAGGGTGTAGCCAAGAGCTATCTTCGCTGCTACGAATGCAAGAGGGTAACCCGTAGCTTTTGATGCAAGCGCAGAAGAGCGAGAGAGACGAGCGTTAATCTCAATGATGCGGTAGTCGTTAGTATCAGCGTTGAACGCATACTGGATGTTACACTCGCCGACAATATTCAAGTGTCTCACACATTTTACCGCCAGCTCTTGAAGCATAGTAACCTGCTCCGGTGTCAACGAACATGTCGGTGCAACGACGATAGACTCTCCTGTATGTATTCCGAGAGGGTCAAAATTCTCCATGGATGCTACCGTGAAACAATGGTCGTTGGCGTCACGGATCACCTCAAATTCAATCTCCTTCCATCCCTTCAGACTCTCTTCAACGAGCACCTGTGGCGCAAAGGTGAAGGCTGACTCCGCAAGTTCCGTAAACTCCTCCTCGTTATAACATACTCCTGAGCCAAGCCCTCCCAGTGCATATGCCGAGCGTATCATGATAGGATAGCCTATCCTTCTTGCAGCCTCCTTGGCTTCCTCAAGGCTCTCACATGCCTGTGACACCGGCACCTTGAGGTCAATCTTGTTAAGCTCTTTGACAAACAAGTCGCGGTCTTCGGTATTCATGATAGCCTCCACGCTTGTTCCAAGCACTTCTACTCCATATTCCTTCAATACTCCGGATAGATAAAGCTCTGTACCGCAGTTTAGAGCCGTCTGTCCGCCAAAGGCGAGCATTATGCCGTCAGGTCGCTCTTTCTTGATTATTTCTGTCACGAAGTGTGTGTTTACAGGCAGGAAATACACTTTGTCTGCTATTCCTTCGCTGGTCTGTATCGTCGCAACGTTAGGGTTTATCAACACAGAGCGTATGCCTTCTTCACGCAATGCCTTCAATGCCTGCGAACCAGAATAGTCAAACTCTCCGGCTTGTCCGATTTTCAATGCTCCGGAGCCAAGCACAAGAACTTTTTTAGGTTGCTTTTTCATAAATGTCGGGTTATATTAATGTGTATTCTATATCGTGTAGTGAAAAGCCATAGCATCCTGTCGTTATCTTCCCGCTTGCTACATTGTTATTGAGGCGGCCTGAAAGGGTGAAGAAAAACGTACAAATAACCTTTCAGACTGCAAAGGTACTATTTTTCGCTTAAATAGAAAAATATGTAAGCGTTTTTTTTCTTTGCAAGATAAAATATTGTATTTTGTCGGATTTTTATATGGGGGATGGCCATTATTTCGGCTGATATAATATCGTCTGCATTTAAGGGGTGTTCGATGAATTAGTAAATAATCTTTTATTCAAATGTCGAATAATCTTTTTTATTTCAATTCTTGACCCACTACAATTCATGTTCTGAATGTACAATTACCGCATCTCTTACTCATGAACTCGTAATCAGCGAGAATATTTTCAATCCTTTCCTAAGGAAAGGGGTTGACTATTAATGTATCTCTGTTTATCAGTATATTAATTCACGACAATAAAAACTAAACAACAACAAAATTAACAACAAAATTAACAACAAAAATAGAAACAAAAATAGAAACAAAAACGACAACAAAACCAACAATGTCAACACAAGTGTTGTCACAAGTTGCTTCTGCTGTCGTTAATAAAATCCGTTGAATAGTTACTTTAACTATATAGACACCTTTAAATGGGTTCAATTCATTCCTGACTTAACTGTTTAGTTGAAGATATACCTTACACCTATCTGCAGCTGCCATGCGTTTTCTGCAGTGCGTGTAGGGTCGAAGGTGTTATGAACCAGGTTGTTCTCCGAGTCAACACTCATGGTGTATATCGGAGTGTTGTTAACGTCAACACCGACACGTTTCAGTGGAGCATAGGCGGCACCCTTTACGAATTTCGTCACGCCCCAGCTGTTGTTGAGAAGGTTTGCGGCGTTGAGGAGGTCGATGTTGAGCTGCAGGCGGTTCACCGTCTTTCCTGCCTTCACCTTAAACTCCTGCACTATGCGGAGGTCGAAGCGGTTGAACCATGGGTTGAACGCTCCGAAGGCTTTCGTATATTCCCCTTTGCACTTGCTGAGATATGGGTCCTGGCATACGAAGCTCCAGAACGCCTCACGCTGCTCCTCGGCAGTATATGTCCTGTCGCCCACCTTCATGTCCTGAAAGAGAAGCTCATCTTTCGATGCCGGAACGTAGAGGAGGTCGTTTGTTATGCCGTCGTTGTTCATGTCGTTCTGGTAACGGTAAGAATACGACCCGTTGTTCCTCCCCTCATAGATGAGCGAGACAAGCGTCGAAGCATGGTCGCGGAGATAGCTGACGCGGTATGTCGCAGTGGCGAGGATGCGGTGTGGGGAGAGGATATAGCGTGCGTTGCCCGTAGTGACGTAGTTGCATCCGTTCACCGTAGGAAGGTTTGTCATGACATTGGCAATGTCTGAGCTTTGGAAACTGTTGAGTGTCTTAGACACTGTATAAGTGTATGCCGCCGTGATGTCGAGGTTCTTTACTGGTGTCGCCTTAAGATGTGCCACGACGTTTGCCGAGCAACCCTTGTCGGTATTTGTTATGACATAAGCGTATCCGTTGTTCTGGAGTATGCGTTTCTGCGTCGCTCCGGGATAGAAGAAACGGTCGTCATTGCCCGTGAAGCGCACCGCCTCGACCTTCTCGCGGTCAATGTTGGCATCGTAAGCTGTGAGGGCGTTTATGTCCTTGGCGAAGGTACCCTCCACTGTAAGTGTCGACGGGAATGGCAGAGGCATCGTCCAGTCGGCAGCGAGTGTCGTCTTCCATACCTGCGGCATCTTGAAGTCTTTGTCAACGGCGAATATGTTCGTCGTGGCACCCGGTTCTGTGGCGAACACCGTCTTGCCGTCCTCCGGCAGGTTAGGAACGATCTGTGTCAGCACTTCATGCGGTGTTCGCACTCCGCCCTCGAAATACTTCAGGAACTTGTTCCCCGGCTTCAGCTCAACCTTATTCATAAGCATGCCGCTGTTCTCCTGTATCTTGCTGAAGAATATCAGCGGGAAGCGTCCTGTGAAAAGTCCCGTACCGCCGCGCAAACGCAGCGTGCCGTCCTCCGTCACGTCATAGTTGAAGCCTATTCGCGGCGACAGCGTGGCGTTTGTCCCTGGCCATTCGGCAGTGTTCAGCCTTATGCCGTTGAAGTCTATGTTTGCCACGGAAGGGTTCTCATACCTGTCGTTGGTGTACATCGGCATGTCGAGACGCAATCCGTAGAGTAGTCGCAGACGTTTCGTCACGCTCCATTCGTCCTGAGCGTAGAGCGAGAGGTTGTTGTACGCCACGTCGGCAACAGGGCGTTCGGAGCCGGTCAGTGAATATGACAGTGCGAAGGCAACAGGAGCTTTCTTCTGGAGGAAGTCGTCGTAAGAGGCATAGCGGTAATATCCCGCACCGTATTTCATATAGCAATTTTCTGCCTTTATAGCCTCGAAAGTTCCACCAAGGGAGAGATAGTGGGTGCCGAGCGATATGGTGAGGTTGTCCGTGATGCTCCATGTCTTCTCCTTTATGCCGTTATTCCATGCGTTAGGGTCGTAGCCCGCATGTAGGAAGGCACGGCTTGCACCACCGTCGTCTTCTTTCATGATGTCTATGGTAGGGAACCGAGCCTCAGACGTGCGGTTGTTTGCGTCGTTGAAGGTGAAACCGAGTCGCAAGCTGTTGCTCACGTTTATAGCGAAGCGGCTGTTCAGCTCAGCCATGAGCGAGTGAACGTTGTCCTTGAGTTGGTATGTAGAGCCTCGGAACGTCTGAGTGTAGAGGTTCGGAGGTCCCTGTACGCCGAGGACATTTCCCGAGACGTTTCTGTCTCCTTTTGTATCGGAGAAGTTATACCTCAACATGAGGTGGTGGTGAGGGGAGACGTTCCAGTCGAGTCGTGCGAGGAAGCGGTGGCCGTCGTTGTTGCCGCTGAAGTCCGTCCACGATCCCGGGTCCCAGCCGTACATCTCACGCAGGTCGGTGGCGAAGCGTTGCATGTCAGCCTCCGTGACTCGCGATATGAGGTTGGCGTTGTCTCCCTTGCCGTCAGTGGAATAGCGCCATTGGTGGATAGGTGCCGGAGCGTGCTCATACTCCGCGTTGACGAAGAAGAAGAGCTTGTCCTTGATGACAGGACCGCCGAATGTCACGCCCCAAATGTTTTTACGGTCAAGATTACGCTCTCCGAGGTCATGGCCGTCCACCTCGTTTCCCCTCATGTATTCGTTGCGGAAGAAGGTGTATGCCGAGGCTTTAACGGTGTTCGTACCACGCTTTGTCACGGCATTCACCGACGCACCGAGGAAGTTGCTGTTCTTTACGTCGAAGGCTGACGTCACCACCTGTATCTCGTCAAGGGCGTCGAGCGAGATGGGACGGTTGCCTACGGGCATACGCTGGCGGTCGAGTCCCATGTTCGAATTGAAGTTTGAGCCGTCTATGCTGTAGTTTCCGTTGCCGTTGTCACGTCCTCCGAAATACGACCCCATGAAATATGGCGAGAGGCGCGTCACGTCGTCGAAGCTGCGTGAGATGCCCGGAGTGCGGAAGATGTCCTCAGCTGTGATATTCTCCGTGGCTCCCGTCTTGCGTATGCTTGCCCTCGTGCCGTCCACCGTTACTGCGGCGAGCTCATTGCCCTCGCTGAGGGTCATATTACATGAATAGACCTCGCCGAGATGAATGACGCCAATGTCCACGACACTTTTCTGATGACCTACGTAGGTAGCCTCAATGAGGTAGGGACCTCCTGGGAGTATGCCGTCGATGCGGTACATGCCTTTCGTATTCGTCACTACGCTGTATCGTGTGCCCGAGGCAGTATGTACTACGGTAATAACAGCCCCGGCAAGAGTCCCCTCGCTGTCGCTGGCAATACCTGTTATAGACGATGTGGTGTTCTGTGCTGTCGCAGCAAGAACAACCAAAAGGGTAAGGCATAGCGTTGTCCATGCCTTTCTCAATGAATGTAATGTCATAAAGTTTAATTTAGTGATATGTGGCAGAGCGTTTTTTTACTCCATGAAAAAATATGAATACCACCTTAAGCCACGGGGAACACTACGGAAAAGCGGCTTCCCTTGCCTTCCGTCGATGTGGCAATGATTTTTCCGCCCATGCGTTTTGCTATCTCCTGCGATATGGACAGCCCGAGTCCTGTACCCTGGCAGTATGAGTCTTTCTTGTAGAAACGTGAGAAAATCATCTTCAGCTCGCTCTCGCTCATGCCTATTCCCGTGTCTTCTACATAAAGTTCCACCTTCTCTGAGCTGAGAAGGCAGCGCCACCCAATCCTTATGCTTCCCGACGTGGTGAACTTCACGGCGTTGGAGAGGAAATTGTTCATAATCTGACACAGGCGGTTGTCGTCGACGAGTATCCGCTCGTCATCCCCCTGCATCTCTATGACGAACTCCAGTGCGTCAGGCACCTGATGCTCAAAGGAGACATACAGGCGCTTGACGATCTCATTGACGGAATATCTCTTCATTACGAAGTCCGTCTGTCCCGACTCTATGCTCGAAATCTCCAAAATGTCGTTGACGAGTTTCAGAAGCAGTTCGTTGTTGGTGTTTATAGCCTCGATGAACGTCTCTTTATCTTCCTGCGAAAAGGTTTCGTCGGGTTGAGCGAGGAGGTTTGAGAAGCCTACGATGGCATTCAGAGGAGTGCGTATCTCATGACTTATGTTGGCAAGGAACGACTCCTTCATCGTGGCCTCTTCTGCCATTCGGCGGGCTTCTATAAGCTCCGCCTCCCTCTCCTTTATGGCGTCGACGTTGAGCAGCATTCCATACGACTTCTGAGGCTTGCCGTCATCATCGATGATTCCCTTCGCCCTGATCTGCCACCAGTGGTATTCGCCTTCACCCGTGAGGTCAATGAGGAACATGTCGTTGAAGAAATTTCCTTTGTCTACATACTCCACGCCGTCGAGATAGCGCTGGCGGTGGTCGGGGTGTACGAGACGTGCAAACTCCTTCACGGTCACGGTATGCGCCGTCATCTCAAAAAACTCCCAGAACACGTCGGCGAACGTTATAGCCGTGCCCTCACGTTCCCAAGCGAAGGTGTTGCTGTTCTGTACTGCCATGTTATACATGATCTGCTCGTGCTCCAGCTTCGCCAGTGCCTTTCGCTTCTGACGACGTTCCTTTAGCATAGTGCGAAGGAGGTAGACGAAGACGGAAAAGATAACGACCCATCCTAACGCCACGAGGCCATGATATGCGCCGGGATAGCGTTCCGTCCAAGGGTAGTTGACTATGGTAAAACCTTCAGGAAGGGTGGAGATGTCGTAGTTATACGTCTTTGCCACCTGCCAGTCGAGATAATAGCCTTTCTCTGAGATACTTACTGGAATATCCTTAGGCTTCGTGCCGTGGAGTATCTTCAACGATGTCGTCACGGCTTCCTTGGCGAGTGTTTCAGCAGAAGCGAAGTATCCGCCGATGAAGCGGGAGTCAGGAATGCCAAAGCCATTGAAGATAGCGGTGAGCTGGGGACGGTAAATGTTCAGGCGGATCATTGCCATGGCAACGGCATCGAACTTCGTCTGGATGTATGCCATGTCGTTGTAATAACGTGTAGCTTCAATGAGATTCGCCTGACCCTTCAGTTTCTCGCCGTCGCTCGTAGTGATGCAGTTAAAGCGCATGTCGCGCATGGAATACGGCGACATGGAGTATTGCTCGCTCGAAAGGGCTATGGCCTGCTGTACTGTCATGACCCAGTCGAGGTTGTCTATGATGTCCTTACGCTTCGAGAGCTGGTAGTTGATATTATCACGTGTCTTTTTGTCGAGGAAGGTCTGGTCGAGCATGGTGTACGTACACATCCTGCCGACAAGGCTCTTGGCGAGGTGTATGTTACGCACGATGTCTATGCTGTCGCGGAAGCCCGTCACATTTCCGTCGCGCTTGATAAGGGGTTCGTTTGGGTATATGACGCCGGTAAAGACGAATGGCGTGTTCCTTACGATGTCCTTGCCTGTCTCGAGCAAGGAATATGTAGCTTGGTCACCGACGGAGATGATGAGGTGCGGCTTGTCTTCCACCTCAACCTGCTGAAGGATGTTCTTCGCACGTTCCAGCTCCTGGTGGCGGGCATAGCTTTCGCAGTCGAGGTAGTGGGTCGTGATATTAGCGTGGATGTCTGACTTGGCAAACTCTTTGCGCAATGTCTCAAGAAAAGCCTTGTATGAGACGTGGGGAGCTCCTTGCGAGAAGACCACGGAGACGTTACGGACAGGACGGTTGTCGTAAAGCGCATAAAACGCCGTGCCGCATAACAATAATACGGCAAGGGCAGGTAAAGATTGTAAACGCTGTCGTCGTCTCATTAGTCAGTAAATGGTGCTATTGTGTCTTTGTTTCGTTAACCTTTCGGTATTCTGTCTGCTTTATTGAGTAATGTCCAAGGTCGGTTCAATAAATATATTTGACTTATATTTCGTCACCGTAGTGACATCTATTTGGATATATTTTGGTCCTACTAAGGAAAAAAAGGCGAGACAGGTTCGCTAATATATTTGCGAAACCAGTCTTATTTACATTATTTTAACTGCAAAATTACACTTTTTATACACAAACGCCATAAAAAGTGTATAGTATTTAACTTTTATTATTAAAATATTATTAGCCATACAACAAATGGCAGACATAATCAATTATCCAGAGGCCAATTGTCTGTTCGGAAAGGAACGACAGGTAAGCCACGCGTGTTCCAAACATGTCCCGGAGCCCAATTATAATAGTTATATCTTACAGCGACGATATCCCCCTTGACATCCTCACATCTCAATTCCAATTCGTTGAACTTCATAGTAACACGCACCGATGCGGGATGAAACACACGATCTTCACCGGCAGCCTCAAATCCCGGAATGTCTGTAAAACGTGAGAAACCGTTGCCGGCATTCTTGAACACGAGTATCACACTGCCATTCTTCCCTTGTCTCATCGACTCATAACGGGGAGCGTCGCACATAGCACTGTCGCCTACCCCATATGTCCGCACAGCAGCCATGAACGCCAGACGCTGTCCTATCTGCCGTTTCATAGAGCCGTGGATATTATCCACCTCATAGTCGTACATAAGGTCGTTTGTTGACACACAACCGCAGTATGGTATGCTCTCGGAAAGACTGTGCTGCATGTCGCGAAATTCAGCAGCCTCTTTTCCCTTTGGATTCTTGTAAGCATGAGGTGTCAGCTCAACGGTATAGAACGGCATGTCGCACGGTTTGCGCCCCCACGCCTTTCGCCATATCTCCACCATGTCCGTAAAACGCCGGGCATACGTGGCACGTCCTCTCCTGACATTCGACTCTCCCTGAAACCACAATACTCCCTTCACTCCATATCCTATGACGGGGTTTAAGAGTCCGTTGTACATGATCATAGGCAGATTCATAGCCGATTTGTTTGGCCCCTCAGGACTCAGCCGGCAGCTAAGGTCCTCGTCCATGGCGTTGGCAACGAGATACTCTCTCGGTAGCCAGCCTTCTACCCTGCTGCCTCCCCAAGCACATACAATGACACCAACTGGCACATGGAGCATATCGGTCAGGGTCTTGGCATAAAACCAAGCCACGGCACTGTAAGATGCAGCGACATCAGGACTCGGGGTTGACCATTTACCGTGAACACGACTGGCAGGTGTTTGTTCTATTGACTGGTCTTGCGGTATGGTAGCAACGCGCACACGGCCTCCGTATGCAGATGACAGAGCTATCTCTTCGTTGCCTCCCTCTGTTGGGCAGTTTCGCAAACCCTCCAAAGGCATCACCATATTCGACTGACCTGAGCAGAGCCACACCTCGCCGATGAGAATATCGTCGAGACATAACGTCGTGCCGTCGCCCTCAATGGTTACGGCATGTGTGGAGAACGATGCTTCCGGAGTGTCAACATACGTTTCCCACAAGCCGTCAGAAGCTGCCTGGCAGCGTTGTGTTGCGTTATCCCACGACACTCTGACGATAACCTCCGTGCCTGGCTCTGCCCAACCCCATAGCTTGACATGTGACTGTTGCTGAAACACGGCATGGCTTCCGATAATCTCTGGCAGTTCCAAGCCCCATGCTTCATAACAGTGACATGCCATAACAAGAAGAATTGTCTGAAAACAGGGTGATAGCATTCTTCTTGCCATTCCCATTCCCATTGCCATTTCCCTACCGTTTTTTAAAAAGAGTTGACGTACCACATCAACAACACGCTGTCTTGACTGTATCTCTGACATAATATATGAATATTTGTTTTTCTGTTGAACATTTGCTATTCTGTTGAACATTATTTTTATGTTACACATTTGCTTTTATGTTGAACATTATTTTTAACGTTCACATTATGTTCTAAAGGTGCTTCTCTTATTTCTCACCTTAACGTATGCAAAATTAACACAATAACCGATAATATGCAAATAAAGACACTGAAAAATTGCCAGAGACAGGAAAAAAATATTCAAAAAATCTGCACCTTATCATGCTGACCATGAATAAGATGCAGATTTCCTGATTTTATTTACGTATAGTTTTCACTATTGTTTTCCCATACGTGTCTCAACACAACGGTTATTTTATCATGCTGAGGCTGCGTGAGAGGAACTTGTCGAGAGCCTCGCCACGGAGCATGCCGTTCTGAAGGAGAGCGAGGTCAATAAGCTGGTGAACGAGGTCGTTACCCGTAGCATATTCCGCAAGAACCTTCTTACGTGCGTCCTTCTGCGCAGAGATGCTGTCGTTAGTGTTCTTAAGGTCGTCTTTCTCCTCCTGTGGTATGTCAGCGTCCTTCTTGTCCTTCTGAGCCTGTTCGAGAGCTGCCTTGCGTGCCTCAAGACCACGGATCTCGCTGTCTATCGGCGAGAGTTTCTCAGCGCACGCCCCCTCTGTCTCCTTCAGCACACGTGCTATAAGGTCGTTGTCGGAGTTGAGCACTACGCCGAAGCTGTCAGGCATCTCGCCATAGAAGGACATGCCTGCCTGAAGCCTTGACATTTCCTTCATACGCCTCATCCATTCGTTCTGTGTTATGATAACCGGCTTCTGCTCCTTGCCGAGTGCCTCAACCTCTACCATAAACCGAACCTTGTCTATGGCAGGCATCTGCGACTGGAAGACCTCTGACAAATTGGCAGACTCTTCAGCACTGAGGCTTACCTTCTTCTCGTCATCCTTTACGATGAGGCGGTCAATGACGTCTGCGTCGACACGTGTGAAGCGTGCCTTCTCAAACTTCTGCTCGTAAACCTGTACGGCAGGGACGTCGAGGTCGCCGTCGAAGAGGAGTACGGAATATCCCTTGTCCTGAGCGGTCTTTATGAATGTATACTGAGCCTCACGGTCGGTAGCGTAGAGATATACTACGTTACCGTCCTTGTCTGTCTGCTCGCCTTTTATCAGGTCGCGGTATTCATCGTAAGTGAAATATTTTCCGTCAATATCCTTGAAGAGAGAGAAGTCCTTGGCACGGTCGTAGAAATCCGGCTGTGAGAGTATGCCGTAGTGAATGAAGAGTTTCAGAGAGTCCCATTTCTCCTCATATTCCTTGCGGTTGTCGTTGAAGATAGCTTTCAGACGGTCTGCCACCTTCTTGGTGATATATGTAGAGATCTTCTTCACGTTAGCGTCGCTCTGTAGGTATGAACGGCTGACGTTGAGCGGAATGTCCGGAGAGTCTATGACGCCATGCAGCAGCGTGAGGAACTCCGGCACGATGCCCTCCACCTGATCGGTTACGAAGACCTGGTTGCAGTAAAGCTGAATCTTGTTACGCTGCAGCTCAAGGTTTGACTTCACGCGTGGGAAATAAAGTATTCCGGTGAGGTTGAAAGGATAGTCGACGTTAAGATGTATCCAGAAGAGTGGCTCGTCAGCCATAGGATAGAGCGTTTTGTAAAACTCCTTATAGTCTTCGTCAGTAAGCGCAGAAGGAGTCTTTGTCCACAGAGGCTCAGTGCCGTTGATGATGTTATCCTCCTCTGTGTCTACCATTTCCTTCTTTTCTGAGCTCCATTCCTGCTTCTTTCCAAAGGCTACCGGGACAGCCATGAACTTGCAGTACTTGCTGAGCAGCTCCTGTATCTTCGCTTTCTCAAGAAACTCCTTGCAGTCGTCGGCGATGTGCAGCACGATGTCTGTTCCGCGGGTTGCCTTCTCTGTCTCTGTAATCTCATATTCCGGGCTTCCGTCGCATGTCCATTTCACAGCCTTAGCGCCGTCCTTATATGAACGTGTTATGATGTCCACACGCTCAGAAACCATGAAGGAAGAATAGAAGCCAAGTCCGAAATGACCTATGATCTGGTTAGCGTTATCCTTATATTTGTCGAGGAAGTCGGTGACGCCTGAGAAGGCTATCTGGTTGATATAGCGGTCGATCTCCTCCTCTGTCATGCCAATACCGTTGTCGCTGACGGTGAGCGTCTTGGCATCAGTGTCAAGGCTTATGGTGACCTTCAGCTCGCCAAGCTCGCCGTTATAGTCGCCACGCTCCTTCAGTGTCTTCAGCTTCTGAGTTGCATCGACAGCGTTAGAAACCATCTCACGGAGGAAAATCTCATGGTCAGAATACAAAAACTTCTTGATTACCGGGAAAATGTTCTCGGTCGTTACACCAATATTACCTTTTGCCATAGTAGATATTATTTTTTTGTTTATTATAAGATTTACGTATATGAGGGCATCTTTTTCGCCTGCCCGCAAAACATTCGTACAAATATCATGCCAAAAATAATACTGCCGTTGCAACGACTGTGTATGGCGTGCAGCATAACGAATTAGAAGAGCGTGTACTGTAAACCGACGCCGAGGACGAAGACATCCTTCAGCGGGATATAGCTGTTGAGGAATTTCTGCCTTACGTAGAGGTCGCATGTCGACACCTCGTAATATATGGCAAGGTCACGAAACCAATGTGACTTGTTCTGCAATCCGAAAATCTTGAATTTCTGTCCCACTCCGATATGGAACCTCACCTTGCTCGAAAAACCATAATAGCCTTTAGGGTATCTGTCCGGCTCTGTCGTCCAGAACTCCGTACCGAGCGTGGTGTTTATCATCAACGTTGCGAAGAACGGCGAGAAACCGTGTCGTTTTCCTACACGTATCGTCCACGGAGTGTATATCTCCTTGGCTGTTATCGTTATGTAACTGCTTGGAGTATGGTCTTTCGGCACATAGCCGAACATGAGGTATGTCTCCCACTGGTTTCGCTTGCCGTAATCCCAACCTACACCCAGCGAGATAACGCCAATGTCGCCGGCATACTGCAAGATAGAGAGGTTTGGCACAATGGAGTTCCAACCATTCTTCATACGCCCCACCCTTTTCTCGTAACGGCTCGCACTCTTTATGGTATCTGCAGTAACACTGTCTCCATTAACGTATGTCATGGTGTCTTCATTAACACATGTCATGCGGTCTTGCTCAACACATGTCATGACACCTTTCTCAACGTACGTCTTGCTGTCTCTCTCCTCGGCATATGCCATGAGCCATGCCGTAAGGAATAATATGCTAAAAAGTAATCGTCTCAACTTCATAACCATCCTTTGTTATAGTATATATCTGCAATGCCCTATGCTCCATGTTCACAAGTCCGTAATACAACACACCGTCGTCGAAAATATTCTTCACGTCGGTGCGGTGGGTATGGCCGTTGAGGCATATTCCGTTTTTCATCGTTCCAGCCTTCTCGCCTGCGGTGTCGTCGTAGCGTGGGTCAGTGTCACGAAGTCCCGGGTATGCCCTGACGTAGCGGTGGAACACCTTCGCTACGTTGTTGTTGAACTGCTCGTCGTATGGCGGAGCATGCATGAACACTACGGTATTCGTCAGGCTGTCAGTGTATAACGTGGCGTTTATGTCGTCCTCCATAAACATAAAGTCCGGGACAGGGTTGGAATAGTCGTACTCCAGAGCTATGGTGTTTAGACCTACAAAATGTACAAACGACGCATTGAACGAAAAGTTCTCTACTCCATAAAGGGTATCAAAGGTGTGTTCTCCAGTTCCGAGACAGTCATGGTTTCCGATGACACAGACATAGGGCTTGTGCAGATTGTCCATAATGTCGCGGCACCACAGAAACTCCTTACGCAAACCAAAGTCGCTTTGGTCGCCACCATGAATGACAAACATTACGTCATCACGCTTCTTGATATAATCTACTGCTCCCTCCAGCTCGTCGTAAGACCCTTGTGTGTCCGTCACAAAGGCGAAGCATACGGTGTCCTTCCCCTCACACAATTCACTGATTTCCTTCAAGGCTGTGGCATGGATGGCGGTCCTTCCATAGAAGTCAGAAGCGTAAGGGTGGTACTCGAAGTTGTCGCATGAGACAAACGAAAGGCACAGCGACAATATTACGGCAGAACATAGGAACAGGTTCTTGCCGTGTCGTTTCTCAAGGTTTTTCTTCTTCACAATGTCTTTGATTTTCACAATCTCTTTCTTTTTGATTTTTATGTATCGTAAATACTGTTGCCTGGTTTCCAAAGAAAGGAAACCGATGCAAAGTTACTGAATATATTTAATATTACCTCGGCAAAGAAGAAAAAATGGGTAAAAAAAGCACTTATTAGACAACATTAAGGTAGGTTATACCAATTGCTTTAGGTTGGTTATATTAATTCGTCTTAGGTTGGTTATATTAATTCGCTTTAGGTAATACCGGATGCATTCACTTCGTTGAATACCGGCTGCAATTAACAGAACATACCTTAGACATCGACTGCCTGACAGAGAGGCGAGACGCACAATGTCTGGGCTTTTATGTCCAACCATACATTTTTATGCCGATTCACCTGCCTGCCCATAGCTTTTGGACAAGCAGGTGAAGAGATCTGTACGTCATGACAAGCAACAGAAGAGAGTCATTCTCTCTCCGGTACTTTCTCAGAACGGATAGCCAATTGCGAAATTCAGACATTGTGCCTTTGAAAACCTCGGGGTGTTGAAGTAGCCGCTTTTACCTGTGTCGTAGGGAGCATGGACAATAAATCCCCAGTCGAGACGTATCACAAAGAAGTCCAAGTCGTAACGAATTCCTATGCCGCTACTTACGGCAATATCCTTAAAGAAAGACCTCATGGTCAGGAGGCCGTACATATCCTTTTCCCTTACGTTCCACATATTTCCTGCGTCGATGAAGAGTGCGCCATACAGCGAGCCGAACAGCAGTGGGCGGTATTCTATGCTCGTCTTGAGCTTGAGGTCGCCATTGGAAATGATGAACATTACGTCACGGTTGTCGAGATAAACATTGCCGGGACCCAATCCACGTGTAGGAAAGCCACGGAGGTCGTTGGCGCCTCCCATGTAATAACGCTCTGAGAAAGGGGTATAGTCGGAATTGCCGAGGGCATGGACATATCCCGCAAAAGCGTGGAGGACGAGCTTCGACTTCAAGTCTGTCTTCCATTCTTTCTTATACTCTCCCTCAACCTTCAGGAACTGCGAGAAAGGAGTCTTGAGTATCGACTTTTCCTTGTCGTTCCACCCTTTTCCCGCTAAGGTATATATAAGGTTCGTGAGGTTTCCGCCCTCGGTGAGGGTCAGTGAAAAGCCTGTTGTGGTGTCGTCACTATCTGTCTTCGTAAAAGCGTAAGAATACCGCATCTTTGGTATGAAGACATCACTATGCGAAAGGAGAAGGAAAGGTGCCTGGGCAATCATCTCAATATATGCCTCGTCCATGCTTGCCAGATAGCTGTAATCGATGGTGAACGGCGAGAAGGTATGCCGAGAGGTCTTCGTAGGATAAAGGTTGTAAAGCAGTTCGCCGGAGAAGATATTCCTACGGAAGAAGCCTGTGCGGTTGATTGTCTGAGCAGAAATCCTCCATATCGTATTCGGGGCGTAATGCCAGCGTTTCCTGACTTTCAGGAAGGAAGGCAGGAGTATCTTTGGCATCTCCAAGGAGACGTCAGCTGAAATGTCGTAGTTCAGGTCTTTTCCTCCTGCAGTCTTGCCAATAGTGAAATCAAGACTGCTGTTAATGTTGAAGCTTAGAATCTCGCCGTTGCGGAAGGCATTGCGCTTGGTGAATCCCAAGCCGATGCCGGGACCTCCCCTACCCGACGTCTTATGAGTATAGTTTGCGGTCAGAGAGATGTCGTAAGGCTTGTCAAGAATACAGTCGAGAAACAACACCAAGGAGTCGCCATACTGAACGGATTGTATGTCCAGGGATGAGAAGATGCCTTTTGATGACAGCTGCGACAACGACTCATTGAGAAGGTCTTGCGAGAAAACCTCGCCCATTCTCAGCTTCATGTCTTGAAGCAATATCCTTGGACGAATGGGAGGACGCTTGCCTCCATACATCACGGCGAAACGTTTCCTGACAAACGTATCTGTTATCTCCTCTCTGGCTTCTCTTCTAACCTTCAGCACTGTCTTGCCTATATACCATTGTTTTTCCACCTCTTCGGGCAGAGAGTCCGCCTTGCACAGCCTCAGCATTACCTTGCCAGGTTTCTGTATGGTGTCGGCAAGGTACGAGAGGTAGGTGTTGCGGAAGAGGTAGAAGCCGTTGTTCTTCAGGGAGTCGACGACACGCGTGCGCTCGTTGTCAAGACATTCTATTGAGAACGGAGCACCTTTCTTCAGCAGCGACTTTCTCGGCTGGAAGATTTCCTTCTCCTGCTCCGTAAATCCTACATACTCCACGCTGTCAATGGTGTACAACGGACCAAGAGTAACATCATAGCGTATCTTTGCCGAGAGGGGTCTCTCTATGGTGTCAAGGCGTGTAGTGCCTCGTTTGCCGTCAATGACCGAATACTCAATGTTACTCTGGAAAAAGCCGTTGTTTTGCAACGTCGCCTCTGCCACATTGATACGCAGGAGAGGGTTGACATCGTTCATCGTGACAGGGGCTTTGCCGAAGGTCTTGGCAAACCACCTCGGAACGGCTCCCTTGCGGTGGGCAAAGGCGTTCCATATCCACAGGCGGTACTGGACAGGAGAGGTATAGAACGACGAGCCGAAGAAGGCTCCGTTAGGGGCACATGCCAAGGCTGCCTCAACCTCTTCACGCATCATGTCATAATGCTGGTCGCTTTTGCTGTCAGAGTAGCTGATGTCCTTTATGCCACGGTAGAGCTGTTCACCTTCCTGAAGCCCGGAAGTCGTGGAGCAGGAGGTGACGACGGCAAGTAAACATGCCGTAAGATATTGTGTCAGTAGTCGTATTCTCATCTTTTGTCGCGAATAGTGTCGGAGGAGAGACCTCCGTCATGGCTTTTTGCTGTAGATGGGGTGCGGCGAGGGGAGCTGAGGAGCTTGACCGGAGAGAGTATCTCGCTGAGCCGCTGCATCTTTTTCTTCCACATATATCCCGCACCATACTGGTCGAGATAACCTTCAAGATAGTCATAGACGTTTTTCTTGTAGAAAAGGCTTAGATACTGGTTTGAAATGTCTGAGAGCCGGTACTGCATCTCGACGTTGTCGAAGAAAGACTGCGAGCGTGTCGTGCTCTTGGCGCCCGTTGCAATCCTTCCGCCTACCGATATCGACACCCTGTTGTTCCAGAAACGCTTGGCGAACCGGAAGGCATAGTCAGTGGTCATGGTGCCGTCAACATTTGTTGTGCTCTCCATACCTACCGAGAGATCCATGGTGCGTAGGGCGGAACCGGCGATATTGTTAATCTCGTTCTGTAGGAAAGAGCTTAACGCTGAGTTCATGGTGATGTTGGACGACGAGCGGTCGGTGAGATACAATCCCGTGGTAAGCATCGTCACCGCCACCTTGCCTTTCTCATCCACAGACATGGTGTTGAGGTTGTCGTTGATTGTCTGGTCTTCCGGAGCAGAGACGATGAACTGAAGTCCCATATCCTGCAGGGATTTAGACAATACCACGCCACAGTCGAAGGTCACCGTACGCGATACGCCATCCTGCGTAACACTGGTCTTCACCTTCTCCGTTGCCGTGATGTTTAGCCTTGGGTTCATGATGTCGCCCTTAAACTCCACATAGCTGTCGGGTGTGATGCTGAAAGTCTTCAACGGTATAACGGGAAGAGAGTATTTCATCTCGCCCTGCGAAATGGTGTACCTGCCGTTGAGCGTCATCTCTTCGTTTCGGTATATGAAGCGAAGGTCGCCCGACCCTACTATGTCTACGTAGTTTGAGTGTGAGGCGTTGAGCCAGCATACAACATGTGCACCTTCCTTGACAGCCATGGTGAGACTCAGCGTGATGCCGTCGACGGAAGGCAGCTGGACGGGAGCCTGCTGCTTCTCTCTGAAATCCGTGAATGTCACGAGCTCCTTAAGCCTGTTGTCTGTTGTCAGAGGGGAGTCTTTAAGTATGTAGTAAAGATTTGTAGAAGGAAGTACCTCAAGATAAGCCTTAACGTTTAGGCTCGACACCTCACCCTGGATCAAGGAGTAGAAGTTGACGTAAGCCTTGCCGTACGCCTCTGACTGTTTTGTCTCTTTTGCATCGACAAGGAGTATGTTCTTTCCACGTATGTTCATGCTTAAAAGAATCTTGTCGAGGTTTGAGAAGTCTACATATCCTTTGACAGTCATAGGTTGCTTGCGGCTGTCGTAGAGGGCATAATCCTCAAAGACAATCTTTGAGTCGACAATCTTGATCTTGTCGTCGTCAACAGCAAGCCTGACACCGTAAGGCACTGAAAGCACGCTGGCTCCTCCAAAGTCCAGTTCTCCGTTGACAGAAGGGTTTGCAACAAGTCCCTTGACGTCAAGGCTTCCAGATGCCGTGCCGTCAAAGCCCATGATTTTGTCGGGAATGAAACCGTTGACGATGTCAAGAGGAAAATCGCTGAAACTCATACGGGCGTCAATGGCATCACTGACTCCGAAGCGGTACATGCCGGATATGTTGGCAATCTCTTTGTCATCTTTATACAATATGCCGTCGAGATAGTGGGTGCCGTCATCCTGTGGCATATAAACTATTTCTGAAGAAAGATTTCCTATCAAGGACTTCTCATAGCTGAGGTTCTGTGCGGAAAGGCTGGATGAAATCGTGGTATTCTCTTCACCCATCTCAACATGGAAATCTCCGCTCAGCGTTCCTGATACGTCTGGCATATACGGGACAACGGAGATTATTCCCGCAAGGTCGAGGTTATGAACCGAGAGGGTGATGTCTTGCTTTGCCTCGACGTTGTCGTCGTTAGTGTACAGCTGAAGACCTGTCTTGTCGTCGGAAAGGAGAGTAATGTCAGCAGAAAGCCTCATGGCTTCGCCAATGCGGAGATAGTTGCCTTCGTTTGGCACGAAGACTTTATACCCCATCACCTGCCCTCTCTCGTCGAAGCCTATCTCTATGCCTTCCTGCGTCATGGCGGCATGCATGGCTATGTCGATAGCCCTCGCATCGTTCTTGTCGTCTAAGCGAAGAGCTATCGTGGTGCTGTTTCGAAGCAGCTTGCCCGTAAGGTCAGCATGGAAGGCATGTCTGTTTCTCGGCCCGTTCACCACGCTGACATCATACTCCAAACTGTCGGCATCAGAGACGATATTCATGGCAATCTTGTCTAACTGTATGCCTTCCATACGGAGGGTGTCCATGCGAAGACTGCCGTTAATGCCTGTCTTTGGAGACAAAGAGAGGTCGGTATACAGACGGTTGTATTCATACCCGAAACGTGCCAGCAGACGGGCAACAGGGTTCTCTTTGCCGGAAGAGAGGTAGAACTGTGCGTCAGGAAGTTTGCTGCGGTAAGCTGTCGCGTCAATCATCTGGTTGTGAAGCTGCCGCGACATCTCGTCAGACAATACTGTTATAAGGTTGGCAAGCTTTGTGACTCCCTGACGGGCGTTGGCTCTGAGAACGAAGTCGCCACAGTTCATCACGGCATGTGTGGTGTCACGTGCTGTAAATGCGTCGATGTCTATGTCGTCGGGGTGATATACCGTAACGGAGTCTTGAAGACGGATGTCCGAAAGGTGAGCCACGAGAGAGGCTTTCTTCTTCATGTCCGTCTCTATGTCGAGATGACCGCAAACGCCGACGGAAAGAGGATGTTCTGTCATGCGGAGAGCATAGAAGTCTATGTTCTTAAGGTCGGCGCTGAATGTCGAGGAAAAGAGCTTGCGTGATAGCAAAGCGTCGAGGCCAAGCGTTCCGTCAATGACAGCATTGGAAGAGGACAGCGAGGAACGTAAACGCCCGTTGTCAAGGTGCATGTCGGCATAAGCACCTGCAAGGTCCCATTGCGCATACTCCAGCTGCGACATTTTGACTGATGCGCTGAGCTTAGCAGTCTTGTCAAAGATGTCAAAGCCACGGCCTACCACACCCATCCTGCCGCCACAGAGACGTATGCCGAGGTCGGGAAGGTATTTCTTCACATTTATACGCTCGGCGTCAGCACTGAGCGAATAGCGTTCCTGAGCCATGGCAAGGCTCGCCTTCCCACGAAGCTTTCCGCCATGTGCCGCCACGAGGTTGAAGAGGGCTTTGAGAGTCATGCTGTCGGGTTGCATGACACTTCCTACGTCACCGCTGACGTCAGCTCGGACGATATTGTGTACGTCCATGGTGCATGTGTCTATATGGCAAAGGTTGTCGTCGCCTTTGATACGGAGGCGGAGTGTCATGGCTTCCGGCTGCATCATACGTCGTATGCTGCGGGGCATGGCACTGCCTGCGAAGATAAGAATGTCGTCGCGCCCTAACCGTGCGTCGGCTTTCAGTGAGAAAAAGCCCGTCTTGTCGTTGGCAAGGTCTTCAATGTCCGCATCACATTGTGCGGAAATTTCTGACACCGGGGTCTTGAGAAGCATGTCGTGAAGATGTATCATTGTGCCGTCAAGTGACAGGTCTCCATGCATATCGCTCACGGTAAGCCCGCTCTTCTCTTTCATGCGCAGGGAGTTCAGCTTCAACGCAAGATTATCGCCATGGAAGAAGAACGACTGCACTCCGAGGTTTATATTCGTGAGTAACAGGTCGTTGAAATCTATCTCCTGACCCTTTGCCTTAGCGTCTTGAGGGGTTGAAGGTATGCTCACGTAGTGAAGCGTAGAGTTTGTCATTATCGCTTTGCCTACGCTATACCTCTCTGCAAGGAGGTCAAGGTCGGTATCTTTTACTGAGAGATTACAACGTGTGGCGAGGAGGAGGCTGTCACCGAACATGTGGAGACGTATGCGTGCATCTTCGGCGTGGATGTCACCAAGACGTATGCGCCACGGCGTTTCTGTCGTCGTGGTGTCCTGCTGTGCGGTGTCTGTCAGGCAGATGTCAAGGTCACAGGAGAGGATGTCTGCCTTGCCTATACATATTGAGTCTTTGCTTATCAGAGCGTCAGCACTGCTTAGGTAGAAACGTTTCACCGTGCCTGTCACCTTGCAGTCAGGCACAAACGTCGCAGTATTGACATGTGCATTCCTCAACATGAAGAGGTCTATCTCAACACACATATTGAGAAGTGGCAGGGCCTTGACATCACAGAGTACATCGCCGACGGAGACATCAAGACCTGTGGCATCGTCATAAACCTTCACACCACTGAGGTTAAGGTCTATGGGGAAGCGAAGCGAGAGGTTTTCTATGCTTACATCCATGCCTGTAGCCTCCTTGACATATTGCGTGACATGACCTACCGCCCAACGCTGGATGGGAGGGAGATAGACAAGCAATGCCGCAATAATAAAAAGCACAAAAGGCGTGGCGGTAATGCCTGCCAAAACGTAGAGTATATGTCTGAAATATCTGGTATTCACTTTTGCAATGGTAATAAGCGGGGATATATGGGTATTACACGCCGGAAGATAAGTTGGTTTTCACCGTCGCTATTGCAAAAATACCATTTTGTTGGCGTAAAACGGAAAGAATGTAGTAATATTTATTTATTATTAACCAAAAGACTTTCTGCTATATCAAAAAACTCCCAAACCTTGTCATTGGGCAAGGGAGAGACGACAGTGATACGCTCCTTCGAAACAGGGTGAATGAAATCCACCTTCCTGCTGAGGAGAGAGATAGAGCCGTCAGGATTACTTCTCGGCGCACCGTATTTCAGGTCACCACGAATGGGGCACCCTATCTTTGCCAACTGTGCACGTATCTGATGATGACGTCCGGTATGGAGGTTTACCTCAAGGAGGAAGAATCGTTCGCTACGGCTTATCATACGGTAGTCGAGGACGGCACGTTTGGAGTTTGGCACTTCACGGTCGTAGCAGTAACTCTTGTTCTTCTTCTCGTTTCTTACCATCCAATGCTCTAAGGTTGCCGACGGACGTTCAGGACAACGCGTCACAATAGCCCAATAGGTCTTCTTGACATCATGGCTTTGAAACATAGCGTTGAGACGCGTCAAAGCCTTCGAGGTCTTGGCGAAAACCACAAGACCTGCCACAGGACGGTCAAGCCTATGCACGACACCAAGGAAGACATTGCCCGGCTTGGAGTATTTCTCCTTTATATACGCCTTGACAATGTCAGAAAGGGGAAGGTCGCCAGTCTTATCTCCCTGGACAATCTCCCCACTCTCCTTGCATATAATAATTAAATGGTTATCTTCGTAAATAACCTTCATAGAAATCCGAAAAAAGAGAAATTACATATTCATACCGCCATCAACCTGTATAACCTGACCACTGACATAGCTGGAGAGGTCTGATGCGAGGTAAACGGCTGTGTTTGCTATGTCTTCCACCTGTCCGGCACGGCGCAGAGGTATCTTCTTTGCCCATTCCTGACGCACCTCTTCAGAGAGAGCTGCCGTCATGGCTGTCTCTATGAAACCAGGAGCTATGGCATTGGCACGGATGCCCTTAGGACCCATCTCCTGTGCTATGGACTTGGCAAGGGCTATGAGACCTGCCTTGGAAGCTGCGTAGTTACACTGTCCGGCATTGCCGTGAACGCCTACTACAGAAGCCATATTGATTATTGAGCCACCCTTCTGACGCATCATGATAGGAGTGCAGGCATGTATGAAATTGAAGGCAGACTTGAGGTTGACGTTGATGACAGCGTCCCACTGCTGCTCTGTCATGCGGAGCATAAGACCGTCTTTCGTGATGCCGGCATTGTTTACGAGGATGTCTATCGACCCGAAGTCTTCCTTTACCTGCTTTACTGTCGCTTCCGTCTCTGCGAAGTCAGCGGCATTACCAGCGTAAGCCAGACACTTCACACCCAAAGCCTCAATCTCCTGACGTGTAGCCTCAAGGCCTGCCGCCATGTCGTCGTTGAGAACAAGGTCTGTGAATGCTATGTTCGCACCCTCACTGGCAAATTTCAGTGCTATAGCCTTACCTATACCGCGTGCTGCACCTGTGATGAGTGCCGTTTTCCCTGCTAATAATTTTGATGTGTTCATAAAATATGTTATGTTTGTTACTTGAGTTTACTAATGTCTATTTCTTTGCAAAGTTACGGCAGAATTTCTTTTCTGCCAAAACTGCCACTTAGTAAATAAGTTATTTTAACAGAACACAACCTTAATCTTCCACAATCTTTCCGTCAAAGAGTTTTATAATGCGTTGCGCCAAAGAAGCGTCGCGGTCGCTATGTGTCACCATAACAATTGTCGTTCCCTCACGGTTCAAGTCGTTCAGGAGCTTCATGACCTCTATGCCGTTTTTTGAGTCAAGGTTTCCTGTCGGCTCGTCGGCAAGGATTATCTTAGGTCCGAAAACTACGGCACGTGCTATTGCCACGCGCTGCTGCTGACCTCCGGAGAGCTGGTGGGGAAAATGCTTGGCACGATGACTAATCGCCATTCGCTTCATAATCTCCTGCACCTTCTGCTTGCGTTCCTTGGCAGGTATGTCAAGGTATGTCAGCGGCAACTCGATGTTCTCCTCCACGTTCAGCTCGTCAATAAGGTTGAATGACTGGAAGACGAAGCCTATCTGTCCCTTGCGAACATCTGTGCGGTCTTTCTCCTTCAAAGCGTCAACAGCCTTTCCGTCAAGCCAATACTTTCCTTCGGTGGGGTTGTCGAGAAGTCCGAGGATGTTGAGCAAGGTCGACTTGCCACATCCCGATGGTCCCATAACAGCCACAAACTCGCCGTCCTTAACCTCAAACGACACACCGTTCAACGCTATCGTCTCCACCTCTTCCGTGCGGAACGACTTAGATAGATTTTCTACTTTAATCATGATATTCTTAATTATTGTCTTTTATATGTAATGTCGGGTTAGCATTTGCCGCCACCCAGCTCTGCACCATTACGGCAGCAAACGAGATCAAGAGGATTATCACTCCTGCCACTATTATCCATGGCCACCACACTATGCGGTAGTTATATTGGACGATCCAGTCGCTCATGAAATGCCATATAATAGGAACGGAGATAACAAAGGCTATCACTACATAGAGTAGGAATGTATTTACAAGCCTTCTTTGCATCTGAGCGTTCGAAGAGCCAAAGACCTTACGTATGGCTATCTCCTTCTGCCGCTGCCCGATGAAATACGTTGACATTGCCACAAGGCCGAGAAGCGAGATGACAATCGCTATGAAGGCAAAGAGTGAGACGATGCGCGACGTGCGAATCTGATCTTCAAACTCCGCCTGCACTTGCTCGTCGACGAAACGTGCCTGCTTTTCTCCAAGCTTCTCGTGAAATGTCTTGTAGTAGAGTTTTACAATGTCTCTGTAGCCTTCCTCTATATCTCCTTCTAAAAGAATGCTCACGTCCCAACAGCTGCTCATCTTATCAACTACGGAGATAAGCATGGGGCGCGGCTCATATTCTATGCTGCATATACGGAAGTCGCGAAACGTCCCGCCATACTGCTCATCAGTATTATGGTTCAACAGCGGTAAGACCTTCAGCGTCTTGCGCGGGTCGCGTATGGCCTCCGATGCTTTCACGTCGTTCTCCATGCGCTTGTTCATATAGAAATGTCCTGGTTTTGGCTTGCTGCCATCCGTCAGTGTTATGTCATAGATATCGAAAAACTCCTTCTCCACTATGAAGTGCTGTATTCTCATGTCTGTGATGCCTTCACTGTCTATTATTGTCTGGTTGTTGCCGCCGTCTGCCGGAGTTCCCTTTGATGGCGAGGCAAATTTTACGCATGGCAGTTTCTTCAGTTCCTCTAAGAAAGGATCGGGCGACGATATACTGCCTAAGGTCAGAATATTGTCTTGCCGGAAGCCCAAAGGCGCATTGACAAGGTGGTTCATCTGCATCACCATAATCAGGGCGCAGGCGAGCATGGTGATGGTTATGACGTTCTGCACCACGATGAACACCCGGCTGAACACCATCTTCGTCTTGTGCAGGAACGTGCCACGGACAATCTCCATCGGCTCAACCCTCGATGACACAACAGCAGGGATGATGCCCGACACGATGCCTGTCGCCAAGAGTATGGCAAGCAGCATCCCTAAGGACAACGGGCTGACCATCACCGACATATCCATCCTAGTGCCAAGCAGTTCACCGAAGCTACGTGAGAAAGCGAATGCCAACAGCAAGGCTATCATGAACGCAAGCACACAAAGCATCATGCTCTCACCCACGAATCGCATGGCAATCTCCCTGCGCTGCGCTCCGAACAGACGGCGGGCAGCCATCTCGCGGGCACGTTTGCCCGACTGTGCCACGGTGAGGTTGACATAGTTCATCACGGCAAAGAGCAATATCACGAGAGCCACTGCCGTGAGTATCTTCACCAAGGTGATGTCGCCCGACCGCAGATTGCCATTGCCATCAGCCTTTGAGAAGAAGACATCCTTGTATTTGATGGAGAAAGGCTCTATATACATCTTTTCATCGGGCTCCTGCTCAGCAAAATGATTCCAGAAGCTGGCATAGCACTCCGTCAGGTCCTTCTCCCTGCCTACGAACGTCTTTTCCTCGCGCAGCCTCAGGAAGACACTGCTTCCAGACATATTCACCATATCCTGGAGGAAAGCCTCGTCGGTGTTGGCGTAGTTGCCGTATTTCTGGCATTGGAAGTTCACCACAATGTCGGGACGGATGAGAATCCTGCCCTGAAGGTCTTTCATGACACCCGTCACACGAAGCTTCAGTGAGTCGCGGAACGTTATCGTCCTGCCCACCACGTCCGTTTCGCCGAACAGTTTCATGGCGAAAGTCTCGCTCACCACGGCTGCATCCTTGGCTTCCAGGCACCTTGCGGCATCACCTTCCTTCAGCGGATAGCCGAAGAAAGTGAAGAACGTGGAATCGACGGTGAGTGCTTGCGCACGTATCCTTTCATCGCCTTTGTTCACCACCATCCCCATGCCGCACACTCCGCATACCGCCTCAATCTCGGGGAATGTCTTCATAAGCTGTTTCCCCGCGTAATGGTGCGTGCCGAGGTATTTCTTGCCAGACATGCTCATGCCTATGGTCTCAATCCTGTCGCTGTCAGGCACATCGCGCGTCACACGATATTCCTGCCACACATACACGCCAATCAGCATGACAAACATCAGCGAGAGGGAGAGCCCGAAGACGTTGATGGCGGTGTATACCTTGTTTCTCGAAAGAAATGTAATGTAAGATTTTATGTTCATGATCTATTTTAATTTATAATTTACAA
>CALZUQ010000028.1 GCA_945829425.1 uncultured bacterium | reverse complement strand
TCTTGAGAATATCACAGCCTTTAGTATGGATATCGAAATACCATCTGATATTAAAGTTAAGGATGTCAGATTGTTAAGTGAGAGCGGAACTTTTTCTCATAAGCTTTACTGGAAGCAAAATCAGGGTATCATCCGAATATTGTCTTTTTCTCCAAGAAATGACATAATTAATAATGTGGGTGTTGTAGGCAACTCTAATCCATCTCTGTTTTTCCTATTGGAAGAGAGCAGATTGCCATATCATACAACATTGGATATAAATATTAATAATTGTGTTCTGGCAGACAATAATCATAAAGAGACAAGAATTCAGGCTGACAGTATGTCACTAAAGATAATAGATCCATGTTTGGTGAATGGTATTTATTATAAACAGGATTATAATGGAACGATGATAGTGAGCCCTAAGTGTATAGGTTCATATTCAGGCAAGATCGTAATTCCAGACAGTGTCTTTTACAAAGGAGTTGTACGACCTGTGAAGAATATAAATTATAAGGCCTTTTATCGAAACAATGACATTGATTCTGTGGAAATTGCAGGTTCTGTGGATGAGATTTCTTTTACATTCAACGAGTGTAAGAACCTGAAAGATGTTGTATTACATGAAGGTATCAAGAGAATAGGTAAGAATACTTTTGCCGGAACTGCCATCAAAAAACTGCGTATTCCAGCTTCTGTAAATTGGATTGAAGGTATGGTAAGGGACACTCCATTGAATAACGATTTCAATTTAGGCTATATGCCTAATCTGGAGGAATTTGAGGTTGCAGAGGGAAGTAAGTATTTTCAAACAATTGATGGTGTCCTATATACTAAGGATGGGAGAATTCTTGTGAAATGCCCACCAACCAAAAAAGGCGTTTATTGTGTGCCAGAACATGTGGATACAGTGGGCTACTATGCCTTTGACCCTGAAACAAGTTTGACTATGGTGGTTTTGAATGAGAATGTTACAACTGTAGGATGTTTTTCTTTTGGTGAAAATACATATATAATAATAAATGGAAATAGGATACCATATATTTGTCGTAACCAAGGGAATTTTTCTCGTAAATCTTTATTTGTGAATGAAGATATGGTGGATGAGTACAAAAAGGCGGAGGGATGGAATAGGTTTAAGATTCTTCCCATAAGACAGAATGACTTGGAATTCAGTAAAGGATGGAATTGGATAACAGTAAACATAATCTCTCAAGAGACTTGTGATCTTTCGTCCTTTGTTGATGTTGCAGATGGGATAAAAACTATTCAATCCCAAACCCAGTCTATATTTAACGATCCCATTTTGGGATGGGTTGGTAAACTTGATTTCCAACTCGAACAATGTTATAAGGTCTATGCCCAAAATGACATTGAGATACCTACATTAGGAGGGTATTGTGATTATGAAAGTAAGATGTTATATATATATCCAGGATGGAATTGGATGCCATATTGGCCATCCACTCCTATGTATATTTCAGATGCAATATATAAGTATTATGGAAAGAGAGATGGTATCATCATTCTGGGACAAGATGAATTTGCGGTTTATAATAACAACGGATGGCAAGGTGATTTCATTATGCAACCTGGTAAAGGTTATATGATTTATTCACCATCTGAACAAAAAGACTTTATGTATTACAAGTATATCGCCCCCGAGGACATCCCGACCAATGCCCCGACTCCTCCCACCGCCCCGGAGAGCTACTGGACTTACGATGCCCATGCCTTTGCCAACACTATGCCTGTGATTGCAAAGGTTAAGGATGCACCTAATCCTAATTATGAGGTTGCGGCGGTTGTTAATGAGGAATGCCGTGGTGTGTCGAGAGCGGCTGACGGCAGAAGCCTCATCTCGGTGCATGGAGAGGCAGGTGAGACCGTGGGATTCCATCTGCACGACAGGATGAACGGAGTGATATATGAAATTAATGAGACCGTGAATTTCTCAAATGATGTGGCTGGCAGTTTCCAGGAACCTATGGTTCTCACGCTCGGACGCATCATAGGATATACAGATGACGTGACTGCGGTGGACAAGGTGGCACTGTCGAAATATTCAGATGTATATAGTCTGGAAGGAGTGAAACTCATTGACAACGCTACACCTGAGCAGATTCGCACACTGCCAAGCGGCATTTATATCATCAACGGACGTAAAGTTGTAAAATAACGCATGTACAATAGCAGACTTTCGAGCTATTATCACTTTGTTGATATATAGCTTGAAAGTCTGTATTATAACTAAAGGTTCGTTCTATTAATTTTTCGCAAGCTCTAGGAAACTCCTTCCCTTTGGTCAGTGGGTCTGGAGGACTATTCTCCCACCGTCAAAAAGTTCGTAATTACTGGTTGACGTTTTACATAACTTTGGCTGCATTTATCTTCGTTGAATATCGGCCACACTTGGGAAAATCTAAGCGAGTTTTGCTCCTTCTCCCGTTTGCACGATATATGCCCCCCCCCACTCACTTTCTGCCGCATACTCTTCCTGTAACATGTTCATCACCGTTCAGAAACCGTTCTGAATAAGAGCTGTTTAGAGTTTTTCCTTTTTTATCCTGCCACAACAATCCATGAAAGTGGTATATTATATATAAAGTGGAAGCTTAAACAGACCGCTGCCGTTGTCAATTTTTATCAAAAATTTTGCGTGATAAAAGAAAATATCGTATATTTGCACGCAATTAACTGACGATACTATGCTATACATACAGTTACCAGACTCCACGCCACGCCTCCTGCCTTTTTATCTCGCCATGGAGGAATATGTGGCACGCAAGATTGATGCTGAGGACAGCTTCTTTATGTGGCGTGTGAACCCTACCGTCATCTTCGGACGTAACCAGTTGATTGAGAATGAGGTGAACGTAGCATTCTGTAAGGAACGCGGCATTCAGACGTACAGAAGGAAAAGTGGTGGCGGGTGTGTCTATGCCGACATGGGGAACATCATGCTCAGTTATGTCACCAAGAGCGAGCAGGTGGCGTTTACCTTCGGACGTTACACGACGATGATTGTCTACATGCTTCAGAAAATGGGCATTGAGGCGCAGGCGACGGGACGCAACGACATTCTCATTGACGGCAGGAAGGTGTCAGGAAACGCCTTCTACCATATTCCGGGACACAGCATCGTTCACGGCACCATGCTCTACGATACCGACATGTATAATATGGTGGGAGCCATAACACCAAGTACGGAGAAGCTGACGAGCAAGGGTGTAGACAGCGTGAGGCAGCACATCACACTCGTGAAAGACCATACCACGATGACCATAGACGAATTTATGAACCATATCCGCACGACGCTCTGCGACGAGACGCTGACACTCACCGACTCCGACGTGAGGAAGATAGAGGACATCATGCAAGAATACCTCACCCCGGAATTCATCTACGGCAACAACCCTCGCTATACGGTGAGGCGCAAACGCCGCATAGAAGGCGTCGGAGAGTTTGAGATACGCATGGAAATGAAAAACGACGTGATAAAGGACATAAACATCATGGGCGACTTCTTCCTTACGGGAGACATCGGAGCAAATATCCTCACACCTCTCCGAGGCTGCCGCCTGACAAGGGAGAGCGTCGGAGAGGCTCTGACATGCGAGGTCGGCGAGGTGATACATAACATGACGAAGGACATGCTCGTGTCGTTGCTCACCGAAGAGCAAGGGACACCATGATTTTTCAGAAGAAAGACGGTAGCGACATGACAATTTGATATATTTAACACATAAATATCGCCCTTTATTTGTGGCGTAACGGAAAAATTAATATATTTGCACGCAGAAAACTGACATAAAGTAAGAAACCTAACAATAATATCACAATGGAAAACAAAAGAACATGTTTGTATGACAAGCACGTGGAGCTGGGAGCACTGATAAGTCCTTTCGGCGGTTTTGACATGCCTATACAGTATAGCGGCATAATAGAAGAGCACCAGGCGGTGCGCAATGCCTGCGGAGTGTTTGACGTCAGCCACATGGGCGAGGTGACAGTAAAGGGTCCTGACGCTGAGAGATATGTCAACCATATCTTCACCAACGACGTGGCGGGCTTGGAGGACGGCAAGATCCTCTACGGAATGATGGTTTACGAAAACGGCGGTACCGTGGACGACCTTCTGGTGTATAAGATGGGCGAAAACGATTTCTTCATAGTGATAAACGCGGCGAACATAGACAAGGACTGGCAGTGGATGACAGAACATGCCGAAGGATATGACATAGACCTGAGAAATGTCTCAGAGAACTACGGACAGCTGGCGGTGCAGGGACCGGAGGCAGAGAAGACAGTCGAGGAGGTCCTGGGGCTGGCATGCTCGGAACTGACATTCTATACCGTGAAGACCATTGGCGACATAATAGTAAGCCGGACAGGATATACCGGCGAGGACGGCTTTGAGATCTACGCCGACCACGAGACGATACGCACCATGTGGGACAAACTCATAGCTTCAGGACGCTGCAAGCCTTGCGGGTTGGGATGCAGAGACACCCTGCGCTTCGAAGCAGGTCTGCCGCTATACGGAGACGAGCTGTCGGCGGACATCACTCCTGTAATGGCAGGACTGGGAATGTTCTGCAAACTGAACAAAGAGGAGTTCATAGGCAAGGAGGCACTGGCGAAGCAGAAGGCGGAAGGAGTAAAGCAGAAAGTGGTGGGCATAGAACTGGCGGACAAGGCCATACCACGCCACGGATATGCCGTGATGAAGGACGGAGAGAAGGTCGGTGAGGTTACGACGGGTTATCACACCATATCTACCGACCGCAGCGTGTGCATGGCTCTCGTCGACGCACGCTATGCGGCTCTCGACACTCCGCTTGACATTCAGATACGCAAAAAGGTCTTCCCGGGAAAGGTGGTGAAGAAACTATTCTATAACAAGAGGTATCATAAATAAGAACTAAAACGTAACAACTATGGCAAAATTCATTGAAGGACTCTATTATTCTGAGAGTCATGAGTATGTAAGAATAGAAGGCAACTTCGGGTATATCGGAATATCTGACTACGCACAGCACGCACTCGGCAATGTGGTTTACGTCGACGTGCCGGAAGTTGACGACGAAGTGGAGGCAGGAGAAGACTTCGGAGCTGTTGAGAGTGTCAAGGCTGCCAGCGACCTTATCTCCCCCGTTTCAGGTACTGTGGTAGAGGTTAACGAGGCGTTGGAAGACGCTCCGGAACTGATAAACAAAGACCCGTATGAGAACTGGATCATAAAGGTGGAACTCAACGACACGACGGAACTTGACCAACTCATGGACGCTAAGGCCTATGAGGAGATGTGCAGCAAGGAAGGTTGACAACCAAAATATGAATATCATGCAAAAATACTTTCCACATACTAAGGAAGACCTCGCCGACATGCTGCGTGCCTGTGGCATGACCTCGCTCGACGACCTTTCGGCAGACATTCCAGAGTCGATACGCTTCTGGGGTGACTATGACCTGCCCGAAGGAATGAGCGAGGTGGAGATACGACGCTTCTTCCAGACACTTGCGGCAAAGAACAAACAGCTTGTGTGCTTTGCCGGAGCGGGGGTCTACGACCATTACTGCCCTTCCGTGGCTCAGAATATCATCGAACGCTCAGAGTTCCTGACAAGTTATACGCCATATCAGGCGGAAATATCGCAAGGCACACTGCACTATATCTTCGAATACCAGACGATGATGTCAGAGTTGACAGGAATGCCGGTGTCCAACGCCTCAATGTATGACGGCACAACGGCGACAGCCGAGGCAATGCTCATGGCTTACCATACGGCTAAGAAGGCTGACACCGTGCTGCTCTCAGACACTGTTGACGGCAGGACACGCGACGTGACAGAGACATACGCCAAATACCACGGCGTAAAGATTGAGCTGATACCTGCCAAAGACGGCGTTACAGACCATGACGCTCTTGAGGCACGTCTCGCGGAAGGCGGAGTAGCCGGCGTGATATTGCAGCAGCCGAACAGATACGGTATAGTTGAGGACTTCTCGGGCGTGGCGGAGAAAGTCCACGACGCTAAGGCACTGTTCATCATAAACAGCATTGCGGCAGACCTTGCCGTGCTTCGGACACCAGGAGAATGGGGGGCGGACATCGCTGTCGGCGAGGGACAGAGCCTCGGACTTCCTATGGCTTTCGGAGGACCGTATATAGGATATATGTGCTGCACGGAGAAACTGATGCGTAAGATGCCGGGACGTATCGTAGGACAGACGGTGGACAACAGAGGGCAGAGAGCTTTCGTGCTGACCCTGCAGGCACGCGAGCAGCATATCAGACGTCATAAGGCTACGTCGAACATTTGCTCGAACGAGAGTCTCATGGCACTCTACGTCACGATATATATGTCGCTCATGGGACGTGAGGGACTGAAAGAGGCGGCACGCCTGTCATACGCTGCGGCACACTGTCTCTGCGACAGGCTCACGGCACTGCCGTATTTCCATAAGGTTTATGACAAGCCTTTCTTCAACGAGTTCGCCGTAAGATATGACGGCGACGTAGAGTCGCTGCAGAGGGCATGTGCCGAACAAGGCTATATGGCTGGAGTGAACCTCGGCGACAATGTGATACTCTTTGCTGCAACAGAGAAGAACACCCGCGAGGATATTGACAACCTTATAAAAATAATACAGGAGGAAGCATCATGAACAACAGACTATACGGAAACCTGATCTTTGAACTGTCGAAAACAGGGCGGAAAGGATATTCCCTGCCAAAGGACAATTTCGGAGGATATTCCGCCGACGAGCTTCCTGATACCTTGCGAAGACGTGCCGACGCCATGCTGCCGGAGTGTGACGAGCTGACGGTGGTGAGACACTATACTAACCTTAGCAACAACAATTTCGGAGTGAACAACGGCTTCTATCCTTTGGGCAGCTGCACGATGAAGTATAACCCCGTAATAAACGAGGAGATAGCAGCCATGACGGCATTCAGCGGACTGCACCCCATGCAGCCGGAGTTTACCGTACAGGGTGCCTTGAGGGTTTACCTGGGACTGCAGCAGTCGCTATGCGCCCTGACGGGAATGGGAGGCTTCACCATAAACCCTTATGCCGGAGCACACGGAGAACTGGTAGGACTGATGGTAATAAGGGCGTACCACGCAAGCCGCGGAGACCATAAGCGCACAAAGGTAATAGTACCTGACAGCGCACATGGCACAAACCCTGCCTCGGCGGCAATAAGCGGCATGGAGGTCGTCGAGGTGAAAAGCACGGCAGACGGATGTGTTGACGTTGAGGCACTGAAGCCGCTCCTCGGAGACGACGTGGCTGCCATGATGATGACCAATCCGAACACTCTTGGACTCTTCGAACGTAACATACCTGAGATAACAGCCCTTGTACACGAATGTGGAGGACTGATGTATTACGACGGTGCGAACCTCAACGCCATGCTCGGCATAAGCCGTCCTGCGGATATGGGCTTCGACGTGATGCACATAAACCTGCACAAGACGTTCTCGACACCTCACGGAGGTGGAGGACCGGGAGCAGGACCGGTAGGAGTGAGAAAGGGACTGGAGGAGTTCCTGCCTGTTCCTCGCGTGACGGGCGACGAGGTGCTCGTGATGAGCGAAGAGAGAGGGAAGGCTCTCGGAAGGGTAAGTGCGTTTGGTGGAAACTTCCTTGTGGCTCTTCGGGCATATACGTATATCCTCACCCTCGGACGTGAAGGACTGAGAATGGTGGGACCTCTCGCCACTCTCAATGCCAACTACATAAAGGAACGGCTGAAGGACCTCTACGAACTTCCTATACCGGGAGTATGCAAGCATGAGTTCGTTTTCAACGGACTGAAGGACAAGACCACGGGGATAACGACCATGGATGTGGCGAAGAGACTCCTCGACTATGGCTATCACGCTCCTACAATATACTTCCCTCTGCTGTTCCATGAGAGTCTTATGATAGAGCCTACGGAAAACGAGAGCAAGGAGACGATAGACGCTTTCATCGACGTGATGCGCAGAATTGCTGAAGAGGCGGCACGTGAGCCGGAGACGGTACACAATGCGCCTCACAACACCCCGATAGGACGCGTAGACGATGTACTGGCAGCAAAGCAGCCGGTATTGCGTTATGAGACAGATGTCAAGGCGAATTGATAGAACCCACCAAAACACGTGAAGGATATATGTCTGACATAATCATTATAGGAAGTGGCCCCGGAGGCTATGAGACGGCGTTATACGCTGCAGAGCAGGGACTTAGCGTGACACTCTTTGAAAAGGCAGAGCTGGGAGGGACATGTCTCAACTGCGGATGCATACCGACGAAGACCTTGCTCCATCATGCTGCTATGCTGCGGAGTCTCAGCCACGCCGAAGAATATGGGCTGGAAGGCGTGACGTTCTCTTTCAACTTTTCCAAGGCTGTAGAGAGGAAAGACAGGGTCACGGGACAGCTGCGACAGGGCATAGAGACGCTCATGGGGCATCCGAACATTACGCTCGTAAGAGCCGCAGCGGAGTTTAAGGACAACAATACCGTCAGGGCTGACGGCGTGGAATATACTGCTAAGGATATCATCATTGCCACAGGTTCTTCGCCGAAACGTCTGTCCGTAGACGGTGCGGATCTTGAGGGCGTAGTGACCTCTACAGAACTCCTTGACATGCGTGACATGCCACGCCGGCTGTGCATCATAGGAGCAGGTGTGATAGGCATGGAGTTTGCTTCATGCTTCAGCAATTTCGGCTGCGAGGTTACGGTGGTGGAGTATATGAAGGAATGTCTCCCGATGCTTGACAGCGACATTGCGAAACGTCTGAGGAAAGAGATTGACGCAACGTTCTTCATGCAATGTGCGGTGAGCGCGATAAGCAGAAACGACGACGGGTCGCTGCGCGTAGCGTTCACAAAGAAAGGGAAGGAGCAGGCTGTCGACGCCGACATTGTGCTTATGGCAACGGGAAGGACACCGAATACGGAGACGCTGAACCTGAAGGCTACAGAGATAGCTACGGAGCGCGGTGTTATAACAGTAGGCGAGGACATGAGGACAACAGTGCCGCACGTTTACGCTATTGGCGATGTCAACGCACGCTGTATGCTCGCTCACGCTGCGACGATGCAGGGAAGGAGGGCTGTCAATGCCATACTCGGAAGGGACGACGGCATAGACCTCAGCATAATGCCGTCGGCGGTGTTCACACTGCCTGAGGCGGGCAGTGTAGGGCATAGCGAAGACTCTTGTCAGAGGGACGGCATAGAATATGACTGCCATAAGGCGTATTACCGTTCTAACGGAAAGGCGGTAGCCATGGGCGAGACCTCCGGAATGGTCAAGGTGCTTACAGAGAAAGGCTCAGGGCGTATCATAGGCTGCCATGCCTTCGGTGCTCATGCCGCCGACATGGTTCAGGAAGCCGGAGTGCTGATATGCAGCGGCGTGACTCTGGATCAGTTCCGTGAAATGACGCATATCCACCCGACACTCGGAGAAATCCTGCACAGCGTGTGAGAAAAACGCCGTGGCTGACATCATTGTCTGAGGAACAGACGAAGACGGTCATCAGATATATAACAAGTGTCCTGTAAATCTGCTGCGTAATGATTTTTGATAATCATCTCAAGCGGATTTACAGGACACCGTTTTTTCTATTTCTGACAAATCGTGAGGTATGTATCCATCATCTGTCGGGTGAGAGCATCGGGGGCGAAGCTGCGGCGTGAGTATTCCTCCATACGTTTTCCTACCATTGTGCGGTAGTCGTCGTCGCTGAGGAGACGGTCGAGGAAATGGGATATTTGCAGGTGGGCATCGTCGGAGTGAGGGTCTATGAGACATGCATCACGACCTGCCGCCTCAGGCAGCGAAGATACCGTAGTGGTTATCACTGCCGTCTGCTGCAGTGCCGCCTCGACGACGGGCAGTCCGAAGCCTTCGTAGAAGGATGGGTAGACGAACACCTTCGCCATTTTATACAGAGCCTGCAGCAATTGGTTGTTATGGATATTTGTTTCAATAAGTGTGTGTCTGTCCAAGGCGTGACGCATGATATAGCTCTCCACCTCACGACGGTATTCACGACCGTTGCCTATGATGAGGAGGAACGGACGCCGCTCTGGAGGCATGACCTGCAGGGCTCGGACTACGACGAGGAGGTTCTTGCGTGAATTGATGCTTCCGACGTAAAGGATGAACTCCTTGGGAAGAGTATTGCCGAAATGGGAAGAGATGAGTCCCTCGGCTTTGCCTGCCGACATAGGGGTGTAGTAGAAGTCCTGCACGGGCTGATATACTACGCTGATCTTCTCCTCCGGCACTCCGTAGTATTTCATCACGTCACGTTTCGTAGACTGCGAGATGGCTATGACATGGTCCGCCGTACGGCATGAACGTCCGTACTTTATGTCGTAAATGATGCGGTCGTGCCAGTGGTACATGTCTGGGAATGTTATCCACGCTATGTCGTGCATGGTGACGACGGTCTTCATGCTGCCCTTGGGCAGCACCATAGGCAGTTCGTTGGAGAGGCCGTGGAACAGCTGGCATCCTTCGCGCTCTGCTTTTTTCGCCATGGAGAAGGTGCGCTGGAAGGCTTTCTCATCATATAGTCTGTATTCGTTTTCGGGAAACATTTCCTGAAGGTTTTTCACGAGTGTCCGCGAATAGTTTCCCAGCCCGGTATTGTTGTGGTAATACCTCTTGGCGTCGTATCCTATTTTCATCATGTCGTTCTCTCTTTTTTATTATTTGTGCTATTCTCCTGCCGGAATAAAGTCCTTGCTGTCGTCGAGGTTGTAGTTGGAGTTTATGATGGTCTGCACCACCATGTTGCTGTCTCCGTGGCCGTTATAGAAGTCGAGGAACACTATGCCGAAGTTTTTGTACGCCTTGAGGTCTATGACTTCCTTCAGTGAGTTGTTCATAGGCTTGCGAATGTTCCGTCCTCCCCATGCGGTATAGTACGGCTTATGGTGGCGTGGGTCCCAGGCAATGGTGTTGAACGTGACGTACCATAGCGAAGGGTCGGTGTTTTCATACGCCTCGCGCAGATGTTTCTCTACGAGTTTTATTTTACGGTATGTCTTATGCTCTCGGTACATGTCCTCCACACGGAAGCCATTGTAGGTAAATACGGCATTGTCACGGAAGGTGAGGAGCTTGCCGTAAGGACACGCTTGCTGACGTTTTATGACGAGTATCTTGCCTCGCACGTTGCCGAGGGGTGTCGTAGCGTCGAAGGTTTCAAGGAAGAGTCCGGAGTATTTGTCTATGATGTTCTGAAACTTCTGCCGCATCGGCTCGCTCCATTTCGCTCCGTTTTCATCGCTTCCGACGAGGAATATCAGTGTCTCTTTCGGGTTTTCCTTCATGAATTGCGCAATATGCTCCATCTCCTCGTCCAGTCCGTCGCGGCATTTTATGGTGTGTCCGAACTTCATGTCGCTCTTCAGACGTATGTCGAAGGCACGTATGCCGTCAAGAAGCTGCTCGCGTATGGGGAAGTTCTGTGTGTGGCCTAAGCTTGCCAGACTTGACTCCGGCATGGACGACGAGCCGGCGTCGTGAGTGCCAGGCATGGAGACGCGCGAGATGGGTCTGTTGTCAGGCAGATGTGACATCCAGCGTGTCGTCGACGCACGCTGCACGTATACATACATGTCCGAGACGTAGTCACGCTTTTTCGACTCTATATATATTCTCGTGAGCCTTCCGTTCACTCCTACCTTTCCCATGACGCTCGCCGTAGAGTGTGAGAGGAACGACTTTGCACCTATCTGGAAGAACTGCTTTACCTCCTTGCCGTGGTTTAGGCAGACATCGGGGATAGTGAGGCGCACAGGCTCGTTGGTGCCGAAGGCGTGGTTTCTGACGTAGAGCGTCAGAGTGCCCCGGAGTGCGTAGTGTAGCATTTCAGGATACCATTTGTCTGGAATCTGACGTTCTGTAAGCTGTGACTTCCACCAGTTTCCTGCCCTGAACGACAATTCGTGTCCTACGCTGAACCTTATCTCTCCGTCGCTGTTTACCTCATAGCGCATTCCGGGCCTCACCCTTCGCTCGCTGTCTTGCCCGGGGGTGATATATCCGTCGGAAACCTCAAAATACCCGTATTGTCCCTCAGGACCCCTTACGAGGTCGCATCCCTCGACGTTGAGGTCGAAGATGTCGGTATGATAATTCGTACGGCTTGCTGAGAGCATCGAAGCCGATCCGATATTGCCCTTCGGCATGGTGTCGCGCATCTCCTCTATCTGGCTTTTCGTAAGAGCCGCCGTAATGTACGCCTCACGGTTCTCGCCGTTATACCTGTACTGTTTCTTCCTTCCGAAACAATACCCGGCGTAGACGAGCATACTGCCGTAATAGTTGTTTATCATGACAGCCTTTTTGTTGAAGAGGAAAGCATTGGCGTTGGCGTTGAAGCCGAAGCGCCAGCGGTTGTGGTTATAGGTCAGAGAGAGACGTCCGAAGGCGTTTGCTCCGAAGTTTGTGCTGTGGGAGTCATGGTCGTAAAGCTCGGGAGTGATATGTTCGAGAGAGAGGAGGTAGTCACGGTCGGCCTTGTTGTGGATCTTTATCTCGTCCATGGCAATCTGCTCCTTTATGAACGGTAGGTATTTGTCGTAACGACGGCTTATCTCCTCGCGGTATATGTACTGGAAGCTGGCGTGGTTGTTTGACTTCATGACCTTTATGCCCGGCGAAACGACAAGCGACATGCCGAGGAGAAGGCGTCGCGAGAAGGCTACGTTGTAGGCGTAGCCGAGCTGAAGGTGGTAGTCGTTGATGCTTGCCTCTGTGGGCATGATGATTTGTGCCAGGGCTGTGGAGGCGAGGTTTATGGTGCCTTCATCGTCTATGAACATCTTGTCCATGACTTCCTTACTGCCGTCGAAGGAAGGGAAGCCCTCTTGCTGGGCAGCGATGTCGAGGAAGTGGTTGGGTATGAAGTTCGACACTTTCTGGTGGGTGTAGCCAAGACCAATAATAGGTGAGCCGACGCTGCGCAGTTGTATGGCACCATTGGAGAATGCTGCCGGGTTGGAGTAACGTTTATGGTTGGTGAAGTAGTTGATGTTTATTCCTGTAACGTCATACTTCACGTCGTCGCCTACCTTATAGTTCTCGGCGAAGTCGCTGAGTAACACCTCTCTGTTGTCGAGGCCAATGATGCTCATGTCTGTAACCATGAAGTCTCCGCCTGTGCGTCGTCTGATGAGGTCGATGTTCATAAGGTTGGAGTTTATGGAGAGCGTGAATTCATTGCGACGTTTCGTGCCCTTCATGGCGTTAATGTCTATGGTATATCCTTGACCTATGAATGCGTAAGAGAGGTATGGACCAATCTTGTTGCTTACCTTCGAGCGCATATTGAAGCTTACGCCGTCATAGCCTATGTTGAACCATTCGCACGACGTGTTATTTTGGACATGGAACGCCCACCAATAAAATGACGGAGTAGAGTAGGCGGGGTCGTAGGCAGTCCAGTTGCGCCCTATCCAACGTAGAGGGGCGGTAAGGGTGCGGAGAAACGGCGAGCCTTTCTTATTGCTCTCCACATCCACTGTCGTGGCGTCTTGCTCTTCCGCCTTATGCTCCCATGCTCCAGAGCTGAGCGGCATAAGTGAGAGGAGAAGCAGTGTGAATGTTTTAATGGCGTAGTTCTTTTTTTTCATTTCTGTAGGAGGATAAAGATGATAGTCATTTTACAGTTATGCACTATAATTCAGTGGTTTAGGATATGATGCACCCTCTCGTTCCTAATGTTTCAGTACGTGGTTTGTGCGCTTTGGGAAATTTCTCTTACGCAAACATACTGCAAAGGTACAAAAAAATAAACGACATATTATCATGTTGACGCGTTTTTTTCGCAGTCACCTCCTTCTACCTTAACTTTTCTTAAAATATTTTGCTCTCCGGTTAGTGTTACAGATATTATTTGTAATTTTGGTCAATAATTCAGTTTTTTAGGACAATGAAGAACATCTATATCATATCACTATTGCTTTTGTGGCTCTTGCAAACCGCCACGATGACAGCGCAGACTTCGGCAGACAGCCAGATGAATCAGGCTCAGGAACTGTTGGAGAAAAGAGAGTATCATGCGGCACGCAGCTTGTTCTATAAGGCGTATTGCGCCTTTGCCGCTGACGGACGCTATGACAAAGCTACGCTGTGCGGAGTGAAATCTGCGTCGACATTACATCGTGAGAACAAATTCAAAGAAGCGTTTGACATGCTGAGGGCTGTCGACGAGATGATTATGAACTGTGAGAAAAGCTTGCAGCACTCACGCCCTGACCTGCGCTACGCCACGGTGAAGGAGCGAATGCTGATATATACACGTCTGAAGCAGGCACCACGTGCCAAGGAACAGCTCGCGCGAATGGAAAGCCTTGCACAGGCCGCCGCTAACGACTCCATAAGCGGCGACCTGCTCTATACGCAAGCCAACCTGTATTACACTTTCGGAATGACAGGACAGGGCGATGCCGCCATAAGCCGTCTGATATCAAAATATAAAGATGCGAAGCAGTATGACAAGCTTCTCTCGTGCTACCAGTCGCTGATAGACTTTGCACGAAAGGGTGGCAACGCTGCCATGACGGCAAGGGCATACGAACAGTATATAATATGGAAAGATTCTGTCCGTGTGTTACACGCTAAGGATGAGCTGGCGGCATTACAGAAGGATTGCCGGGCGAAACAGACCATTATAGAAGAGAAAGACAGTTCCTTGGCTGCAAGGATGTATGTCATTGTATTCCTCTGCGTGGTTTGTGCAATACTTGCTGTGGCACTCATACTTGGAGGAATAGTCCTCCTGCGATATGTCCTGCTCACCCGTAAACAGAAGAAAGCTCTTGAAGTGGCGGAAGAAAACAACGGACAGAAGAGTGAGTTCATCAGGAATATCTCTGCCCAGATGTCTCCGACACTATCCCTCCTCGATGCTAAGGAACCGGCTGTCAAGGCTTTGAAGGATTTTGTAAGCCATATAGAAGAATTGTCGGAAATGGAGCGACAGCTTGCCGAGCCTTTTGAGACACAGGAGACGAGGCTCGCTACGTTCTGTGAGAACCTTGCGGCAAAGATGGAAGGAAAGCTGCATGGGGGAGTAAAGATGGTTGTCAACGCACCGAAACTCTCTATACCGCTCAACGCTCCTATGGTAGAGCGCATACTGCTTCATCTGCTTGAAAACGCTGCCATATACACCCCCGCCAACGGTAAGGTGACCTTGGAGTATAAACGCCGTGGGGCTCATACGCATCAGTTCCTGGTGACAGATACCGGATGTGGCATAGACGCTTCTAAGCACAGTAGTATCTTCAAGCCTTTCTCTGAAGTCCGTGACCTTACGAAGGGCGATGGGCTCGGCTTGCCTATCTGTGCACTCTTGGCAACACGCATGAACGGCACGCTCTCTGTTGACGCAGAATATGTCAAGGGAGCACGCTTTGTCCTTGAGATACACGCATAAGAAAACTGTCACGACTATGACAGTCGACTTTCATAGCGTGACAGAGACTGTAAGGTAAGCTGTCGTGTCTTTCACAGATACTGTCGGTGGTTTAGGTAATCCGTTTAGGTGGACAGAAAATAAAACTGGTGACCCTCTTCATGAGAGAGCCACCAGTATTGTTTTGTTTTATCCGAAGAAGCCCGGCTGTTTGTATTCTATGCCCAGTTCGCGGTCGACGGTAGCCAGGATGCCCTGCACCTGTCCGAGGGCAAACATACGGCCAAGGAAAGAATATCCGGCATTATATCCCTGCTTGTCGTCTCCAAGCATTGTCATACCGTGATCAACACGCATTGGTATGCGCATTTTCTGTGCTTTGCGTGCGTAAGCCGACTGCCCCGGCTCTTCTTCACGCTCTGTTATGCGCCGCTGCTCTTCCTCTTCGAAAATCCTTGCCAGCTCGATGATGTCGGCACGGCCTCCGAGGTGTGAAGCCTCGGTGAAATCACCGTTCGGGAAGATATAGCATGAACGCAGGTGTACAAAGTGCGTACGGTCGTAGTATTTCTTTGCAAGTGCCGTGATGTCGTTATGACCTCCGGCAGAGAGCGAGCCGGCACAGAACGTCAGTCCGTTGTGAATGTTTGGCACAGCGTTGAGGAACCACTGAATGTCTGCATCGCAGTTTACGATACGTGGCAGTCCGAGGATAGGGAAAGGAGGATCGTCAGGATGCACGCACATGTCTATGTCATATTCGTCGCATATCGGCATGATAGCCTCAAGCCACGTCTTCATATTCTCCTGGAGCTTCTCCTTCGTCACTCCGTCGTAAAGCGCAAGGAGTTCACGGAAGAGCTCAACAGGTTTTTCATCACCCTCTTTGAAGTTTCCTGATACGAAGCCTTGCGTCTTTATCACGATGTTCTCCACCAGCTCACGGTCGTAAGCCGGTGTGGCATTGTCTTTTATCTCTTCCACCTCGGAGAGAATGTCGCGATGCCATTCAGCGTGCGACTCCTGGAACGCCTTCCATTCATTTACGGCGTTCTCGCGTCTCAGGATGTGAATGTCGAAATATGCAAACTCCGCCCAGTTGAAGTACAGGTTGCTTGAGCCGTTAGGGTTTTCGTGCAGAAGGTCTGTGCGAGCCCAGTCAAGCACTGGCATGAAGTTATAACATACGCAATGTATGCCCTCCTTACCGAGGTTTTCCAACGACTGCTTGTACACTTCTATCTGCTGCTCTCTGTCCGGACCGCCGTATTTTATAGTCTCTGTAACAGGAAGAGACTCAACGACGCTCCATGTCATGCCATACGACTCTATGTATTCGCGGAGGTCGCGTATTTTCTCGCGTGTCCAAACCTCTCCGAGGGGCACGTCATGAAGTGCCGTAACAATACCCTCGACACCTATCTGTTTCAGCATGGCAAGCGTAATCTTGTCTTTCTTGCCAAACCATCTCCATGTTCTCTCCATAGTATATGTTATATTTTAGGTAAATAAAATCATTACGGGGGGATGGGAATTAATAGAACCCTCCTAAAATAGAACCCACCTTACATAGACGTAACGTTGAAGCCACCGTCGACGACAGCCACCGTGCCTGTCACGAATTTCGCCGCGTCAGACATGAGGTAGTGTATCGTGCCGCACAGTTCCTCAGGCTCACCCATACGTGAGAACGGTGTTTGGCGTATAACGTCTTTGCCTCTCTGAGTAAACGAACCGTCTGGGTTTGTCAGCAGAGTGCGGTTCTGCTCGGTAATGAAGAAACCGGGAGCTATGGCGTTGACACGTATGCCCTCGCCGAATTTCCTTGCTGCCTCCTGTGCGAGCCATTCTGTGAAACTGTTTATACCAGACTTCGCTGCGCTGTATCCGCAGACACGTGTTATAGGGCGGAATGCGGACATGGAAGAGAAGTTGATTATTGAGCCCTTGTCCTGTTCTACCATAGGCTTCAGGAAAATCTGAGTAGGTATGACAGTTCCTGTGAGGTTAAGGCTCAGCACGCTCTGGAACTGGTCAGGAGCAAGGTCGAAGAATGTTTGGTCGGGAGCTATCGTAGCACCAGGCATGTTTCCGCCGGCAGCGTTGAGGAGAGTGTCCACACGACCGTATTTACCTACTATATAGTCGCAAACCGACTGCATGCAGCCTCTGTCCATGACATCCATCTTCACGAACTCACAGCATCCGCCGGCTGCGGTGATGTCGGCAACAATCTTCGCGCCGACGTCTTCTTTCCTTCCGCCTATTATGACCTTTGCACCTTCCAGCGCAAGATATTTTGCAATGCAGCGTCCGAGAATTCCTGTGCCGCCTGTGATAACAACCACGTAGTCCTTGATGTTGAATAGTTTGTTCATAACAATTATTATAATATTTTAGGTGTCTCTCCTCCTTGCCTTTTTCGGTTGACTTCGTCTTACGTAAAAAAAAAGACACTGCCTTCATTGTGAAGGAACAGTGCCTTTTTATGCTTTGTCTATAAGTCGCACATTTGTGATTACAGAGCTGCATTCAGCTCAGCACCTGCCTTGAACTTAACAACCTTCTTCGCCTCAATTGTGATCTTCTGCTTTGTAGCAGGATTGATACCCTCGCGTGCCGGACGTTCGTTGACTGCAAATGTTCCGAAGCCAACAAGAGAAACCTTGTCGTTAGCGGCGAGAGCTTCCTTTACTGCCTCAAGAGCAGCGTCAAGAGCCTTCTTGGAGTCCGCCTTGGTAAGACCTGCCTTTTCGGCAATCTTATCCACTAATTCAGTTTTGTTCATAGTGTTGAATTATTGATATTAATAAAGTTGATGTGTAACCGCCGTAATTCTTCCGCAAATTTAGCAACAAAGTTTTAGAAAACAAACAAAATAGTGAAAAAAGTTATTAAATACAACGAAAAAACATGTTTTTAGCCTCTCAGATGAGTGTTTTAAGCGCTTTTTTTGTACTTTTGTATCGATTTTTCATTTTTTAGGATAGAATCATGTTCAGACAAATACCTCCCATAACCAAGAACCTGTTAATAATTAACATCTTGGCATATCTTGCACATTTTGTTCTTGTAGGTCACGGCATAAGCATGAACGACATCTTCGGTCTGCATTTCGTCATGGCGTCAGATTTCCGTGTTTACCAGCTGCTGACGTACATGTTCATGCACTCCGGCATCTCGCATCTTTTCTTCAATATGTTTGCGCTGTGGATGTTCGGATGCACGATAGAGCGTGCTTGGGGCTCACAGAGGTTTCTGGTCTTTACGCTGCTTTGCGGTATCGGAGCAGGACTGTTTCAGGAGCTGGCGCAGTTTGTGTCGTATGCCGTTCAAGGACTTGCCGCCTATGACTCTGTCAATATCGGAGGAATGGTAATCTCTATGGACGAATACCTTAACCAGTGGAATACCGTAGGCTTCTCGGGAGCCGTCTACGGCATATTGCTCGGCTTCGGAATGACATATCCTGAGGAGCGTATCTTCATCTTCCCGCTCCCCGTACCTATCAAGGGAAAATGGTTCGTATGCATCTATGCCGCCATAGAGCTGTTCTCTGCCCTCAGCACGTCCAACGACAATGTGGCGCATATAGCGCATCTCGGTGGAATGATTGTCGGCTTCATGATAATACGTTACTGGAAGCGGCAGTACTACCGTGCCACAACTTTCACAGGATGGGACGGATATGAGATTAAGGAGCGGCAAAGTTTCTCCGAACGTCTGATGTCTTTCCTCGGAAAAGCCAAAAGCTTTTTCTCACAGAACGGAAAGAGAGGAGAGGAGAGCGAGAACGAGAGAGAGGAGAGGAAACAGAAGGAGATTGACCGCATTCTCGAAAAGATAAAGCGAAGCGGCTATGACTCCCTGACAGACGAGGAGCGGCGCAAGCTCTTCGACAGAAAATAAAAGACATGAAGAAAATCACGTTAAGGCTGTTCTCGTGGGCAAACATTATAGTTGTCGTCATGATGCTTGCTGCGGGATATGCCGCAGGCATAAATCCGGTAAGCCATCCATACCTCTCGCTCTTTGGATTCCTCTTTCCCGCTTTCTTGACCATGAACCTCGCATTTATAGCTTTCTGGCTCTTCGTGTCTCGAATACGCTTGTTCATACCTGTAGCGGGATTCCTCATGGCGTATTCGCCAGTACAGTGGTATTCGCCGACTAATGTAGCCGAGGCGCCACCCGAAGGTTCTCTGAAAGTGCTGACATACAATGTGCTGGGCTTCCACTCTCCGGAGCATCCCTTTGAAGGGGCACATCCGGTCCTGCAATATATCGAACGTTCCGGGGCGGATATAATATGCCTTCAGGAATACACAAGGGTGGCATGTCAGGACTCCATGTGGAATATCGTAGACAGCATATACCCGTATCACGCCTCTGTCGTTTCGCAGGGATATGTGCAGACCGGAGGAGCAGAGGTGGCGGTGTACAGCAAATACCCTATCACCTCTTACAGAAACATTGATATTTACACGCGCGGAAATACCGTAGGCGCCTTCACGCTTGACATCAACGGCGACAGCCTATACCTCGTAAACGCACACTTGGAGACGATAGGCTTCTCGCCCGAAGAGAAGCAGCAGTTCAACGACATGGTGAGAGGAAGAAAAGAGAGCGGAGAAATGAGGCGGGAGGCACGTACCATGGTGTCAAAGCTTGCAGAGTCAGCAAAGGTAAGGGCACCGCAGGCGGACGCCATTGCCAGATACATATCAAAGCACAAGGGAGAGCGCATGATTGTCTGCGGCGACCTCAACGACCATCCTCTCTCTTATGTCCACCATACCATAGCAAGGGGGCTTACTGACTGCTATCGTGCAGCGGGACGCTGGCCGGGCTTCTCTTTCCGTTACCACAGCATGTATGTCCGTATAGACAATATCATGTGTTCCGAACATTGGAAACCCTATCGCTGTGAAGTGGACAAAAGCATAGATTTTTCTGACCATTACCCCGTTTACTGCTTTCTATATGAGGAAAATAGCCCATAAAACGGGCTTTTTTTTTCTGTTTAAAAAAATATAACGGTGTTTTTTCTTTTATTTAAACAAAAATAACTAACTTTGCACGCGTATTGTGTATTGTCAGCAATGAGAAAACAAAATAAAATATCAAAATAATTAAAACAAAATGCAAAACAAAGGAATTGTAATCGTTACAGCAGTACTCCTTACGCTGGCGAGCATTTTCTATCTCTCCTTCTCTGTAGCTACAAGCTACTATGACAGCAAGGCAAGCGAGATAGAAGACCCTATCGCACAGCAGGACTACAAAGATTCAGTAAAGTATTTGGGCGTCTACACCTATCAGAAGTGTCTTGAGACACAGGTAGGTCTTGGACTTGACCTCAAAGGTGGTATGAATGTCATACTTGAAATCTCAGTACCTGACGTCATCGACGTCCTCGCTGACCACAAGACTGACGCTGCCTACACCAAGTCTATGGCAGAGGCAAAGAAAGAAGAAGAGACAAGTCAGTCGGACTTCATCTCGCTCTTCATCAAGGCGTACCAGAAAAACGCTCCGGGACACCGTCTGGCTGAAATATTCGCCACACAGCAGCTAAAGGGCAAGGTGTCTACACAGAGCACAGACAAAGAGGTGGAGAACGTGCTACGCAGTGAGGTGCAGGCAGCCATTGACAACTCTTTCAATGTCGTACGAAACCGTATCGACAAATTCGGAGTGGTACAGCCGAACATACAGAAGCTCGAAGGTCAGGAAGGACGTATCATGGTCGAAATGCCTGGCGTACGTGAGCCGGAGCGTATGCGTAAGCTCCTCCAAGGCTCTGCAAACCTTGAGTTCTGGGAGACATTCAACTCTTCTGAAATCATTCCTTACCTCGCACAGGTAAACCAGCGCATCGCAAACAACGACAGCGAGAAGACTGACACCGTGGCAAGCAATGAGACGGCACAGGCGGACGTAAAGGCTGCTGCTGACACAACAGTGGCAGAGGCACAGCCGAAGTTCCAGATCAAGAAAGACGAGAAGAAAGACGCCGGAGTGGCTGCAAAGAGCGCAAAGTCCACTGAAGAGCAGATAGAAATGGCTAAGAAACAGAACCCTCTCTTCGCCGTACTTCAGACAACAGGCGGAGGAAGCCTGTCTATCGTAGGCTATGCTAACGTGCGCGACACCGCATATATCAACGCAATCCTCGCAACACCGGAGGCAAAGCAGATTATGCCGGCTGACTGTCGTCTGCTCTGGAGTGCCAAGCCAGCTGACGGCATAGACGCAAAGAACATCTTCGAACTGCACGCCCTGAAGGTCACGACAAGCAACGGACGCGCTCCTCTTGAGGGTGACGTGATAGTTGACGCTAAGGACGAGTTCGACAACTTTGGACGCCCTTGCGTTTCAATGCAGATGAACTCTGAAGGCGCACGCCTTTGGGCACAGCTCACCAAGGCTAACGTTGGCAAGGCTGTCGCTATAGTACTCGACGGTGTCGTTTATTCTGCACCACGCGTAAACAGCGAGATAGACGGTGGCAACTCACAAATATCTGGTAACTTCACCGTGGAAGATACAAAAGACCTCGCCACAACGCTGAAGTCAGGACGTATGCCGGCTCCTGCACGCATCGTACAGGAAGAGGTGGTAGGACCGACACTCGGTGCACAGTCTATACAGCAGGGTCTCATATCCTTCGTGATAGCTTTCGTGCTCCTCTGCATATACATGATACTCATGTACGGATTCATTCCTGGCGTAATGGCTGACAGTGCGCTTATCGTAAACCTCTTCTTCACAGGCGGTATCCTCGCTTCTTTCCAGTCTGCACTTACCATGCCGGGTATAGCAGGTATCGTGCTGACCCTCGGTACTGCCGTCGACGCTAACGTGCTTATCTACGAGCGTATCAAGGAAGAGATGAAGAAAGGACTCGGCATCAAGGAGGCTCTGAAGGCTGGTTACAGCAACGCTTTCTCTGCTATCTTCGACTCTAACTTCACATCTCTCATAACAGGTGTCATACTTCTTACTATTGGTACAGGTCCTATCAAGGGCTTCGCAACCACATGGATCATCGGTATCTTCTGCTCGTTCTTCACAGCAGTGTTCCTTACACGTCTCATATATGAGAACCGTCTTGCAAAGAACAAGTGGCTTGGTCTCACATTCTCAACGTCGGTAAGCAAGGACCTGCTACAGAACACGAAGTATCACTTCATGGCTGCAAGCAAGAAGAGCTTTATTATTTATGCGGCTGCGGCTGTCGTATTCATCATATCTTTCGCTGTAAGAGGACTATCACGCTCTATCGACTTCACGGGTGGACGTAACTACGTCGTAACCTTCGACAAGGCAGTTGAGCCTGAGCAGGTTCGTGAGGCACTGGAAGGAGCATTCCAGGGATATAACGCTACAGCACTCGCACTCGGTACTGACCATAAGACGGTACGTATCTCTACAAACTATAAGATAGAGTCTAACGACCCGGCTGTCGACGACGAGGCAGAGACAATACTTTATCAGGCTCTCAAAAATGCCGACCTCGTAAATCAGGAGAACATAGAGACATTCAAGAACCCAGACCTGCGTGAAGGAGGCTCCATAATCTCTTCTACAAAAGTAGGACCGTCGGTAGCTAAGGACATTACTCACGGAGCTATCATTTCTGTGATTGTTGCTCTTATAGCTATCTTCCTATATATCCTCCTGAGATTCCGCAACGTAGCGTTCTCTGTAGGCTCTGTTGTCGCTCTCGGCATTGACGCACTCGTAGTTATTGGACTCTACTCTCTGCTCTATGACTTCGTGCCGTTCTCTCTTGAGATTGACCAGACCTTCATCGGTGCTGTGCTTACCGTGATAGGTTACTCTATCAACGATAAGGTGGTTGTATTTGACCGTATACGTGAGAACCTGAAGCTGCATCCGAAACAGGATTTACAGCATACATTCAATTCGTCTATCAACCAGACTCTCGCGCGTACCATAAATACATCACTCTCTACACTCCTCGTACTCATCTGTATCTTCATACTCGGCGGAAACAGCATACGAAGCTTCTCGTTTGCCATGATACTCGGTGTGGTATTCGGTACTCTTTCTTCTATCTTTATTGCTGCTCCTGTAGCTTTCAAGACTCTCGGAAGAAAGATAAAGGAGGTTGAGGAATAATATTTCTGAGGGATGACAATCCCGCAATACATATAGCTTCATCTTCATACAATGAATATTCCCTGCATCGACGAATGGAAACAGTCGTCCTTGCAGGGTTTTTTCGAAGAAATCGCCCACAAGAAAGGAAAACAACATGATAACATACAGTTGTGACGGCGTCAAAATGCCTGGCATAAAAAAACGTGAGACAACGGCATGGATAAAGGCTGTTGCGGCGCAATATGGAAGAAAAGTCGGTGAGGTAGGATATATGTTCGTCGACGATGAAAAAATTCTTGACATCAACCGTGAATACTTACAGCACGACTACTATACCGACATAATAACATTCGATTATGACGAAGGGGAGACAATCAACGGCGACCTCGTAATCTCTCTCGATACTGTAAGGACAAATGCGGAACAGTTTGGGAAGACCTATGACGAGGAGCTGAGGCGTGTCATAATACATGGAATATTGCATCTCTGCGGCATAAACGATAAAGGACTGGGAGAGAGGGAAATCATGGAAGAGGCGGAAAACAAGGCTCTCAACATGCTGAGAGACATTAGCGACATAACCTTTTAGAAAATGAAATGACATTTAGATACCCATGACGTTTGGGTTCTAAATGTCATTTCTTTTTTATCTACCCTCCCTCACCTTAAATATCTGCGCAAGTGAGAAATAGAATACCATACCGAATATAAAGCCTGCAAAGGCATCAACGGCGTAGTGTGCCTTGATATATACTGTGGAGAGGCAGAGAGAGACATAGAGAGGGACATACCAGTACATCATCTCCCATTTCCGACGTTTCCGACAGTATCTTATTGCGAGGAAAAGGACTACCGTAGCAGCTCCAACATGGCTGGAGGGAAACGCTGCTGTGGGACGTTCACCGGTGTCGTGAGCCACTTGGACGAGAAAACGGAAAGGACCGTGTGCGCCAGGTATCTCTAAACACTCGCGGTGGTTGGAAAAATAGGTGCCCAACTCTGGAAAGACACCCGCTGCTACTTTGTCTAACCCTATGGCATGGAAATAATACTGGGGACCAGCCACGGGGAATATATCAAAGAACAGGTAGAACAGGAAGAACGAGGATATAATGATAAAACTCGTTCGCTGGAAATCCTCATACCAATATACGAAATATAACAACGGTATGGTGACGAGGAGGAAGTAATAAGAGACATAGCCGAGGTGGAGAAGTTCAGAGAACCACCATTGCGGCATGGCTTCGGAGAACGCCTCGGCAGGCTGGTAGCCGAAAAGGCTCTGCTCCCATGACGCTACGACATGGTCAAGGTTTGGGAGTATGCTGTTTATCTCGTAGGTGTCGGGATACCACTCTCCGAGGAGTATCACCTGCATGACAACTCTCAGGAACATCATGATACGGCAAGGCACAAGGCGGTAGAGACCCCAGAGCGCAAGAGTCGCTGTGACGAGTTTGATACGTGTCCAGACCATTGCCTCAGGGTCGGCATAGCTCGTGGCGCAGACCATGACGATACTAAGGGTTATGAAGGCGTAGCCTACTATGACCCATTCGTGTGGGAGGAGGCCTTTCACTACCTTACCTTCTGTGAGAAAATATTTTTTTATATCCATTTGTTATCCTTATACCACTTTACGCTTTTCATGACACCTTCTTCGAGCATCACTTGAGGCTCGAACCCCAGAAGACGGCGGGAGGAGGAGATATCGCAGCGCCAGTCGCGCTGGCTGAGAATATTATACTTGTCGTTATTGAGGGTTATGAGTTTTCCTGTAAGGCGGATGTATAACTCGCCGAAGAAACATATAATGCGGAGAAGTAAAAGGGGAGCCTTGATGCGTACTACCCATGGCCTGCTGCCTTCTAACTTCTCTAAAGAAGAGAGAATGAGGTCGGAGAAGGTTCGTGAGGTGTACTCTCTGCCGTCAGAGAGAGGGAAGGTGTGGCCTATGACTTTCTCGGCGGGTTGGGTAAGACTTTTCTCTATGGCTTGGACAACATCGCTGACGTACACGAAAGTGATGATCTGGGGGGAATAACCTGCTGAGAAATCGGTATGCTGCTTTATAGACTGCACCATGAGGAAATAGTCTTTCTCGCGAGGACCGTAAACTCCCGTGGGGCGGAGAATGACATACGGCAGATGGCTCTGTCGGACGATGTTCTCAGCACGGTATTTTGACTCACCGTAGGCTGTTGGCTCGCCGAGCTTCTCAGAAGGTATGGAGTTGACAACGGAGAGGGAGCTGACGAGGACAAAACGTGGCATGAGTCCCGTGGGGTACAAGGCTTCTAGCGCTTCAACGAGATGCCGTGTACCATCGGTGTTTATCTTGAAGAAATCGCTTTTGTGAAGACATTTCGTCGCGCCGGCAGCATGTATGACAGCATCGAGGCTAAGGTCCTTGAGGACGGAAACCATCTGCTCGGTGGAGGAGAGGTCAAGCTCTACAAAACGGAGACGAGGGTCGGTGAGGTACCGACGTGAGGTGGTGGCGCGAACGGCACACCATACGCCATGACCTTTTGAGAGAAGGGACTCGGCAATATGAGAGCCGATGAAACCTGAGGCTCCTGTGATGAGTATATTCATTTTATTACTATTGTATATTTCTTGAGGGGCGTGGATTATTTTGGTGGCACTGAATATTACGCTCCAGCAAAGGGGCGTAAGTCATTTAGTGTAATACTTGTACGACAGGCGAAGGATGCCAGACAACAGCGGTTCACCTTGCGCTCGTCTGCTGCGCTTCGGGGTGGTTATGCTTGAAAATGGGATGAAAACTGTTCTATCGGGGTGTATAGGGAAAGTTCTTAACATAATTTTCATGCTTTACGCTTGCAAAGGTACAAAATTATTCGTTACTTTGCAAAAACATTATACATAAAGACTATGGGAAAAGGGAAAAAAGGCGGAAAACGCATGACAAAGAAACAATTAACGGATTTATTGGTGGCTTTTTTCGAGAAAGAACCTAACCGCACGTTCACCTTTAAAGACATCTTTCGTGGACTGCATCTCGACACCCATCCGTTGAAGATGCTTGCCATAGATGTCATGGAGGAGCTTGCATGGGATGATGTCCTTTCGCGAGTAACAGAAACGTCATATACGCTGAACCTAAAAGGGCAGACCATGGAAGGGACGTTCATAAGAAAACGTACGGGAAAGAACTCTTTCCTGCCCGATGGTACCGACCAGCCACAGATTTTTGTCGCTGAGCGGAATTCAATGTATGCCCTCGACGGTGACCGCGTACGTGTCACAATGATGGCCCGTCGTGACCACCATATCCGGGAGGCTGTTGTAACGGAAATCCTCGAGAGGAAGAAGTCGCAGTTTGTCGGGAAGGTGAATATAGAACACGATGTGGCTTATGTGTCACCGGAAGGTGAGAATGTCTACAGAGACATCGTTGTGCCAAAACGTAGTCTTCATAAGGCACAGAATAACGACAAGGTTATAGTCAGGGTGGTGGAATGGCCTAAGGATGAAAAGAAACATATAGTGGGTGAGGTGGTTGCCATACTCGGAAAGAGTGGAGACAACAATACTGAGATGCACGCCATCTTGGCACAGTATGGTTTGCCGTACGTCTATCCTAAGAATGTCGAGGAGGCGGCAAACAAGATCTCTGCGGAAATAACGCCAGAGGATTATGCCGAGCGTGAGGACTTCCGTGAAGTGTTTACATGTACCATAGACCCTCATGACGCTAAGGACTTTGATGATGCCTTGTCTCTGCGCACTCTTTCCGACGGACTTTATGAGGTTGGTGTGCATATCGCTGACGTGAGCCATTACGTCAAGGAGGGGTCGGTAATCGACAAGGAGGCTCAGAAACGCGCTACGAGCATATACCTCGTCGACCGAACGATACCTATGCTTCCTGAACGTCTGTGTAACTTTATATGTTCCCTGAGGCCTGACGAGGAGAAACTGGCTTATTCGGTCATATTCACCATGACAGACAAGGCGGAAGTGAAAGACTGGAGACTGAGACATACAGTGATACGCTCTGACCGAAGGTTTACATACGAAGAGGCACAGGCACTCATAGAGGGACATGACGGAGAGTATAAGGACGAGGTGAACACACTATGGCATCTTGCCAGACAGCTCAGGGATAAACGCTTTGAGAACGGGGCGGTGAAGTTCGACCGTGAGGAGATGCGTTTCGACATTGACAGCGAAGGCGTTCCGGTGCGTTGTTATTTTAAAGTGTCGAAAGAGGCGAACAAACTCATTGAGGAGTTTATGCTCCTTGCAAACCGGACAGTGGCTGAGAGCATCGGAAAGGTGAAGAAAGGAGGAAAGGCGAAGACATTGCCATACAGAATACATGATGTTCCGGACCTTACGAAGATGGAGACATTGCGTGACTTTATCGTGAAATTCGGATATAAGCTCAAGACTGCAGGAACACGCTCTGCAATAACACGCTCACTCAACGCCTTACTTACTGACATACAAGGTAAGAAAGAGCAGAAACTGATAGAGACTGTTGCGCTGAGGGCAATGATGAAGGCGAAATATTCCGTACACAATATCGGACACTATGGCCTGGCCTTTGACTACTACACCCATTTCACTTCGCCGATACGTAGATACCCAGACACTATGGTTCACCGTCTGCTGACAAGATACCAGAACGGAGGACGCTCGGCAAACGCACAGAAATATGAGGACCTCTGTGAGCACTCCAGCGATATGGAACTTGTAGCGTCGCAGGCAGAACGTGACTCCATAAAATACAAGATGGTGGAGTTTATGCAGAGATTCATCGGGCAGGAGTTTGATGCACATATCTCTGGCGTAGCTTCATATGGCATTTACTGCGAGATTGACGAGAATCACTGTGAGGGTATGGTGCCTATGCGGGATCTCAACGACGACTATTATGAGTTTGATGAGAAAAACTACTGTCTCCGCGGACGCCGCCGCCGTAATAAATACTCTCTTGGCGATGCCGTCCGCATAAAGGTTGCGGCAGCAAATATTGATAAACGGCAGCTCGATTTTGTACTTGTGGAGAAATAATGCCGTAATATTAAGTAGGTATTCATTATTATAGTCATCCGGAAACAAGGTTCTCGGAAAAGAAAATAATGAAAACCTACTTGTTTTTTTTCTCATTTTATGTGGAAAGATACTATATAGAATAAGTAAAATGGAATTTCGTCAACCATAATGGGAGGATTTTCCACTCAAAAAAAGAAAAAAGACACTAAATTTGTACTCGGAAATCATATATCGGGACACCGTTTCGCTGTGACGCTTCGCTTCTGAGCAAAAAGACAGTCCCTATTTCCTTCGTACAAGTATCATTTGGAAAACCATAAATTCTATACACAACTATGAAAAAAAATATCCGGATCTTTATCTCGTTACTCTTTGCCATTGCCGCCTTTGGTGGGACTCATGCGCAAACATGGAACGGCGTGACAGGATTTGCAACGTATAACGCCCTCGGTACTTCAGGTGTTACCGGCGGTGGAGCCGGTGAGGTGGTGCATGTCACTACACGCGAGGAACTGGCACGTTATGCTTCCAGCAGCAAGCCTTATGTGATAATCATCGACAACGACATTACGGGCGGTGGAGTAGACGACAGGCAGGATGAGCTGCAGGTCTCTTCCGACAAGACCATAATAGGTAGTGGAGCTGGCAAGACGCTCAACGGTGTGGCTCTCTTAGCTTCCGGCAAGAAGAATATAATAATACGTAACATACGGTTGCGGAAAGGACGCATAGACGGTATGGCGTTTCATAATTGCCACCATGTGTGGATAGACCATTGCGACCTCTCAGAGTCGTATGACGGACTGCTCGATATCACTAACGGTTCTGACTTCTTCACAGTATCTTGGGTGAAGCTGCATAACCATGACAAGGTGAGCATAACAAATTCGGGGACATGTCATTACGAGGACTATAACAAAGAACGTGTTACCTTTGCACACTGTATGTTTAAAGATAATGTGCAGCGAAATCCACGCATAGGCTACGGAAAGATGCACATATACAACAGCTATTGGGAGGGGATAAGCTCTTATTGTATAGGCTTCCACTCACAGGCGCAGGTGTTGTCAGAGAATAACCATTTCTCAGCTTCGGCACGTAACCCTTTCTGCAACCAATATACGGATAAGCTGCCGTACTGTGGATACCTTACCGACCGTGGTTCATATTTTGCTAACGGAGATCCTGGAAGGTCGTACAGCTATCCTTTTTCTGACATAAAATACAGCCCGGAGGATTATTATGACTATGCCTTCGACCTTTCGCCTGTCGATGATGTGGTTAAAGCGACACCGACAGGTGTGGGACCACGTGATGGCATACAGTATGAACCGATACTGAACCCAGGCAACGGCGCTATTGACGTCCCGCTGACACAACGTCTTTCGTGGGGCATAGTGGACGGAGCCTCGGCAGCTACGTTGTTCTTCGGAACATCCCCCGACGACTTACGTGAGACAACATCCGACGGAATAACGCTTCAGCCATCAACAAAATATTTTTGGAAGGTGAAGGTAACGGCAGGGGGAAAGGATTATACCTCTCCGACATATTCTTTCACTACAGCAGGTGAGAAGGCAAGCAAGCCATACCCGGAGAACGAAGCGAACTTACCATGGCTGCGCTATCCTGCTACGGGAAGGGAGTTCTGTAAGGATATGCCTTTGGTGTGGCGTCCGGCAGCTGACGCCTCACGATATAAGGTCTACCTTTCTGACGATGAGACAGTGTTGGACAGCCGCCTTCTCGGTGAGACTGAGGGACTGACGCTTCTTGCAGGAACACTGTCGACAGGTGTGAAATACTTCTGGCGTGTTGACGTGGTGAGGAGTGACGGCACGGTGGTGAAAGGTGACACATGGTCGTTCTCCTCACACGACAGGAAATGGAAGGAAGGAAAGAATGAGGCAGAGGCGATGTATATCTCCGGTATAGCTTTCAGAGAGTTAAACGGACAGGCGTCGGGACGTTATGACGTTGTTGGCGACCAAGGACCAGGCGCAATATGCGGACGTTGGGACGGACCTGAAGGTCGCTACGCCTTTGAAACGGCGGTATTCAACCAGACGTTAGGACCGAATTACGTCGGAGTGGCTGTCAACGGGAAACTCATTGACGCATGGCTTACGACGAGTGAGAACGACAACATAGGAATAAGAAAGACAAGGAACACCGTAGTGCTGAAGCCGGGTGACGATATTCGCATAGACTTCGTGGCAGGTCTTGTGGACGGAAACCTCAACCAAAGCCGCTCACGAATAGACTATATGAATATTGTATCTACGACAGAGGAATATATAGAGACCTCACGTCCTTCCGGCAAACATCATTCTCCTGTGTCCACACCGGGCTACGACTGTGAATATCTGTTGATGAAAAACGTTCTCTTCACTGACACCCTCGGCACGGTAGGCGAGTGTGGCATGGTTCAGGTAAAGGATGCCTACTGTCCGTGGATTAGCAAGAATGCTACAACATATTCTTTCTTCCTCAAGCAGACGGCAATAGCCAAGTTCATATACCGTGACAGCAACGGAAAGGAAGCGGAAGAGACGAGGGAACTTGACAAGGAGAAAAACAACGAAGTAAACGTGGAGCATGAGAAAGACGGTGCTGCCCTGTATGCTATACGCCTGTATAAGACGACTCCGGTGAAGACCTTGTATTACAAGCCTGTAGCTGAGGCGGGCAAAGACCATGAGCTGATATGGTCGCCAGACGTGATTTTCTTAGACGTAAAGGGCGAGAAAGGTAACGCAGGAAAGGTTCAGATGCGTGACGAATATGAGGAATGGATTAAATACTATAATCCAAGCGCCAACGAAGTGCATGCCAAGGAGAACGTCAAAGCGTTTATAGATCCGTTGACGGATAAGAGCCATAACGGCTTTGTCCCTACAGGAAAAGACGGATGCAAATATTCTTTCGTTGTAGGAACATCAAAGAATGCAACATACTGTCTGCAAGGGTGCAGCAGGATAAAGCTCTACTACACCGGAACGGGTGGTGCTTCGACGAGCGTATATATCAGTGTCGTGAACCTCGACACGGAAGAGACGGTATCGTATGAAGGTGATGCTGCTCCAGGAAAGAACGTCGCATCTAACGTCTTCGAGACACAGCTTGATGCCCGCAGCAGATATGCCGTGAAGGTTTCCGGTTCCACAGGCGATATGCTGATATATGCTGTGAAGCTATGGCCTGGCAATGAAACGGGTATAGTGGGTATTGAGGCTGACGGCACAGAAAATGACATGCCGGTATATAACATCTCAGGACAGCGAGTAGGCAAAAAAGAAAAAGGAGTTTTAGTTAGTGATAAATGGAAGTATGTAGTCAGATAGCATAACACATGCTGTCATGACAGGGGCTTGGGGCTTAGAACTTGACACAGAGCTTTGAGAACATAGTTTCAAGCCCTTCTTTATCCAACATTAATTTACCTGTTATTTTTTCAAACATATATCGTAATAAATATGAACAAGAGTATCTTACTATCTATATTAATACTCGCTATGCCGGAATGTCTGAAGGCAGGAAACGAGACGGAAAGGGTGAAGACGTATGATGTCACGGCATCTCAAATGACTGCCGGACGTAATATGGCAGGATGTGGTGACAAAGACGGCAAAGCGGCCTATCGTATAGTGCCACGCAAGGAAGTGCCTTTCGCACAGCAGGCGGTGAGCCTGAAAAGAGCTGCGGGAAGAAAGGTTACATCACTGCCGTATTACAACGTGCGCATGGCATTGCCCATACCGTCATGTTATACCCCGACAGAGCAGGGTGAGAAGGTGGGGCTGGACAAGGGAGTTTATGCTCATCTGCACTCCGGAGCTTTGGAGGTTTGTCCTAACGGCGACCTCCTCGCCATTTATTTCTCTACGCCCATAGGAAAGTCTGAGGCCGACACAAGTACAACCTTTGTACAGGCACGCAGACGATACGGCTCTGATGAATGGGACATGCCGGAACTGTTCTTCGCCACAAAGGGCGGCAACGACCAGTCTGCTCTGCTCCTTGCCGACAAGGACACTTTATGGTTTTTCGGCGGAGGCAGAGACATGACAGACTACGTGCCCTTCAGAATATGCCGCTCGACAGACAACGGCGCGACATGGACCTTTTCGGTCCCACAGATAAAGCAACGGTTAGAGAGATATACCGCACAACCTATAAGCAACGCTTTCAGAAACGCCAAGGGTGAGATATTCGTGGCGATAGATGGCAATGGAGGTGAGAGCTTACTGCTGCGAAGTGCCGATGGTGGTGTGACATGGCAGGATATGGGAGGAAGGACATCTTCACGCCATTCCACCATAGTGCCTCTTGACGGCAACGGCACACTGCTCTCGGCTGGCGGGAAGAACAACGATGTTAACGGCTGGAACCCGCAGAATATTTCTCACGACTGGGGAAAGACTTGGGAGAAGGCTACAGAGGGTGTTATTCCGCCACTTGGAACAGCTCAGAGACCATGTATGATACGCCTGAAGTCGGGTGCGTTATGCCTCGTCGGCGACAGTTATATGCACAAGAAGAAGATTGCTCCACCAAAGGGGTGGACTATGGGCAACGACTGCTTTGCCGCCATTTCTCATGACAACGGCAAGACATGGACCATGAGGCGTCTTCCTGTCGCTTTGCCACAGCATCACCGCATACAGCATCCGTCTCTTGGATATGTCACCATGCGTCAGGGGAATGACGGTATGATTCACGTTCTGACAACAACGAACTATCCGGGACTAGAGATAGAGTTTAACGAGGCATGGGTAATGCAGGGTGACGCTACAGTACCTGAAGCCGACCATAACTCTCCAGACTGTCTTGATGCTACTCCCGAGGGACGCAACGCATCCCTGAATGCGTTTAAAGAGAGTGGTACGTATGTTGCTGAAGGTACTAAGGTTACACGCTATGCCAACGGCAGGAAACACCATGAGGTGACATACCGCAATGGTCGCAGGACAGGCTATGAGACTCTATGGAGGGAGGACGGAACCATTGCGTGGCAATGGCATCGTGACATAAAGACGAACCGTGGAGTATGGACACAATATTGGGACAATGGAAAAAAGAAGACGGAGAGTACGTGGTTAATTAAGACAGCACCGCGTGACTTGCCGGGAACACCTCTCAATGGTGCCATAGCTGACGGACCGGCAAGACATTACGACCGTAACGGAAACCTTACTGCAAGCTACACTTTCCGTAATGGTGTAGAGGAAGGAACAGATGTAAGAGATGCGGGGGCTGGTATCTTGAATGAAGGAAAGTGAGTTTTTCTGCTTAGAGAAATGAGCTTAGAGAAATGAGCTTAGAGAAATGAGCTTAGAGAAATGAGCTTAGAGAAATG
>CALZUQ010000027.1 GCA_945829425.1 uncultured bacterium | reverse complement strand
CTCCGCGCGGTACCAACTCACCGCTATGACGGTACCATTGGAGCGATATTCTCAAGTATTTTTATTTTTCTGCAAATATAATAACTTTTTTGATAAATATCATAGTAAAAATATAATTTTTATATATTTTTGCCGTTAGAATTATATAGTAAGTTCAATTTAATACCATATATGCCAGAACAGTCTTTTCGAAATATAATATCGGTTGTAATATGTACTTATAACCAGCAGGAGACGATAGGCAGGGCTATAGACAGTGTCTTAAGGCAAAAATGTCTCTGGCCCATAGAGATTATCGTAGGTGATGACTGTTCTCTTGATGACACTTCGGCTATCTGCCGGCAGTATGTCTTAAGATATCCTGAGATTATCAGATATTTCAGAAATGAAGAAAATAAAGGCATTGTTGACAATTATTTTTCTTGCCTGTTACGATGTCAGGGGAAATATATTGCCGATATTGCCGGTGATGATGAATGGTGTGACGATGAAAAGCTGGAAAAGGAGAGGAAATACCTTGAGGAACACAGTGATACGGTTATGGTACATACTGACTATTTATTACGAAATGATGTTGATTCTTCATTATCAAAACCTTCTCCTTATGTCTTCCAACGTCAGCCACGCGAAGGACTTTCCATAGCTCTTGACGTTGTCAGACAGAGAGCACGTCCGCTGGCTCATCTATGTACGTCGTTATACAGAAATGACGCTTTCAGAAAGTGTCATTCCGCTTTTCCGAAGTATTTCACTGGAAGAGAATATCCTTGTGAGGATGTTCAGCTCACTATGCTTATGGCGTATATGGGCAAGATAGCTTATCTTGATTGTATAACATTGAAATATAATGTCTCGCCTCATAGCATTTCTAACAGCGACGACGAGAGAAAGGCATTCGTTTTCAAGCGTAACGTCTTCCGTCTTATGATTGATCTGCGTGATACACTCTCAATATGTCATAAAGACTTCTCTGAGTGTTCGCAATTCAGAATATATGAGTTGTTCATGCATGTGGCACGTCTTGATGACTGCTCTTTGCGTGATGATATTCTTAGAATATTTAAAGACAATGACATAGAAGTTTTGTCCGTAAGGAATAGGGCAATGCTTTTTATCTTGTCTCACAGCGTCTTATGGTACGTCTGGTTGATATTGAGAAAAATTAAAAAGGCTTTGTAATAATGAAGATAGTATATGTCATGGAAACCCTCACTATTTCCGGAGGATTGGAGAGGATAATGGTTAGCAAAATGAACTATCTTGCCGATAAGTATGGTTTTGACGTGACACTGATAGAGGTATATGATTTCACTGGTGAGGATGCGTATAAGCTCTCGGACAATGTACATCGTTTACGTCTGAAGATACGGAAGACATCCATACTGCCATTCAAGGTGAATACATTCTATCATGTAATAAAGTCTGTGAAACGCGAGATACTACGTCTTAAACCCGACGTAATGTCTTCTTCTGCGCTTCTTGGCGTCATGTTATATGCTTTCTCTCGTTATCCCTGCCGTATGGTTTATGAGTCTCATCAGGCTCGTTTTACTATGCCTTTTCAGTACCTTATAAGACGCATGGAACGTAATGTTGATGATGTGGTATGTCTTACACAGGGTGACGCAAAGGAATACAATATCGCCAGGAATGTTACTGTAATAGAAAACTTCAATACCGTAAAGCCACATGACCCGAAATATAAGCATAGGAGGAGCAAGAATGTCGTCGCCTTAGGAAGGTTGTCAGAACAAAAGGATTTTTCTATGCTGTTGGATATTTGGCATAATATTCATCACCGTATACCGGCATATACATTACACATCGTCGGAGACGGCCCTGAGAGAGCGCTTTTACAGAAAAAAATCATGACATTAAATCTTTCAGAAAGTGTCGTCCTCTCTCCTGCAACAAAAGATGTGGACAGTATTTACCGCAATGCAGATGTCTTTGTCATGACATCGGTCTTTGAGGGTCTTCCTTTGGTTATTCCTGAGGCAATGGCTTATGGTGTCCCTGTTGTCTCTGTAGATATTTCTTACGGTCCCCGAGACATTATTTCTCATGGTGGCGGTATAATAACAAGGCGTGACGTTAAAGAGATGTCTGAAGCTATAGTAGGATTACTCAGTGACGATATTTTATATGACAAGCTGTCTGCTGAAGCTCCCAAGGTCAGTTCAAGATATGATGTAAGTGTCATTATGGAACAGTGGAAAAAATTCTTTTCTTAAACATTCCAACTGTCTTACTGACAGCTACAGCAGCAAGAAATGTCAGGATAAAGGTTACTGCAAGTCCACAGAGTGGGTGCAGAGATGTTGTTACGCCCATATTTATTAACGTCTGTAATATAGGGAAATGAAGAAGATACATCTCGTATGAGTAATTTCCGAGATAACGCTGGAAATCACACATATTTTCTCCTAAGGAAAAAGACAGCATGAGAACGGATATTATTGGAGGTACTATGGAATACATCAGCGTTTCTGACCACTCACTGTGTATGCCGTCTATGAAGAGGAAAAGTATGTAGAAAACTATAGACGACAAGAGTGGCAAAATGGATTTTTTCCCTGATACATATTTCCGGAAATGGTATATCAGTACTCCTGAAAAAAAGTATATCCCTTGTCCGAAAAACTGATATGACAGAATGTAATACAGTTTATTTCCTGTACTGATGTATATGTCTCTCATAATAAAGACATAGGCTACAGAAATTATACATATTACTGCGGAAAGGACTTTTGAGCTGCATTTTACATGCCTTATTATCCAAAAGAATATTGGTATGAATATATAGAATGTCCATTCAACTTTCAGTGTCCATAACGCTCCGTTTACGGCAGGAAGAATATTTCCTGTATCGAAGACTCCTGGCAGTGTAGGACAAAGGAAATTGAGGAATATGGCGTTACATGTCAAGTATTTCCAGAAGTGACCGGAAGAGAAATATTCAGATAATGTCAATGATGACAGTAATGAAAGGAGTATTGCCGTGGATATTATTACTGTGAGATATGTCGGGAGAATGCGTGTAAGCCTGTTTTTGAAGTATTTTTTCGTGTCGTTGTTTCTCTCATAACTGGCATATATGAGATACCCGCTCATGGCAAAGAAAACACCTATACGCATGTCTCCTCCGTTGCATAAGATATTCGGAATGCCGTTCAGGATGAAGTAGTGAGATGTTATTACTGAGAGGCATAAGAAATACCTCACGAGTGTCATATTTTGAAAACGTTTCATCTGTTGTTCTACTGTTTATTGAATAGCCTTTCAAGTTGTTCCGCTACGATATTCGGTGATGCAATGTTTCTTATTGCTTTTGAGATGACTTCAGAAGGTTCTATAGCTTGAATACCTATCATGCCCTCTGTCAATGCCTGAGCGTCGTTTTTGGGTACTGTAAACATTGCTCCCGGTATTCTTAGTGACATAGGAATAGCTGTTGTGGAAACGACAGGTATGCCGGTGGACATAGCTTCCATGACAGACAATGGTTGCATCTCACTTTGTGAAGCCATTACGAGAGCGTCACAGTGATAGAGCAGTTGTCTTACTTCTTCTTTTGTCAGTTCTCCATGAAGTGTTATATTCGCTTTGTTTTCAAGTTTTGCTATGCTGCTTCTCATCCTTTTTCCCTTTGTCTCCCTTCCTGCGATATGCAGCTCGACGTTCTTGCATCTGTCAAAGGCTTCAAGAAGTGTAGGATATCCTTTCAGTTCAAAAAAACTCCCATTGGCATTTGCCAGGCAGCAGAACCTGAATTTCCTGCCCTTTTTTTCTTCCCTGCGCTTGAAAGAGAAAAAGTCCACATCTACGATGTTTGATATTGTTACGGTGTTTATATTCCTACCGAAAAGCCCAGCTATGTCTTCGACAGATTCGTCAGCAACGGTTATAACACCTGCTGCTTTCTCCAAAGCGTTGCTTATAACTGTCTTCGCCCATTTGTCGTGGTCCCATGTCCTTCCGTAGTTGTCATAGAATATTCCTGAAGAGAGGTGTTCTGTGATGAAATACGGTATGTTTCGCCTTTGGCTGATCTCTTGTGCTGCTGCTCCCGCCCATTGTGAGCAGTGGGCATGTAAAATGTCAGGCACGCCGTATTTCATGATATATTCCTCAAACATCTCGCTGATGATACGGCAGTAACGTTTTTTATTCGCCAGAATATTGCGTGGAATACCTCGCATATTCGTCCTGTATATCGTTATTGAAGAGTTGCTCCCACAAGGTTTGAGATCTTCCTCCCAACGCCCATATCTTGCAGTAAGAAAGTGCCAAGGGTATATCGTCATGCCAAGCTGTTGACAGTGTAGTATACCTACTTTATGTCCTCTGTTCACCAAGGCTTTTGACTGCTCTATGCAAAAATACCCGCCGTATGGTGGTAAAAAGGATGGAATTTCTAATATATGCATTATATTATTATTTTTGCACACCTATCAGTACTGTCAACACTCTCATCTTACAACAGCTACTTTCGCAACAATACCTTTTGTACCATCTGATTTAGCTACTTGCACCATATATACTCCTGAAGCCACTTTATTTCCATTCAAGTCACATCCGTTCCAGGAATAACTGCCACCGCGTGATGTACCTTGATTTACCATTACTCCGGTTGAAGTTGTTATCTTGACATCGGAATTCATTGACAATCCTGTTATCTTTATGTCTCCTGTATGGTCAGGAGTGACAGGATTGGGATACACCTTCACGTTGTCTGAAGTCATTACTTCATTCGTCGTAGTGTTATCACCTTGATATGAGCACAAGCCTTTATCTGTGGAGAAGTAGACAATTCCTGTGTTTGGGTCTATCTCTATGTCATAGACATGGTTTGACAGTAATGGAGAATTGTTCGTTGTGAAGTGCTCCTCCTGTGAATTACAGTCGTCAGAGATGACAAAGACACCGTTTCCGGTTGTTCCTACCCACTTTCTGTTAGCGTCATCAATCTTTATGCAACGTGTCTCAACGTCGTTAAGCAGATAGTCTGCATAGTTTGTGCCGTCGTTGCGTGGCACTTTATGTTGCGTCAGAATATAGTTGCCGTTTTTTGCATCCTGTTGTGAGACATATACCGGTCCTTTGTTTGATGCCACCCAGATATTTCCTTTTTTGTCTTCTGCCATTCCGAAGAGATATGCTATTTCCAGTTTAGCACCGTCTTGGTTGTAAAATTCCTTACAGTAGTCAAGAACATTGTTTTTATAGTCATAACGGTATAAAACAGAAAACCATGCGCAATTACTTACAAACCACATATATCCGTTTGTCTGACTGATATATGTTCCCTGTATGTCTACAGCACTCTTGTCTTTTATGCCGATAGAATTGTTTGGATAATTCGTCCAGTTACCGTCTGACTGGCGTGAGATGATAGGTATATTCGTCCAGCCGTTCATCGCCCAAAGGTTTCCGCCGTTGTCGAAGGTCATTGTCGTTATCAACGCTTGTTCAGCATTATCCTGGTCATATCGTCCTTTTACAGTACTGTTGTGATAGTTGAAATTTTCTACGAATTTCCCGTCGTAATATTCCAGAATACCTGACATGCTGCCTACGTAATAATGCTTCTTGTCTTTAGGATCGAAAGCCATGCAGTTAGCGTCTTGATATTTATATCCTAAAGTCTCATCTGCCGGTGTCTCAATAGTGTTCCAGTTGTTTCCGTCGAAGGTCATTACACAACCGGGATAATATTCGAATATGTTATAGCTGAAATTTCCTGCCGTTATGTATAGTCTGTCGTTCTCCCAATACAAATGCCAGCAATGGTCTGTTACAGGTCCGTCGGGACGTATGCCGCCAATTTTCTGCACCATATTGTCCTCTTCTTTCTTGTACTGTGCAAGACTTCCTTCATTGTCTTGAGCCCAGAAGCAGTCGTGGTATTTGTCATACGCATATTCCTCAGATGTTTTCTCCTGATATTCTCCGCACCTTTCCCACTGTTTCTTGTCGAGGAGGTTTGAGGACAGCAGTCCTCTGTATGTTCCTTCCTCCTTTGATACGGCATAGAGGTATTCTCCTTCAATATAGCAGTATTCTATAGAGAAGTCAAGGATGTATGAGTCTGCGATGTATTCGTTAGAAATATCCACCTTTACGATACCGAAGCCAGTAGCGAGATATGCGTATCTGTCATAAATGAATATGCCGTTTACAGTCTTGTCTCCTGATATCTGTTTATTAGCCAGGTCGTTGATAAACACCGTCTCTCCATTCTTGTCGAGAATGTCTATGTTACTGTCAGAATATGTTATAACAAGTCTTTGTGTCTTTTCTGACCACATAATATTCGTTATATCCGTTCCGTTCAGACATGTTGTCTTGTCGTATGTCGTAACAGAATTGTCAGAAACATTATATGAGTATAAGCTTCCTGATGCAAGAACATAAACCTCCTTGTTTGAAGGTGCTATCTGCGATATTTCAGAATAGCTTTTATATATTTTCCATGTCCCTACAGCGTCAGCAAGAATATTCATGCTCACGAAGAGTAATATGATGAGTGTATGTATTCTTTTACGCATAATAATTGTCTTAATCCTTTATTCCACCCATTTGAATTTGTTCTTCCAGTCTTTTGTTTATCATGTCACGCTCTTCGTCATAGAACCATCCCCATTTGTTGAAATACTTTATGATGTTCATAATATGTATGAAGAACAGTCTCATGCTATGGTGTGAGGCGCGTGAGAACTTATGGTAGACAGGTACCTCAGGATAATACAGAGTCTGGTATCTTTGGTGCATACGTCGTGTTATGTCTATGTCTTCTGCATAAAGGAAAAACCTTTCGTCAAAGCCTTCCAGTTCCTTCAGCACTGATGTTCTGAAAAACATAAAACATCCTGAGAGGAACGGCACGTTGAGCGTCATGGTAAAACCGGAGTGAGTGAGTTCGAAGATGTCGTTTTCCTTCTTTATCAATGCGGGAGGCATACATGCTCTTCCGAAGATATTGAATGGAGTAGGGAGCATCTTTGCAAGACGTTGTATCTGTCCGTTAGGAAAGAGAATTTTTGGCATCATGTGTGCAACATTCTTGTGGCTGTCCATATATTTTTTCAATGCCGGGACAACACGTGGCCCGAACCATATATCCGGATTAACAACTATATGGTATTCACTTCCTACTGTTATAGCCTGTTTTATTGCGACATTATGACCTCCTCCGTATCCGTTGTTGTGGTGTGGGAGATATATCATCTTAAGACCCTTATCGACCTTCTCTTTCAGTATTGGCTCACCTGTGAATACCCGCGAGCGGAACTCTTCCAGTTCCTGCAACAGCTCCGGCATGATGTCTACGGAATGGTCAATGATATATATTATGTCTACCGGTGATGCCAGCAGGCTACGCAATACCGGTTCGATATCAAGGAAGTGATGTTTATATGTTACTATTGATGCTGTAATCATATTCTTATTGTCAGAAAGAGAACAGACATTTACAACGTCTGTTCCCTATCATGAATTATTTTTTTTCTTTTAGAAACTCAGCGAGTTTCTCTATTGCCAAAGCACGGTGTGAGATTTTGTTCTTCACCTCCGAACTGAGTTCTGCAAACGAAGCGTCGTAACCTTCAGGAATGAATACCGGGTCATATCCGAAGCCCATGTTTCCCTTCTCCTCTTCAGCTATTTTTCCTTTTACTATTCCTTCGAAATAATATTCTTTTCCTTTGTATATCAAGGCAATGGAGGTACGGAATTGTGCTTTCCTGTTTTCCTTTCCCTTCATCTTGGCAAGCAGCTTGCGCATGTTTGCCTTTGAGTCATGGTCTTTTGTCTTGTCAAGTAGCGGGTCGTAATAGTCCGGGTCGTTTATGTTAGCATAACGTGCAGAATATACTCCCGGTGCTCCGTTGAGTGCCTCCACCTCCAGTCCTGTATCGTCAGAGAAACAGTCAAAGCCATAGAACTTCGCTATATGACGTGCTTTCTGCATGGCGTTCTCTTCCAGAGTTTCGTGAGTCTCAGGCAGTTCATCCATACACCCCACCTCTTTCAGCGACCTCACCTCAAATCTGTCGCTTAGTATCTCGCGTACCTCACGCAGTTTGTTTGCGTTGTTTGTAGCGAAGACAATGATAGGCTTCTGTCCCTTTACCTTTGTCTTCATGATATCGAAGCCCTCACCATACACATTCTGTGCGTTGGTAATGGAAACAAAGCACGTAGGGTCTACGCGTTTTATCTCTCTCATGATAGTCTCTGAATATCTCTTGTTGCAGATACATACCAGCACTTTTCTGGTTGTCTTGGTGTACCATCCGAAACCGTCCAGAAGCGTCACTCCGAAGCCTTTTTTGTTTATGGCGTCAGCAATGGCAGAGTGGTTACGTGAGAATATCTTGAACTCTACAGCCTGGTGGAAACGTCGTGTAAAGTAGTCGAGTGTTATGGCAGCCACAATAAGCAGAACATATCCGAATATCACGCGCTGTATGTCGTGAAACACTAGGTAACAGCTTGATACTATGAGAATATCGCATACCATAAGGATTTGTCCGAGAGACACCTCCTTGTATTTGTTTATACATGCTGCTATGATGTCTGTACCACCCGTTGAGCCGTTGAAGTAGAAACTGATACTTAATCCCATGCCTTCGAGTATGGCACCCAATACGCATGCCATAAACATTTCGTCGCCAATAAGCTTCGGAAGCTCGTGAGTTACAGGGTCCTCCATGATATTCTGGCATACCCACAACCATAGTGTTATAGTACCAAATCCCCATATCGTCTTCAGACAGAAGCGTAACCCCACGATTTTCGCTGCCATGATGAGGAAAGCAGCGTTTATTGCGGCGTACGATATTTGTATCTTCAGTCCTGTGGCGTAGAAAATGATTGCTGAGATACCTGCCACACCTCCTGTTGCCAGTCCGTAAGGCAGCATGAAAGCTGTTACGGCAAAGGCATACATGAGTGTCGCTATAGCTACCATGAGGTAGTCACGTATTTCGTGTAGAATGAATTTCTTGTCAAACATAATGGTCTTATATGACATTAAGCCGGGCATTGTTTATGTGGGTTCTGATAATTTGCTTTAAAGTAATTCAACGGAGAATTGTAATTAATAGAACCTACCTCAATATAGTTGGGATTATGAGCATAACCCCAACTATTATCGTTGTTTACTTTATTACGATATTTATTATTCTTCCTGGCACTACTATAACCTTGACAATCTGCTTTCCTTCAGTATAGCGTGCTGTCCTTTCGTCGGCGAGTGCCGCTTTCTCCGCCTCCTCACGACCTACTCCGGCAGGCAGCTGTATTGTGAAGCGTGTCTTTCCGCAGAACTGTACCGGCATGGTTATCTCTGAGTCCTTCATCTTCTCTTCGTCCCATGCAGGCCACTGTGCGTCGCATACTGTACCGTTTTCTCCCAATATGCTCCACAGTTCTTCTGCTATATGTGGTGCAAAAGGTGCTATGAGTACCACGAGAGTTTTCAATACTTCTCTGCTTCGACATTTAGACAATTCGTTGACAGCTGTCATGAATGCTGCTATCGAAGTGTTGTACGAGAACTGTTCTATGTCGTTGCTTACCTTCTTGATGAGTTTGTGCAGTGCCTTTTCCTCGTCTGTTGTAGGCTTTTGGTCAGCTGGCAGGAATTGTCCTGTGCGGTCGTAGAAGAGTCCCCAGAATTTCTTCAGGAATCTGTGACACCCGTCTATTCCGTTTGTGTCCCATGGCTTCGACTGTTCTACCGGCCCGAGGAACATCTCATAGAGACGCAGAGTGTCAGCACCGTATTTCTCTACTATCATGTCAGGATTTACGACGTTGAACATCGACTTTGACATTTTCTCTACAGCCCATCCGCATTTGTAGTTTCCTTCTGCGTTCAGAATAAATTCCGCGTTGTTGTATTCCGGTCTCCATGCTTTGAAGCCTTCAATGTCGAGAATGTCGTTGCTGACAATGTTCACGTCGACATGAATAGGTGTCACGTCATGTTTGTCCTTCTCCTCAAGTGTCACGAACGTGTTCGTATTCTTTATGCGGTAAACGAAGTTTGAGCGGCCTTGTATCATGCCTTGGTTGACAAGTTTCTGGAACGGCTCTTCTTTCTTGCTTACGCCGAGGTCGAAGAGGAATTTGTTCCAGAAGCGTGAATATATCAGGTGTCCTGTAGCATGTTCCGAACCTCCTACATACAGGTCTACGTTCTGCCAGTATTCTGCCGCCTCTTCCGAGAGCAGAGCCTTGTCGTTGCGAGGATCCATATATCTCAGGTAATACGCCGAAGAACCGGCAAATCCAGGCATGGTAAACAGCTCTATAGGGAATACCGTCTTCTCGTCAATGAGAGCCTTGTCGACGATTTTTCTCTCTTTCTCGTCCCATGCCCATATCTGTGCATTGCCGAGTGGAGGTTCTCCTGTCTCTGTTGGCTGGAACTTGTCTACCTGTGGCAGTCTTACCGGCAGGCACTCTTCAGGTATCATTGTGGCTATGCCGTTCTTATAATACACAGGGAACGGCTCTCCCCAATATCTCTGACGTGAGAATATGGCGTCACGCAAGCGGTAGTTCACTTTCACCCTTCCGAGGTTATGTGCTTTGACATATTCCTTTGTTGCCGCTATTGCCTCCTTTATTGTCTTTCCGTTCAGTGAGAAGTCAATATATGGTTCTACGCCCTTTCGCGGAGAGTTTGTCACTATACCTTCCTTTGCGTCATACGACTCTTCAGAAACGTCGGCACCCTCTACAAGCGGTATGATCGGCAGGCCGAAATGCTTTGCGAAAGCGTAGTCACGGCTGTCGTGAGCCGGAACAGCCATTATTGCTCCTGTGCCGTATCCTGCCAGGACGTATTCTGAAATCCATATAGGGTTCTTCTCGCCTGTGAAAGGATTTATGGCATACGATCCTGAGAATACTCCTGTAACCTTGTGGTTTATCATTCGCTCACGCTCTGTACGTCCTTTGACATACTTCACGTATTCCTCCACTTCCTTACGCTGCTCTTCTGTCGTCAGTATGTCCACCAGCTCACTTTCCGGAGCGAGCACCATGAACGTTACTCCGAACATGGTGTCAGCACGTGTCGTGAATATTGTGAACTCCTTGTCAGAGTCTGCAACCTTGAAAACTATCTCTGCTCCCTCCGATCGTCCTATCCAGTTTTTCTGTGTCTCTTTTATAGAGTCGCTCCATTCTATCTTCTCCAGTCCGTCAAGCAGTCTCTGACTGTAAGCTGAGACCCTCAGACACCATTGTCTCATTTTCTTCTGCTCGACAGGGAATCCGCCTCTTACGCTCACTCCGTCCACCACCTCGTCGTTGGCAAGCACCGTACCGAGTCCTGCACACCAGTTCACCATTGTCTCTCCGAGGAATGCTATGCGATAGTTCATCAGCGTGCTGTCTTTCTCCTTCTCGCTCATGTTTTTCCATTCCTCTGCTGAGAATACGAGGTGCTCGCTCTCTGCTACGTCGAGACCTTCAGAGCCTTTTTCTTCGAAATGTCTGATGAGTTTTTCTATAGGTTGAGCTTTCTGGCATGTGTTGCAGAAGAAAGAGTTGAACATCTTCTGGAACGCCCATTGTGTCCAGTGATAGTATTCCGGAGAGCATGTGCGTACCTCACGGCTCCAGTCGAAGCAGAAGCCTATCTTGTCCAACTGCTGGCGGTATCTGTCAATATTCTCGAAAGTCGTTTTCTCCGGATGCTGTCCCGTCTGTATGGCATACTGTTCCGCAGGCAGTCCGTAAGCGTCATATCCCATAGGGTTCAGGACGTTATATCCCTGCTGTCGCTTATATCTGGCATAAATGTCGCTTGCGATATATCCCAACGGGTGTCCTACATGCAGTCCTGCACCAGAAGGGTAGGGGAACATGTTCAGGACGTAGAATTTCTTTTTCTCCGCATCAAGGGTTACTTTATACGTCTCGTTTTTCACCCATTCTCTATGCCATTTTTTCTCAATTTCTCTAAAGTTATATTCCATTTCTTAAATATTTTTTTGACGTGTTTTTCTGCATCCTTTTCTTTCTTTTCCTGTGCAGAGAATGTGTCACACATCTTTTATATGTAAATTAACACGCAAAGATACAAAAAACCCACGGTATATTTAGAATATCGTGGGTTTAATTAACTTATATTAATACGATAACGCCTTCATTCTTTTATCTCTCTACAAGCTTATCTTTTTTAATTCACCTTTCGAATACGGTGATAGGGGTGATAATGGAGAAGTTAAGGTGTTAAGGTGTTAAGGTTATGTTATAGTGATGAAGGGATATTTTTTATCTCACAGGCTTTTCTTTATGAGTTCTATGAGTTTCTCCACAGCGTTGTCAGTAGGAATGTTTTTCTCTATACATTCTTTCTGCCTGTACAGTGACACTTTTCCCGGTCCTGCTCCGACATATCCGAAGTCTGCATCCGCCATTTCCCCTGGTCCGTTGACAATACATCCCATGATACCTATTTTCAGTGTCTGAAATCTTTTGTCGCTTTCCGCCTCTCTGAATATCGCCTCCTTTATCTCCGCTATTGTTGTCTTCAGGTCGTAAAGTGTTCGTCCACATCCCGGACAAGAGATAAATTCCGGCTTTGTAAACTTTATCCTTGCCGCCTGAAGAATGGCGTCAGCCAGTTCTTTCTGTGGCTTTCCTTGGTTAATTATCAGCAGGTTATGTGCTTTACGGTCTATGAGAATCGCCCCTGCCGTCATTGCTGCTTTCAACTGTAGGTCTTCGTAGTTCTCCTCGTCAAATTCCAACGTCAGCGTGTCGTCGTCTATTCTGCTTTTCTCTCTCTTCTCAGCACATTCTGCTATGAAGCTCACCAGTTTGCGTGCTACCGGGATTTCCTCCTCCGGCTCTTCAGACAGTGACACACGTATAGTGTCTCCTATTCCCTCCGTAAGCAGTGCCCCTATTCCTGTTGCCGACTTTATCCTTCCGTCCTCCCCCTCTCCTGCTTCCGTCACTCCGAGGTGCAGCGGGTAGTGCATGTCCTCCTTTTCCATAGCTTTTACGAGGAGTCTCACTGACTGCACCATCACCACAGTGTTCGATGCCTTTATCGAAATCACCACGTTGTCGAAGTGTTCCCTCTGACATATCCGCAGAAATTCCATACACGACTCCACTATGCCTTCCGGAGTGTCGCCATAGCGTGACATGATGCGGTCAGACAACGACCCATGGTTTACGCCAATCCTTACCGCCGTATTGTTCTTTCGGCATATCTCCAGAAACGGAATGAAGCGTGACTCAATCTTCTGCAGCTCAGCGGAATATTCCTCATCGCTGTATTCCAATGTCTTGAACGTACGTGCCGGATCAACGTAGTTTCCAGGGTTTATCCTTACCTTCTCGCAATATACTGCCGCCACATCCGCCACCTTGGCGTTGAAGTGAACGTCAGCTACGAGAGGTGTCCTAAAGCCCTCTTTCCTGAGTTCTTCAGAGATGTTTTTCATGTTCTCTGCCTCCCTCACGCCCTGTGTCGTCAGTCTCACCAGCTCTCCGCCGGCATGTATTATTCTCTTTGCCTGTTCCACACATGCCTTTGTGTCGTTGGTGTTCGTCGTCGTCATAGACTGTATGCGTATAGGGTTTTCTCCACCTATTGCTATGTCTCCAACGCGTGTTATGGTAGTCTTTCGCCGTTGCATAGTCAGTTTGTCTTAAACTTGTATTTCACCTCTTTGAGGTCGATGTTGGCTTTTTCTATCTTCTTGCAGAGCGAAGCCTTGTACTCAGCAAATCGCTGTGCTATCTCTGTGTCAGAGAGTGCCAGTATCTGCATGGCGAGAATAGCAGCGTTCATAGCCCCGTTTATGGCTACCGTAGCGACAGGTATTCCCGGAGGCATCTGCAGTATAGAGTACAGCGCATCTACTCCGTCGAGCACGCTTCCCTTTATGGGCACTCCTATTACCGGCAGTGTTGTTGAAGCAGCTATGACGCCCGGCAGTGCCGCTGCCATTCCTGCTGCCGCTATTATCACCTTCACACCCCTTCCTTCCGCTTGTCTTGCGAATGTCTCCACCGCTTCCGGTGTTCTATGTGCTGAGAGCGCATTCACCTCAAAAGGTATCTGCTGCTCATCAAGAAATTTCATTGCTTTTTCCATTATGGGCAGGTCGCTTGTGCTGCCCATGATAATAGATACGATAGGAGTCATTGTTTTCTTTTTGCTATTTTTGTTTGTTATATTTTTATGGTTACTTATTCGACAAGTCTCATCAATTTCATAGTTCCTTCCCCTGTTCATTGGGTCCGGAGGATAAGTCCCCACCGTCACAGAAAAATCACCGTCATGAATGTCGTTACCAATCCTACGAGAAATCCGCAGCATACCTCAGCCAGCGAGTGTATTCTCAGTATCATGCGTGCCGTGCCTACCATTCCTCCTATTATCGTGAGCACGGATATCCATCCTATGGCGTTGAAGCCTATGATTAACGAGAACGCCGCCACTCCTCCCACGACACCTCCTATTGCCGCGGTATGTGTCGAAATCTTCATCTTGAGGTTTATCATGGCGCAGACTATCTGTATCAGCAGAGCCGCCACGACTATTGTCGCCATGAAATGCGGCACTCTGAGGTATCTCATTATCTCATAGAATGTCAGGTATGAGAGAATGCTTATTATGTATGGCACCATTCTCTTCTCCCTCTTGCTCATGTGGAAGAGTTTCTTGCCGTGGTATGTGCGGTACATTCGTATCAGTACCGTAGGAAGGAGTATCGTGAAGAAATACGTCAGCAACGATATCTGCAGCTTATACTGCCATGGCAGCATGTTGAGATACGTTAGCAGAAACAATGCTCCCATGCACACCAAAGGAAGATAGAATGGTGTGAACATGATGCTCAGGATGCGTGATAATACCAACATTTCTTTTTTTCTATATTTTTTTTCTCATCCTTGCCACAGGTATTCCCATCTGCTCCCTGTATTTTGCTATGGTCCTTCTTGCTATAGGGAAACCTTTTTCCTTCATTATTGCTGTCAGCTTGTCGTCGGACAGCGGAGACTTATTGTCTTCTTTTTCAATTATTTCCTTCAGAGCGTTTTTTATTGTCTTTGTTGCTATGGCGTCCCCCGTTCCCGTGTCATATCCCTCGTTGAAGAAGTGCTTCAGCGGCACTATTCCCCATGGTGTCTGTACGTATTTTGACCGTGAGACGCGCGATATTGTCGAGATGTCATATCCTGTCTTTTCTGCCACGTCTTTCAGCAGCATCGGTTTCAGGTCAGCGTCATCTCCAGAAAGGATATATTCCCTCTGTTGAATGATTATCTCCTTCATCGTCCTCATCATCGTCTCGTTTCGCTGCCTTATTGCCTCTATGAACATCTTTCCTCTGTCGACATACTGCTGCGTGAAAGCCAGTGCCTCTCTCTCCGCCTTGCTGTTGGCGTATTGCAGGCTTTCTATCATCTCTTCGTCCTTTTGCACTATCTGCAGTGTCGGCATTTTCCCTCTGTTCATTTCGAATGCTATCGTCCCGTTGTCGTTGACGTAAACGATGAAGTCCGGCGTTACCTGTTCCAACGACCTTCCCTGCACCTCTCCGAACGCCGCTCCCGGCTTAGGGTTCAGTGTGTGCCTTATCTCTTTCCTTACCGTTTCCGCCTGTGCCTCAGACATTTTCAGTGTCCGGCATATCTTGTCCCATCTGTTGTTTATGAAGTCGTCATAACATTTTGTCAGCACGTCATACATCATCATGTTTGTCTTCGTGCCCCTCATGCGTTCCACCTGTAGAGTGAGACACTCCCTCAGCGAGCGTGCTCCGACTCCCGGCGGATAGAACTCCTGCAGTCTGTGGAGCACGTCCTCCACTTCCTCCGGCTCCACATACAGTCCCTCTCTGAACGCCAGCTCGTCGCTTACGGCAGCAATGTCCTTTCTCAGCAGTCCGTCGTTGTCCAGCGATCCTATGAGATATTCCATGATGCTTCTTTCCGTATCGTTCAGCTCTTCCTCCCTCATCTGTTCGTATAGGTTTTCTATGAACGACGTCGTGCTTCCCGCTTCCTGATAATTCTTCTCCTCATAATAATTCTGTGTGGGGTTGAAATCGTCAGACAGCGGTGTCGTGTCCTCCATTCTGTCGTCTTGCCCTATGCGTTCCAGTGCGTCGTCGAGAGCGTCCTGTCTTCTCTCGCTCTCGTCGCTCTGCTGCTGTCTGTCATACGTTTCCAGTTCGTCGTCGCCATGGCTGTAGTCCGCCTCTAACGAAGGGTTTATCTCTATCTCCTGCTCGATATAGTCCTCCATCTGTGTCAGCGGCATCTCCAGCATCCTCACCGTCTGCACCTGCAGGGGTGACAGTCTTTGTTGCTGTATCTGCTTTTGTTCCTGTATGTTATATTGTTTCTGAGACATATTATTGCATCCAGTAGTATTTTAGCTGTTGTGCCTTTACAGACAGTTTTTCTATATCGTCGGCATATCTCTCCCATATCCTGTGACATGGTGGCAGCATAGGGTCCATGAGGCTGTCAGTGGTCTCTATGAATGGGTCGCAGTATTGGAATACCTCAAGAATGTCCACGACGTCTTTTGGCGAGATGTCCAGCAGTTCTGCCGTCTCCCTTACCTCCGGTGTCTCCCTTACCATTGTAGCCGGCACGAGTCGGAAATACAGGTCGAGGAGCATGATAAGCATCACGGGTGTGAAGAGCGGCCGTCCCATCATCATCGCCGTAGCAGCGTTGACGGGTCTGAAGTCCAGCTCGAAGGTCTCCCTTGTCTCCACGTTGTCGTAGAGAGCTCCTCCGCTTCCCAGTCCCTGTTGTTGCCTTATGTTCCGGCATGCTTTCTTCAGCCATTGCGGTTTCTTGGAGTAAATGTCCATTTTCCTCCTCAGTGTCGGCGTAGGACTCTTCCTCAGGTATGACATTTTCCTGTGTATCACCTGAGGTGGTATATGCAGTTCCAAGGCGAGGTTCACCATGTCCCTGCAATACAGCGGTTTTATGCCAAGAGGTTTTTTCAGGTAAATCTGAATTACCAAAGGCCAGAAGTCGTCATTCCAGTTCATAGGTTCATGGTTTCAAGGGGTTTCAGGTTTCAAGGGGTTTCAGGTTTCAAGGGTTTCAGGTTTCAAGGGTTTCAGGTTTCAAGGGGTTTCAGGTTTCAAGTTTTATTAATGTATAATTTTTTCTTTCTCATAACGTGGCTGACATTACGCCCTGAAACCGCGACAGTGATAAAGTTAACGAGTTAAGGTGTTAAGGTGTTAAGGTTTCAGGTTTCAAGGGGTTTCAGGTTTCATGGAGAATGCCACGGCATACGTGCGTATTTTCTTTATCATGGCGAGCAGTCCGTTAGCCCTTGTCGGCGAGAGATGTTCCTTGAGTCCTATGGCCTCTATGAAGTACAGGTCTGCTTCGAGTATTTCCTGCGGTGTATGGTCGCTGAGGACGCGTATCAGCAGCGTCACGATGCCTTTCACGATGAGAGCGTCGCTTTCTGCTTCGAGATGCATTTTCCCGTCTCTCATGTCCGCCTGCAGCCATACCCTGCTCTGGCATCCGTCTATGAGGTTGTCTTCCGTCTTGTATTTCTCGTCGAGAGGCGGCTGGTCGTTTCCGAGGTCTATCAGCAGCTGGTATTTGTCCATCCAGTCGTCAAAGTCCTGAAACTCCTCGATCACCTCTTCTTGAATATCGTTTATTGTCATAGCTAAAATATTTTTCTTATTGACTGTGGGAATTTATAGAACCTACCTTTATTCTCTGATGTCCGTCTTTTCCAGTACGAAAAGTTTGTCGCTTGGTCTCACCTTCTCTGGCACGGGTATAGATATTCTCCACCCTTTCTCCGCTTTTTCCACGCATTTCAGTTCGTAGCGTATCTCGCTGCATTCAAATCTCAGCGCACCCGTCGTAGGTCCTGTTATGAGCAGCATGTCTCCCACGCGTATCTCGTGTGCTTCGACCTGAAACTCCGCGACTCCTATTTTCGAGAAGTGTTTCACCGTCTTCGCAGCATACACTTTTTTCTCCGTTGCTTTCGAGCCGTATGCGTCGTTCCATTCTCCGAGAGTCTGTCCGAGGTAATATCCGTCCCAGAAGCCCCTGTTGAAGACTCTGCTGAGCCTTTCGTCCCATTCGTCTTTCTTCTCTTCTGTCAGTGTTCCGTCGATAGTTGCCCGTATCGCCTCGTCGTAACATCTCACCACGGTGTCCACATATTCCGCTCCTCGTGCCCTTCCTTCTATTTTGAACACCCTCACTCCAGCCTTCATCATGCGGTCTATGAAGCGTATGGTTTTCAGGTCTTTCGGCGACATGATGTATTTGTTGTCTATCTCCAGATCCGTTCCAGACTCTATGTCCTCCACTCTGTAGCCCCTTCTGCATATCTGCACGCACTCCCCTCTGTTTGCCGAGCGGTTGGCGTGATGCAGTGAGAGATAGCACTTTCCCGATATCGCCATGCACAACGCTCCGTGGCAGAACATCTCTATGCGTATCTCTTTTCCTGACGGTCCGCAGATTTTTTCCTCCTTTATTCCGCGGTATATCTCCGCCACCTGTTCCATGTTCAGCTCCCTTGCGAGCACCACGACATCCGCAAACTGTGCGTAGAACTTCACCGCCTCGATATTCGATATGTTCAGCTGCGTCGATAGGTGTATCTCCTGTCCTATGCTTCTTGCGTATGTCATTACCGCCACGTCGCTGGCTATTATGGCAGATATTCCTGCTTCCTTTGCCGCATCAACGATATGCCTCATTGTGCTGAGGTCTTCTCCGTATATCACCGTATTTACCGTGAGATACGATTTCAGTCCGTTTTCCTGACATATCGCAGCGATGTCGCGCAGGTCGTCAATGGTGAATGTGCTTGCAGAGTGGGCGCGCATGTTCAGTTGTCCTATGCCGAAGTACACGGACTGTGCTCCGGCATGTATGGCAGCTGCCAGCGACTCTCGTGAGCCCACGGGTGCCATTATCTCGTATTCTGCTCTGTTAGTGTTCATGCCTGCAAAATTACTGCATTTTTTTTATGTTTCGGTTGGATGTTTATGTTATCATCCCACCACTTCCCTTTTAAGGTGCGTTCTGTTATTTGTTTCTTACCGAGATTACTCCGAAGGGTCCTGTCGTAGAACATCTGTATCTGTTCATTCCTTTTACTCCCCCTTCCGTTATGCAGTATCCCCCGGCGTTCATGTCGAATTTCCTCTTGCATGTCGCGCATTGCGCTGTTCCGTCGCCCCCTACCGTCAGTGGTCGGCTTCTTACGGGCACGGCGTTGGGGTCGTAGCATACCGGACATTCGCGGTCGTAGGCGAGAAACTCCGTCGTCAGCGTTCCGTAGCCCACGATTATGGCGTTGTTCATGCCCACCTGACGTGTCGTGCGCAGGTCCACGGCGTTATAGTTTACGTTCGACTCCATTCCGGCGTTGTTCTTGAAGGAATACTGCCTTCTGCCCTCGTCGGCAGATATGGTGCAGAATATCCCCGGCGAAACAGCGTTCATGGCCGATGCGAGTGTAGCGTCCTGGTGTACGCTGTTGTCTATGACGACATAGCATGGGTATTGTGTGAATGTGAAGTCTTCAGAACATGAAGATATTGCTGTCAGCAATGCCGCCGTCAGCAATATCCTCAGGTATGTCATGCTGTTCTTCATCTGCATGTCCCTCATTTTTTCTCTTCCCCGGACTCCAGCAGCTTTTTCTCAGCCTCTTCCACCCGTTCGAAGTGGAATGTCGCCATGATGCTGTCCATGAGGTGTGTTATACGGTCGTTGCACAGATTGCCTATCGAGCCTTCGTGAGTGTGGTGTATGTTCCTGTCTGGAGTGAAGCGTCCTGCCTCGATGTCCATTCCTACCTTCTTGTATGCGTCGCGGAACGGCATTCCGGCGTAAGCGAGGCGGTTGACCTCCTCTACGGAGAATATGGCGTCGTACATCCTGTTTTCGAGAATGTCGTCCTTCACCTCCATACGGTTTATGATATATGCCGCCATTTGCAGGCAGTCCTTCATCTCTTCGAATGCCGGGAGGAACACCTCCTTTATTATCTGCAGGTCTCTGAAATATCCGCATGGCAGGTTGTTCATGATGAGCGTCACCTGTTGCGGCAGTCCCTGCAGCTTGTTACATTTTGCACGTATCAGTTCAAAGACGTCCGGGTTTTTCTTATGTGGCATGATTGACGACCCTGTGGTACACTCCTTAGGCAGTTTCACGAACGCGAAGTTCTGCGAGTTGAAGAGACATGCGTCGAAAGCCATCTTTGCCACCGTCCCCGCCACCGTGGCGAGAGCGAAAGCCACGTTACGCTCCATTTTTCCCCGTCCCATCTGTGCGTACACGACGTTATAGTTCATCGTGTCGAAGCCGAGGAGGTCTGTCGTGAGCTGACGGTTGAGAGGAAACGACGAGCCGTAGCCGGCAGCCGACCCGAGGGGGTTTCGGTTTGTCATGCTGTAGGCTGCCTTTAGGAAGAGCATGTCGTCAGCCAAAGACTCGGCATACGCCCCAAACCATAGTCCGAAGCTCGACGGCATGGCAATCTGCAGGTGTGTATATCCCGGCATGAGAGTCTCCTTGTGCTGTTCCGACTTCTTGATCAGTTCGTCGAAGAGCGAGCGTGTCTCCTCAACCGTCTCGCGCAGTCGCTCCCTTGTGAAGAGCTTGAGGTCTACGAGCACCTGGTCGTTGCGCGAGCGTCCGGAGTGTATCTTCTTTCCCATGTCGCCGAGTCGTCGTGTCAGCATCAGCTCCACCTGTGAGTGTACGTCCTCAATGTCGTCCTCGATGACGAAGTCGCCTTTCTCACATACGGTGTATATCTCCCTGAGTTCTTTCAGCAGCAGAGGCAGTTCTTCGTCGGTTATTAGTCCTATGGTGTTGAGCATGGTGACGTGCGCCATAGACCCGAGAACGTCATATTTTGCCAGGTATAGGTCCATTTCCCGGTCTCTGCCTACCGTAAAGCGTTCTATCTCCTTGTTTATGCTATAGTCTTTTTCCCAAAGTTTCATGTGTCGTTTTTTTCGTTTCTTTTTATGAGCTGCCTTTTATGAGCTGCCTTTTATGAGCTGCCTTTCAGATGTCGCCTTTCTCTCAGACGTTACATGAGCTGGTAGGGTAGGGTGGCGAGCATCTGTGCAAAGCCGTCTACTGCCTGCTGCAGCTTCGAGCCTACCATCATCTTCAGCATCATGTTCAGCTCCGCCTTGAGAGTGATGCGCATCTTCGACCCTCCGGCAGAGACAGGCAGCACCTGCACCCATACGTTTGTTTCAAACGGCAGTCCGCTGACAGCGTATCTCACGCAACGGTTCTCCTCCGTTTCTGCTATCGCGAACGTCATGCGTCCCAGCATCGGCACGGGCACGGAGAAGCTCTCGTCGGTGATTTCCACCTCCCTGAGCTTGTCGAGCACGGCAGGGTCTTGTCCCGCCTCCTCCACCTTCTGCCTTATGATGGGGTTGTCCGGAGCGTTGTCGAATATGGGTTTTAACTTGCTGAGGTTTGTCAGCACGTTATATACCTGTTCGGCTGTCGCCTGAGGTATCATGTTTACCTTACTTTCGTATTTTGCCATAACCTATTAGATCATTTCATCCATGTAGAAGGCGACTTACGCCATTCGGCGAGCACGTGCAGGTCGTCCTCCTTGATATATCCCGTCTTTGCTGCTATCGCCGTGGTGTGCTCGTAGTCAGATATTGTCACGAGACGTACGTTAGCCTCTTTGAATGCCTCTTCCGCCTGTGGGAAGCCGTATGTGTAGCTTGCCACCATTCCTACTACCTCAAATCCTGCCTGTCGCAGAGCCTCTACCGCCTTCAGCGACGATCCTCCTGTCGAGATGAGGTCTTCCACGACGACCACCTTTGCTCCTTCCGGCAGTGTCCCTTCTATGAGGTTTCCCATGCCGTGGTCTTTGGGTTTTGAGCGGACATAGCAGAACGGCATGCCCAGTTCCTCAGCGACGAGAGCTCCCTGTGCTATCGCTCCTGTCGCCACTCCTGCCACGGCGTCTGCCTCAGGGAACTCGCTGTTTATTATGTGACACAGTTCCTGCTTGACGAAACGTCTCACGTCAGGATAAGCCAGCGTCTTTCTGTTGTCGGTATATATTGGTGACTTCCATCCCGAAGCCCATGTGAAAGGCTCCTGAGGCTGTAGCTTTATGGCTTTGATAGCGAGCAGTTTGGCTGCGAAAGCGTTCTTTATTGATTCCATAGAAAAAGAGTTGTTTTTGTTTGGTGAATAATATTTTTCAGCAAAGGTACATATTTTTCCCGATATAACATATATGTTGTCTTCTCTTTTTTGTTTTTTTATACGCGAAGCCACCGTGAGGACTAAGAATTACGAAAAAAGACATAAAAATCTCTCTCTCTTGCCTTATATTGATTTTTTTTGTATAACTTTGCAGATTGTTTAAAAATCATAATTCATTATATTATCATGGAAGAAATTCTCAACATCATCAACGAGATGTCGCCGTTCCTCCTGCTGGGCTTCCTGCTCGCCGGACTCATGCACTCCTTCATTCCGGGCAGATACTATGCGCGATACCTCTCTCAGCCGACGTTCGGCTCTGTTCTCCGTGCCACGATCATCGGCATTCCGCTGCCGCTGTGTTCGTGTGGAGTGATACCTACTGCCATGGGCATGCGTAAGGACGGAGCGTCGAAGGGTGCCGTGGCGTCGTTCCTTGTCTGCACGCCGCAGACCGGCATAGACTCTATCATAGCCACCTACAGCCTTATGGGTCTGCCCTTCGCCATCCTGCGCCCTATTGCCGCGTGTCTCACGGGCTTGCTCAGCGGTGTCCTCGTCAACCGTTTCGACCTCTCGCCTGCCGGTGTCGTCAGTGACGCGGAGTCTTCGGACGCTGCCCCCGACTCCCGCTCTTTCGTTCAGAAACTTCGTGAGGCGTTGTCCTACGCCCTCATCGACATGATGGAGGACATAGGCAAATGGCTCGTCATAGGCCTTGTCATTGCCGGACTCATCACCGTCTTCATCCCACAGTCGTTCTTTACGGCGTTTCAGGGCAACACATGGGCTTCGATGCTCCTCGTCATGATTATCGTACTGCCGATGTATCTCTGTGCCACAGGCTCCATACCTATCGCCGTAGCCCTCATCATGAAGGGGCTCACGCCCGGTGCCGGCCTGCTGCTTCTCATGGTTGGTCCGGCATGTAACCTCGCCAGCATGCTCATCGTACGCAACGTCATGGGGACGCGGACTCTCGTGGCTTATCTCACGTCAATCGTGATAGGTGCCGTAGGCTTCGGATGGCTTGTGGACTATCTCCATTTCAGCGGCATCGTCGATTTCACTCAGAACATCAACGCTGTCGCCGACTGCTGTGAGGAGCACGCCTCATGGTTTACGTGGTGCTGCACCATAGTCCTCACACTCCTTCTTGTCAACGCCTTGCTTCTCCCGAAACTGGGATTGAGAAAAGCTCATCATTGCCATTGTCATGACCACGGACATGGAGACAGCTGCTGCTGCCATGAACACAAGCATGACCATGAAGACGGCTGCTGCTGTCATGAGCACAAGCATGAGCATGAAGAGGGCTGCTGCTGCCATGAACACAAGCATGAGCATGAAGACGGCTGCTGCTGCCATGAACACAAGCATGGAGACAGCTGCTGCTGCCATGAACAATAAATAATCTGAAAAACATGGAAAATATCGTATTTCGTCAGGCTACGGAGGCCGACAGTCTTTTCATTTCTCAAGGCTTCCATACCGCCATGCTTTATGACGACACCCCAGAAGAGAGAATACGTCTCTTTGCCGAGAAGATATGCCGCAGGGACGACGTGCTGTATTCCGCCCGCAACACCATCATTGCCGAGATCGACGGCAAGCCCGTGGGCATGATAACGTCCTACGACGGAAAGGGCTATAAGGCCATGCGCCAGACCACCATGGAGCTTGTGCGCCAACATCTCGGCATAGAGTTCCCCGGCATGGAAGACGAGGCTGGGGAAGGGGAGTATTACCTTGACTCTCTCGCCGTATTGCCCGAATGCCGCGGCAAGGGGATTGGCAAGAGTCTCATGCTCGAAGCTATATCGCGCGGCCACGCTCTCGGACTGCCCGTAACGCTTGTCGTAGATCCTGCCAACCCCCGTGCGCAAAGGCTCTATGCCTCACTCGGCTTCATACCGCAACGTGACATTTTCATTTTCGGCCATAACTATCTGAAGATGGTTATGAATGTCTTGCCGTAATACAACAACGAGGGCGTGCCTGAACAACAACAGACACGCCCTCAATAATTGGTGATTAGGTGTTAGTGATGAAGTGTTAGTGATGAAGTGTTAGTGATGAAGTGTTAGTGATGAAGTTAAGGAGTTAAGGAGTTAAGGTGTTAAGGTTTTCACCATGTTCCTGACCACCGTCTGCCTGCATCGTCCTTTTCTGTAGCTGACGTGTATCCAGTGTCGTGAGCTTTTCGCTGACGCTTTCTCCCAGATGAGCTGGTCGAACCTCACGTTGTCCATAATCCAACGGAACCATTCGCGTCCTGTCTCCTCGTCGGGGATGTGAATGTCGGCAGCCTCTCCGAGCATGTGCTGTGAGTTGCGTGCTCCCCCTACGGCTTTGTTCAGCTCCGGCGAGCGATAGCCAGAAGAGATCAGTACAGGTTGCCGGACATGCTCCCTGAGCGGTTCGAGGACGTCGGTGCAAAGGTTTTTCAGGTTGTCTATAATCCTGGCGTGCTGTGGGTTGGAGCAAAGCAGGGTGTTGTCTATCCTGCGGCTGCGGGCTGTTGCGCTCGTTGTAAACTCCTCAAGCGTGAAATGTTCTGTAAGTGTCATAAGTGTCAAAAATGTAATAAGTGTAATAAGAGTAATAAATGTCGTGATTATTGTATGGTGATGTTTACCTCATGTCCCCGTGACAGGGCTTTCTCCATACGGTCATAGAGCCTTTCGAAGATGTCTCCCGAATGCTTCACGCATCCGTTGAGTAGATATCTCCCCACGACTATTTTTCCGTCGTCGGTGTTCCATACCCCGTTTCCGTCTGTTATTTTCGGACACGGGGTTCTCTTCTTCGTTGCTTCTTTTATCTTTGCCATGGTGTGTTCCGTGACCTGTTTTTCGTATGCCTTCAGTGCTTCGGCGTCGGCAGCGTTGTCGTTGTCCTGAGCCTTGAGAGCCTTTTCGAGCTGGTAGTATTCCGCCTTTCTGAGCTTCTCTATCCTTCTCGCTGTTGCTTCACACACTCGGCATTGCTCTTCGCAGGGCGGTTTGTCACCGTCGCTGCATACTGCTGCAATCTTACGCTTCGATTTCTTACATCTGAAGAGCACGACGCTGTATGTTCCCTTTGGCAGCAGTGTCGGTGTGGCTTCAGCGGTGTCGCAGACGTGCTGTCCGTCGATATACAGACATCCGTCGGTGGTCTGCTCGTTTACTGTGGTACGTGTGATAAGTATGTTCATGATGTTTCAGGTTTCAGGTTTCAAGTTTCAGGAGGGTTTCAGGTTTCAAGTTTCAGGTTTCAGGTTTCAGAAGTTTTTGTCTTTGAGAGATAATATTCTGAATAGTCCTTGAACTCCTCTGGCAGTAGGTGGTGGACAACGGCTGGTGAGGGTTGTCCCACGCCTTCACTGTGTGCCGTAAGTCTCTCGTTGAGTTCGAGGAATAGTCTCTGCCCCGGAGCGTCGTTGTCTGGAAACATGTGGAATACCGTCCCGAGCTTTTCGTGGCACGTCCTGAGCAGTGTCACATCGTCCGCCTTGAGGAGTGTGGCAGAAGGTATGGCTATAGCCTTATGACCTGACGAGAGCATAGCCCAGCAGTCGGAACAGCCCTCAGCGATGAAGAGAGGTTCGCCGGGCTTCAGCAGCTCCAGCACGGGAAGGTTGTATATATGGCACGCAACACCTTGCGGAAAGCGGAACCTCGGCTGCGTCTTGTCCTCGCCGAGATACCTCTGCTGCACTCCCACGAGCTTTCCCGAGATGTCGAAATACGGTATCTGCAGCCAGTCCTTATAGCTGTTCAGCCGACACCATGCCACCACCCTCGGGTCCAGCCGCCGCTGAGCGAAAAGAAACGCCGTGGCACGCTCGTTGAGCACGGGACGTTCGAAATAACGGCTGTAGCGGCAGGCGTCGAAAGGTCTCGCCTCCTTCTTCCGTCGTTGCGGCTTCTTCTCCTCCTCGGCAATGATGATGTTGCTCTCGTCGGCAAGCCAGCGGCAGGCGTCAGCGAACGTCTTGTGCAGACGGTTCATGACAAGGTCTATCGTGCCCCCTGCTGCGTTGCATACGAAGCAGCGGTACATGTTCTTCTTCTGGTAGAACGTCAGCGAAGGAACACGGTCGTCGTGGAACGGGCAGAGGCTCCTGTGGCGTGAGACGCTCATTCCCAGACGTTCCGCGACCCCCTCAATGGGGAGGTCGCGAAGTCTATGTATTGTTTCTTTGTCTATCATATCTTTCTGAACGTGTTTTTGCTTATTTTCTCTATTAGTCCCTTGGCATTCCATTTCGAGAGGAAGACCCAGTCCTGCGTCGTCAGCTCCAGGCGTTTTATCGTCTCACGCAGCATGTCGCGGGAAAACTCCTGTGGCAGCTGGTCGAAGAGTGGCAGGCGAGTGTTGGAGGCCTGTTCGAGACGTTTCGCCTGAAGGTCTTCAAAGCGTCGGCCCCATTTCTGCATCATGCCGTAGAGTATCTGCTCTGCCATGGCGAGGTATATCTGTCTCACCTTCCTGCGTACGGAGGTGGCTCCTTCCAGGCCGTAGAGATACTGGCAGAGTGCTGCAATGCGGAAGGCACTTACGCTGGAGCGTTTGAAGAACACTCCGAGAGCCGTCGATCCGGACTTTACAGCCTCAAGGTTTTTTGCGGCACACCATGCTCTGACGTCTGTCTCGAGCCACGCCATGTCAATGTATTTCTCTGGCTGTATGCCTCCGTCGTCGCTGTATGTGTCAGCCATCATGCGCTGTATGGTGCGGTCGATGATCTGCTCTTTACGTGGTGTGAGACGCCGGAATACGGGAGCGTCGTCGCCGAGCTGGCTGTCGAGGTCATAGACAATGGTTCGGGTGACGTTGCCTCCCTCCACGGCTTTGCGGTCCATATACTCGTCGAGTGCCGACGGCGTGGTGCAGAACATGGTGTTGTAGAGGATGTCCACGGTGGCAGAGTAGGTATTCTCCGAGAGATAGTCCACGCCATATTCCGAGCCGAGGTCGTAAGCCGTGCGCATGATGGACTTGATGTTCGAGAACGCCCGTTTGTTCGTCTCCGTTGCCGTGGCGAGCTCTTCGGTGAAGGTCCATAGCGTCAGCGGAGTGCCATAGAGACGTACGGGAGCGTCGGCACGTTTTATCAGCTGGGCTATGGAGATAGACACGGGGCAGCAGACGATAGCCGTCTTGGGAGGTTCGGGCAGGCGTTCGTTCTTGCCTGCCGTCTGTCTCAGTTCGCGGTATGCCTGCTCCTGACGTCGCTGCTCGTTGTCGCGAGCCTTCTGGCGTGCCATGATGATGTTCTCGACATGTCGGGCGAAAGACTTGCCGCCGCTCTGCTCAGAGCATATTATAGTCTGAAGGAGACACGCCTGCGGACCCTGGTCGAAAGGGTAATAGAACCGCAGGCGGGTGGCAAGGGTGGCAAGAGGTGCGGCAGAGGCTATGAACGTTGCCATACGGAATTTCTCGGGAGCTATGCTGACAAGTTCGCGGAACACTGGAGGCAGCTCACGTACCTCGGGAAGGAGGTTGGCACACGACTCTTTCTTTCCGCTGCCGTCGTCTTCAAAGAGCTGCTGGATGAAGTCTGTCTGTATCATGGTCAGTCAAGTATTTGAAGTGCTGCCGACACCTCGCTGTATATGGCGTGAGGAAGCTTCTCCTTGTCAAAGCCGTCGGCGAGAGCCTTCATGTGGAATTGGTACTTGCCGTTCTGACGGCGAACCATAGAGAGGTACTTGCCGTCATACAGCTTGGGGTTGAGCGGAGAGCGACCCTTGCTGATCGTCTCCTCGAAACGGAACGTACGGTCGCCGTCTTGCGAGAGTATGCCTCTCAGGCATTTGCTGTTCGTTTCGCCGACCTGCTGCAGCGTGCAGCTGAGGTCGATGCGTGTGTAAGTGACTTTTTTCATGTTCTTCGTTCGTTTTTTGGGTAGGTTCGTTTTTTTTTGTGAGTTCTGTTAAGGTTAAGGTTAAGGTTAAGGTTAAGGTTGATGTCGTCGTCTCAGAGCTTTCCGAGATGACGTTCTGCCATGATGTATATGACGAGGCTCTGGTATATGGTGTTCACAAAGCGGTCGTCATAAGGGCGCGTGACGCCCCAGCGGATGTAGGTGAGAATGCCGTAGCAGAGGTCTTCCTGCGTGCGTGGCTTGAGATGTCGGAAGTGTTTTGCAAAGAACGAGCGCTGATCGTCGGTGCGAAGGTGCTTCCAAACCTGTTGTTGCGGTGTGACGCGTTTCATTGTCGTAAGTTTTTTTTGTTGTGAAGGCAGGTGTCTCCCCCCGCCGGTAAGGAGGATTTCCGTGAACCTCCGGCAAGAGAAGCCGGCAGTTCGTGATTTCCGGTGCAAAGTTACGACATAAAAAAAGCATCCACTGGTGGCTCCAATGGATGCTGTTATGGGTGCTGTGCTGGGTGCTGTCTTAGCATGGACACACGCTATGTCGCCGTCTCTCACTGTCTAAAAGAGGCTGTCGAGCTTCTTCTGGAAGTTCCAGCCGCTCTGATAGTCGAAAGCCTTGTCGTGGGCGGACTTGAGGTTCTTCATGCCCCAAACCTCCTCGAAAGTCTTCCACACCTCACGGATGCCGAGGGTCTTGGCGATATGGTAGGCAAGAAGGCCGGACTCCGTCCTGGAACAAAGCGTCTGACACTCCTCGTCGACAAGCGACTCGGTGAAGAGGATCTGCCAGATGTTTGTGGCAGCAGGGGTGCGGAGAGAGGGCGGCAGACGGCTCGTGTCGAGGACACCATGGGGGTGGAGACGGCGGTGCTCCTCTTCACGGCGTAGCGTCTGACGCTTCTCACGAATGCCGAGGATCAGCTCGGCGAGCTGCGGTATGCAGAGACCCTGCTGCATATATTGCGTCATGAGCATGTAGGCGATGACGTCTGCCTCGGCGTCGGACGGGACATGCAACGCATATTCGCAGACAGCTTCTAAACTCAGCGAAGGACTCGACTCGCCGCATGAAGGATTTACGGCTCCTTCGGGCTCTGTAGTAGGAGTTGTTTTCATTATGAACATCGTTTGTTTAAAAAGTGGTACGAAACCTCAGACGTATGGACACTCTAAGCTCTAAGCTATAAGCTCAAAACTCTAAGCTCCATGGCGGTGAGGCGAGAGAGAAAAAGAAAAAATGTGAGGGAAGAAACGATGAGTTACAGACACACGTTCACCATCCCCCTACATAATCGTGTAGCTGAGGTGCGGCCCGACCATCGTCGTAGTCCGCTGGCGAATATGTTTCCGTAACTGTTCATAATGAATTATTTCAAATGATGTTAAGGTGGCGTCTATTAATTCCCCACCTTAGAAAAATCCGATAACAAATGCAAAGGTAAACCAATTTTTTCATACCACCAAATATTTTGTCATTTTTCTTACGTTGACACTGTCAAAACCTTAAGGTGGGTTCTTTAAATTCCCTCCGTCAAAAGTGGTTTAATTGTGGGTGACGTTTTGCCATCTTTTGGGTTCTTTTCGGCTCAAATCGCAAGTTAAATCGGTCATGTAGCCCACTATACTCCCTCTTTAACTTACAATTTGAACCGAAAATAACTCCAAAGACTGATAAGGAGGATCCATATAAACCAAATCAATATCTTAACACCTTAATACCTTAACACCTTAACAACACCCCTTTCCTACCGTAGCAGGCGAAAAAGACGGCAGCGGTGTCACTGAGGAAAAGAACTTCTCTATCGCGCGCACGTATATAATAATGTGTAATTATTATTATTATTTATAAATATTATCCTTTTAAAAAAACATTATTATAACACAGACTTTTCATTCGTCGGAACAGGGCGAAAGTGGTAAAGTTAACGAGTTAAGGTGTTAAGGTGTTAAGGTGTCAGAGGGGTTTCAGGTTTCAAGTTTCAGGTTTCAGGTTTCAGGAGGTTTCAAGCTTCAAGGTCAAGGTCAAGGTTAAGGTCAAGGTTAAGGTCAAGGTTAACGTCAAGGTTAAGGTTTAAAATATCCGATTTTCGGGACAACCGTAACCGGATTTCGGGACAACCCTTGCCGTGTCATGGAAAGAGCAGTACCTTTGCAACGTCATTGAAAAACTCACGATTTCCGTCCGCACGCAAGGGGGCGCAGGTACCAAGTAAGTCCCAAGTGAGTCCCAAGTAAGTCCCATTTTTTTGCGGACAAGAATGGGAACCCGAAGGACAGGACGAGGGAGCTGAAAGGGAAAGGACGACACCATGCGGGAAGAGAGCGATCAGTGACCAAACATTACTCATTTTTTCCCAGAACCCCTCACTGGTTGAACAAACGGGGGGAAAGAAAATGGCTATTCTAAACGGAATAATAAAGAAAATGACCGGTTCGGTAGGTCAGCTGACATTCAAGACGGTAAACGGTCAGACGGTAGTGTCGGAGAAGGTGACAAACGTCAGGAACTCACGCTCGCAGCGTCAGCAGCGACAGCGTATGAAGTGGGTGAACATCATACACATGTATTCCGGCATATCACCGCTTCTGAAGAACGCCTTTGAGAAGAAGTCCTCCACGCAGAGCGACTACAACATGTTCGTGAAGGTCAACAACTCTTCGGCTCCTGTCTATCTCACCAAGACGGAGGCTGACGGCGGAGGATGCATAGCGGCTCCTTACCAGATTACGCAGGGGTCTCTGCCTTCTATAGTGACCGCAGGCGAGGGCAGCGACAGCGTTACGGACATCGTTCTCGGAGGGCTTGTGATAACGGCGGACACCACGGTGGCGCAGTTCTCCCAGGCTGTAGTGGACAACAATGCTGACTACGACTACGGCGACCAGATCTCGTTCTACGACATCATGCAGCGCATAAACTCTGAGACACACATACCGTACTGCCAGTTCGGCGCAAGCTATGTCATACTCGACAAGGAGTCGGGCGTGAAGCTCTGGGACCTCGCGAACAAGGTGGGCTTCGCCTCTGTCGACGGTGTTCTCGGACATGGCGACGATGAGGGCGACGGTGTCTTCGCATGGGTTCACAGCCGTAACGTCAACGGCAAGACGAAGGTGAGCACGCAGATCCTCATAGACAACAACAGCATCGCGCCTGACTATATGGGCGAGGTGGCATACCGCAAGGCGTGCAACAGCTACGGAGGAAGCAACAGCGCATTCCTGCAGCCGGAGAACGACATGCTCGGCGCTCCGGCAGGTGACACAGACAACGGTGAGGAGACAACCGTAAAGCGCATGCTGACGCTGAAGGCTTCGCCTGAAGAGGGTGGCATGGTGACGGGAGCCGGAGAGTATGACGACGGCACTACGGCAAGCATAGAGGCTGTGGCAAACGGAGGATACACCTTCCAGAAATGGAGTGACAACGACACGAATGCCAAGCGTACGGTGGTGATGAACTCTGACATCGAGCTTACGGCACTCTTCCAGGCTGACGCCGGAGAAATGCCTGACACTGAGTAACGAAAGGGGTGCAGGAAGAAGCAAACCTGCACCCCATATTTTTTAACCTCTTAAAACCTGAAACCCTCCTGAAACCCTTTTGAAACCTGAAACCTGAAACCTTTAAAAAAAATGAAAAAGAATATCCAACCCTTTATGGCTTATGCTCTCGTAATATTCGGAGCTGTGCTTATCACGATAGCTTTTTTCGTACCGCCCATGGGGGTCATAGACCCTTCCGTGCTTGCTGCCTTCGGCGAGATACTCACCTTCGTGGGCAGCCTGATAGGTATAGACTATCACTATAAGGCGAAAGAACGTGAACCTTAACACCTTAACTCCTTAACTTTTCAAGCCAGTACCTTGCACAAGTCTGCTGCTACAGCAAGGTACTGGCTTCCAACCTCATCCGTCTGCATACTCCTCAACCGTACAGGTCGAAGCATTTTCTCATCATGCCTGTCTCCTGCCCGGGGCGTTCTTTGCTATGCGCAGATGGCCCCTTCGGGCGAGGGTCAGATAAAGAGGTTGACGTTTGCCCTTTCCGCCCGCTCCATGTAGGTGGCCACACCGCCAATGCTCACATGGTCGAGGAGTTCTTCACGCTTGATGCCCATCACGTCCATCGACATTTGGCAGGCTATGAATTCCACCCCATTGTCGATGGCTTGCTGGCGCAGAGCCTCTAAGGAGTCCACCCCCTTCTTTTGCATCAGAAAGCGCATCATCCTGGAGCCGATGCCCATCATGTTCATTTTCGAGAGTTTCAGCCCAGTGGTGTCCGATGGCAGCATCCATCCGAACATCCTGCCCCATATGTCCTTCTCCACTTTTGGCTTATGGCGTTTCTTGATGGCGTTCAGTCCCCAGAAGGTGAAGAAGATGCTCACCTTTTTTCCTGTAGCGGCGGCTCCGTTGGCCAGGACGAAGGTGGCCAGGGTCTTGTCCAGATCATCGCTGAACAGAATCAGGGTCTTTCCCTGTTCTGCTGGAGCGGCAGACTTTTCCGAAACTCCACAGTGTGACAACCGCTCTATCTCTACTATGTGTATGCCGCCCTCAGAGCGGCTTCCGAGGAACTTGTGGCCTGTTGTACGGCACCATGCCTCGGCATCGCGAGGGAATGCGGCATCTGTAGCGCGTACCTCTACCGTCTCTCCCACAGAGAGGGTGTCTATAGCCTGTTTCATTCTGAGTATCGGTCCAGGGCATTGTATTCCGCAGGCATCTATCTTTACCACCTTCTTTTCGCATGAGCATGCCGATGAGGAGCATGTGGTGTGGGGGTGGCAGATGTCAAAGTTGTGAGGTGTGGCTATCTCTGCCGTTGCCGCTTTGTACGTCTTCAGTCCGCCTATGAGGTTATACACCTTCTCATACCCGTTAGCCCGGAGTATGTTTGATGCCAGATACCCTCTCAGACCCACTCCGCAAAACAGCCATATCACACGCTCTTTTGGTATCTCAGCCATGCGCTCCCTAATATCGTCAAGAGGTATATTCACGGCTCCTGGAATTGTGCCTAAGGAATACTCGTCGGGTGTACGTACATCAATGAGTAGTGCGTTTTCTTTCTCAGCGTTTTGTATGTCACGCCAGTATATGGGTAGCATCTTCCCGCTTAAGATGTTTCCTGCTACATATCCCGAAATGGCAACAGGGTCTTTGGCAGAAGAGAAAGGAGGGGCATAGGCATGTTCCAGACGGGTAAGATCTTCTACGGTAGCCCCACGTTTTATGGCGAGGGCATATTGGTCTATACGTGTATCTACGCCGTCATAGCCTACTATCTGTGCGCCGTAGAGTCTTCCGTTTTCAGGAGAGAACGTTATCTTGATATCCATCTGAAGGCTTCCAGGGTAGTATCCTGCATGGGAGCCGTTATGAATAGTGGCAGAGAGGTATGGTATCTCCATCTGCTTCAGGCGTTTTGCGGGGAGTCCTGTAGAAGCTACCGTGATGTCGAAGACCTTGGCAATTGCCGTTCCTATAGCCCCTTCATATTTTACGCTGTTTCCCATTACCATATTGTCTGCCACGATGCGGGCCTGACGGTTTGCTGGTCCGGCGAGGAAGTTCAGCCATGCCTTTCCTGTAATAGGGTGGGGGTACTCTATAGCGTCTCCTACAGCGTAGATATCTTCTTCAGAAGTTTGCAGGAACTCGTTGACCCATATTCCGCGCATCTCTCCGAGCTTTAGTCCAGCCTCCTGTGCGAGGTGTGTTTCTGCCCTTACCCCAATGCTTAGGAGTACCATGTCAGCCTTTAGCGTTATGCCTGATTTGAAGTGTACTGATACCTCACCCTCGGAGTGTGAGAATCTCTCTACCGCCTGTTGCAGGAACAGTTTCACCCCTTTCTGCTGCAGGTGTTCGTGTACTATGGCAGCCATAGAGAAGTCTATGGGACCCATAACTTGTGGTGCCATCTCTACTACAGCCACTTCCGCTCCGAAATGTTTCAGGTTTTCTGCCATTTCAAGGCCTATGAAACCTCCTCCTACTATTACGGCTCTCCTGACGTTGCGTGAGGTCATGAAATTCTTTATGCGGTCGGTATCGCTTACGTTGCGGAGAGTGAAGATTCCCTGACCGTCTATTCCTGGTAGCGGAGGAACTACAGGTGATGCTCCTGGCGAGAGGAGGAGTTTGTCATATTCCTCAGTATAATCTCTTCCGTCGGCAGTGTGTACTGTAACCTCCTTTTTCAATGGGTCTATAGCTGTTACCTCGCTTTCTGTGCGAACGTCTATATTGAATCTCTTTCCAAATGCCTCCGGTGTCTGTACGAAGAGGCGTTCACGCTCTTCTATAACGCCGCCGATGTAATATGGCAGTCCGCAGTTGGCATATGAGATATGCTCTCCTTTCTCAAAGAGCACAATCTCTGTTTCTTCTGTAAGTCTTCTGATACGTGCTGCTGCTGTTGCTCCGCCTGCTACACCTCCAACTATGAGGTATTTCTTTCTTTTTCTTTCCATATTAGGTGGTTTTGTGGTATTAGTTTTGATAGTATAGGTAGGTTCTCTAAACTACATCCCTTCGCATATCGCCTTACGGCTTTGCCTACAAGGCTGCTTCGGTCAGTGGGTCCAGAGAACAAGTCTCCATCCTTCCGTATTTCATCTCCTCGCCGTTACTGTCATACTGCTTACGTTTTCCTGTAGGAGGGGCAGAGAGCGTTATGCGCACTACGGCGGTGCGAGAAAGGCTCCTCGCTATAGAGGCTTCAAAGGCTTCCATGTGGTTTGGGAGGAAGCGCTGGCATATTATGCGCAAAGCCTCCTTCTTCTCCTCGTCGTCTTCTACAATCTTTGCCCTGCCAAATGCTACTGCCGATTTATATTGTAGGGTGAAGGAGCCGTCACGCGGTCCTACGGTAGGTGTACATCTTGTTACGGCAGAGAGGCAGACCTCCGGGTTTTGTCTTATTGCGTCGAGTTTGTCACCCTCCAAGGCTCCGTGGAAGTACCATGTTGTGGAGTCTTTGGAGGCTAAAGACAGTGGCACGCCGTAGGCTGTGCCACTGGGGAGCGTGAAACTTACTGTGATATATGGTGCCTTATTCATTACCTCCAATGCCCATTGGCTGTCCATTTCTCTTGATTTCTTCCTCATAATGATAATGTTGGGTTATTTTTTGTTCGCTGAGGAAATTCGTTAAGGCTATATATAATTCGTTAAGGTTATATATAGTGTTGAGCGTTATTTTTGTTCTGTCTTGCTTCTTCTATCTCTTCCTTCAGACGCTCACAATATGTTGGGGCATAGTCGGCAGACTCCGTGCCTATGAAGTCATATACTTTCCACTCTCCGGACTCCTTTGTCAGGTATACTCTCACCTTTCTGTCGTCTAACTCTTTTCCGTCATGAATCAGTACGTCTACCTTTCCTTTCTCTGCAGATTCCATAAAAACTTTAAGCACAGTAGCTACGGGGTTGTTGGCGTCTTGGGCGAGAATCCACGGGCTGCATTGCCATCCGTATATATGTGTGCCAGTTTCTTCTTCTACTTTATCTGCCTCTTCTATGAGTTTTTTATATGTCTCAGACATGTATTTTTCTTCTGGCTCTACATCATACTCTTTGTCGGTGGTATACTGTTTGAGAATATCTTCATACATTAGTGTTACAAATTTTCTAAGCTCCATGGTGTCAGGCTTGTTAGATGCTTGTATTTCAGCTGTGTTGTCTGAGTACTCCGTTATAGCAGCAAGGGAATCTGTTGCAGAGTCGTTGTTTGTTGTTTTGTTTTGACATGCTGTAAATGCCATAGCAAGGGATATAGTGGCAATACAAGTATGTATGTGGCACGAACGTCTTGCGGTGAGTTTCTTATGATTTTTCATAATGTTATTTAATGATGTGGGTTCTGTTATTCTGATTATAGGCTTGTACTCTGTAAAAGCTCCTGTAGAGGCGTTTTTCCTGAGAGACATGTATTTGACTGCAAAAGTATCAACAATTTTTGGAATATCCAAGGAAACATGGTATTTTTTTAAAAAGATTTGTTTTCTATGCATGTGGTGGAGTTTCAAAGGTATATGCCTCCATAGGCTTTGGTGCTATAGTATTTATATAACTCACCTGTGTATATAAAAGTGTGGACTTTCTTCTGGAAAAGAGGTTCCTTGGTGTAAATATTTTCTTTGGTAAGAAGAAAAAAACCTTAATTCCGCAACACTTTGATTTAACTTTATTTATAAGTTCCTGAGCAAC
>CALZUQ010000026.1 GCA_945829425.1 uncultured bacterium | reverse complement strand
GAACTCCCCCAGGACAGGAATGTAGCAAGGGTACTTGGTTGTAGCGGTGCGATGTGAGTAGCTCGCTCACCCCGCCTCTTTAGCTCAGTTGGCCAGAGCACGTGATTTGTAATCTCGGGGTCGTTGGTTCGAATCCGACAAGAGGCTCGACGAAAAGTAAGGAATCATCTCTCACCAAGATGGTTCCTTATTCGGTTTTATAATCATCCATTTATGACACCTTTAGAATTTATACAAGTCAGGGCATACGCCAAGCTTCACGGACTCTTCATGGGCTTGCTGTGGATAGCGAGTTTTGCATGTTTCGTGGAGGCTCAGCAAGAGCCGGGACTTTCTATGCTATTTGATGTCACGCTGTTCATGATACCTGTGGCAGGACATTATTCGGTATGTTTCTTCCGTGACAAGGTTCTTGGCGGCACGATATCGTTCAGACGTGCGTTCCTCTTTCTCATGATGATATTTTTCTACGCCACGCTGTTGCTCGCCCTCTCACAATGGGCTTATTTTCAGTTCCTGGACAATGGAACAGTCTTCTCGTCGATGATTTCCAAAGTCAACGACCCGCAGTTTGCAGAGTTGATTAAGGCGTATGGCATGACGAAAGATGAAGTGCTCAGCCAGCTGCGATCGCTGTCGGAAGTGCGGCCCATCGACTTCGCTTTCTCGTTCATGTGGTTGAACATCGGCATAAGCGTCGTCATGAGCTGGATGCTGGCTCTCTTTGCAAAAAGAACCATGTGACATGCTCTTTTTCTTCGGAATACCTATTCTTGACATAAAAAGGTGGGAATTAACATTACCCACATAACACGCAAAACCAATAGGGTGGGGTAGCCACCTTCAGAAAAAAATATGGATATTTCAGTAATCGTACCTCTCTACAACGAAGCGGACTCTCTGCCAGAGCTGTATGCCTGGATAGCAAGGGTATGTAACGAACACTCTTTCTCTTATGAGGTTATTTTCGTCAACGACGGTTCCACGGACAATTCGTGGGAAGTAATAGAAACACTCGCCAAAGACCATGAACAGGTCAGGGGCATCAAGTTCCGCAGAAACTACGGCAAGTCGCCAGCCCTCTACTGTGGTTTCGAACAGGCTCAGGGCGATGTCGTCATAACAATGGATGCTGACCTTCAGGACTCTCCCGACGAGATTCCCGGTCTCTACTCCATGATTGTCGATGAAGGCTATGACCTCGTCAGCGGGTATAAGATGAACAGAAGCCAGGGCGACCCCCTTTCAAAAACCATTCCTACGAAACTCTTCAACGCCACGGCACGTAAGGTGTCTGGAATACATAACCTTCATGATTTCAACTGCGGACTGAAGGCATACCGTAAGGAGGTGGTGAAGAATATCGAGGTCTATGGCGAGATGCACCGTTACATGCCTTACCTCGCCAAGAACGCCGGATTTGACAGAATAGGTGAGAAAAGAGTACACCATCAGGCACGTAAATACGGCGAGTCAAAATTCATGGGTTGGAACAGGTTCGTCAACGGCTACCTCGACCTCATGACACTGTGGTTCCTCTCCACATTCGGTCGCAAGCCTATGCACGTCTTCGGCTTCCTCGGCTCGATGATGTTCTTCCTCGGCTTCCTCGCCGTAGTATGTCTTGGCGCAGACAAGCTGTGGTGCCTTGCCCACGGCATTCCACAGCGTCTCATCACCGACTCCCCGTATTTCTTCATCTCGCTGACAGTGATGATCATCGGCACGCAGCTGTTTATAGCAGGCTTTCTCGGCGACTTGATTTCACGCACCTCACAGGGACGTAACGACTATCAGATAGAGAAGACCATCTGAGACGGTCAATACAGATAAAAGCAACAAAAAGTGAAAAAGGCTGTTTTATTTTCTTTCCTGGCGTTAAGCCAGATAATATGTTACGCCATTTCCTTCACTACGGATGACGGGCGTATAGCAACGGATATGACGCATAGTGGCAATGACCTTCCCGACGCTGTGCAGCAGTGCGAGGTGTCGTGTCTGGACATGACGCCAGGTGAGGACAAAAATGTCACGAATGTCGTACGCAAAGCAGTAGAGAAGAAAGAGTCCCTGGCGTTTCTCCGTCACCTCGCCTTCGGTGTTGACATCGTAGGGCCGTTGATGTATCAGTTTGCCGACAACGGCGACTTTCAGGCTTTCGCACAGGCCAATCTCAATGGCACGTATTTCCCCGTCGTAGAGATAGGCTACGGAAAAGCTGACAAATACGACGTTGACACCGATGTGAGATATAAGGCTAAGGCACCTTTCGTAAGGATTGGTTGCGATTATAATGTCCTGCGTGACAAACGGGCGGACTATCGTCTCGTCCTCGGACTGCGATACGGCTTCACCTCCTTTGACTTCGATACCGACGCACCCATTGCCGACACCCCAGCGACACCTGATGACGGCGACAATGCTTCGGAAGATAACGCCACACCTGCTGCCTTCCTCGCTGACGCTGCCGGCAGTGGCAGGACGCTAACGACGGAGAAGTGTAAGGTACACTGGGCGGAACTGGTCTTCGGAGTTGACGCAAAGGTGTGGGGCGGTCTCCACATGGGGTGGTCGTTACGCTACCGCAAGCGTCTGAAATGCTCAGACTACACCAATGTCCCGCAATATGCACCGGGTTACGGCAATGCTGAAAACAGTTCCCGCTTCATGGCTTTATACTGCATATCCTATCAGTTCTGACTCTCCACGGCACACATAACTTACCGTAGTTTCGCAAGTAAAAATGGAGCGAGTATCAAAAGAAAGTATAAATTATACATTATAAATTATACATTAAACATCATTTTCCCCATATTATGAGAAAGAAGTGGCATCTCCCCTTGTTGATAGTACTCTTGGTCGGCACTGTTCTTATCTTACGCAACCAGTACAACATGCCTTATCAGCAGAACAAAGGCATGATATTCGGAACGTTCTACACTATAACGTATCAGTACGACAAAGACCTTCAGAAAGAGATAGAGGCTGAGCTGCTTAAAGTAGATCACGCCCTCTCCACGTTCAACAAACAGTCAGACATTACGGCTGTCAACAACAACAAGAAAGTGCAGCTGGACAAGATGTTCTGCGATGTTTTCTCTCTTGCGCAAGAGATTGCCGACGACACTCAGGGGGCTTTCGACATCACCGTAGCTCCGTTGGTCAACGCCTGGGGCTTTGGCTTCGATGGCAGTGTCATACCTACCAAAGCAGCCATAGACTCCCTGCGTGAGTTTGTGGGCTATAAGAAAGTGGAGCTGCGCAATGGCAGCATAATAAAGGAAGACCCGCGCCTTATGCTCGACTGCTCGGCTATCGCCAAAGGCTATGGAGTCGATGTCGTGGCGAAGATGTTCCTGGATATGGGCATTCAGAATTTCCTCGTCGAGATAGGGGGCGAGGTGTACGCCTATGGCGTCAATGCAAAGCGTGAGCCGTGGGGCATAGGTGTCGAGAAACCTGTCGACGACTCTCTGAGTACGGAGTCAAACCTTGTCACGGTATTGAAATCGAAGAACATCGCCATGGCGACAAGCGGCAACTACCGTAATTTCTATTTTAAAAACGGAAAGAAATACGCCCATACCATAGACCCTCGCACCGGTCGCCCTGTACAGCATAACATCCTCTCAGCCACAGTGCTTTGCACCAGTTGTGCCAAAGCCGACGCTTATGCCACAGCCTTCATGGTCGTAGGACTTGACGAAGCGAAGAAGATTCTTGAGAGACATCGTGAGCTGAAGGCGTACCTCATATACCAGGACGGTGACGGATATGGCGTATGGCAGTCTGACGGCATCTGACACGTGCGACCGTACATGTTGAATCAATACATTTTTTCCTGAACCCACCGTAGCATTTTCTATGTACGAAAAACTTATCACGCTGCCCCTCTTTCAGGGTATGAGCAAGACTGATGTCGCAATAGTCCTCAACAAGACGAAGCTGCGCGAAATAGAATGCCGCCGTAACGCCGTCATTGTTGACAAAGGACAGAATTGTCGTGGGTTGTTTTTCCTCTTGGAAGGTGAGGTGGACATGATTACTACCGACGACGATGGACTTTTCTCCGTCAGCGAACGTCTCCCCGAGCCTTACGTCTTTGAGCCGGAGCGCCTCTTCGGCTTGCAGCAGCGTCACGCCCAACGTTTTATAGCACGTAGCAAATGCCATTTGCTTTACGTCAGGAAAGACGATATCCTCTTTCTCATAAACGAAAGCATCGTCTTCCGTCTTAATATCCTTAATATCCTTTCCACTCTTACCCAGCGCAAGACCTCTATGCTTTGGCATGACCCCCATTCGTCTGTAGAAGACAGCGTGAAGGCTTTTCTCTGTAAACACAGCCGCCTGAGAACAGGCGGAAAGGTCTTCCGCATAAAGATGACAACCCTCGCCGAGATTCTCAATATCTCGCGTCTTGAAGTCTCCATAGCCCTCAACGCTTTAGAGGATAAAGGCTTGCTGATTTTGCAAAGGGGCATCATCACCGTGCCTGATATAAAGCAGATATTGGAGTGTCACTGAACAGGGGACGTAAGGTACTTGTCGCAATGACCTTTCGTCATCATGGCGAAAGCATTCACATCCTTCGGGAAACACTTACCACCATAGCCAAACTTGCCATCAAGACCGGGAACGTATGTATGAGTGTCGTTGATGTAGCCGGAAAGAAGCATACCTGTATGCACCTTGCGCCAATCGCCACCCATCTGCTCGAAGTATTCGCGACAAGCATTGAAGTAAGTCAACTTATATGCTCCAAACACGTTATGCACATACTTCGTCAATTCTGCCTCCAACGGACTCATGTAGTTCAAAACTTCCTTTGCCTTATCTTAATGTAAACGTCCAAGTACTACTGTTTTTATCAAAAAAAATGTCACTAACGTCACTTATCTTTCTAACATATTGATATTCTGTTCATTATAAATTATACATTATAAATTATAAATTATTCCCCCTCTCTCAGAACTTCAATCGGAAAAGTGTCGAGTACGATGAAGAACCTATCAGCTCTATCGTTCCTCCGCTGAGTTTCATGATCTGTTGCGAGACGCTGAGCCCTATGCCGTTGCCCGCAGCCTTAGTGGTGAAGAATGGCACAAAGATCTGCTTCTCCTCGTCAGCGGGTATTGCCTTGCCGTTGTTCGTGATGTCTATGCACACTGCATCGTCGTCATCGGAATATGCGCTGAGTGCTATCTCCGTAGCATCAGCCTCCACGGCGTTTTTCATGATGTTCGTCACGACATGCGCCGTAAGACTCTCGTCGGCATAAAGAAGAAGGTCGTCAGGGAGACTCAGCGTAATGGTCACTTTTCCTGAGTATTCCATGCATATAGCCATCATTCTCTCAAGGAAAGGCTTGACGTAGAAAAGCTTGGGTTGAGGAGTAGGTATGAGACTCATCCTCCGGTAGTTGTCGACGAAGGAGAGCAGCTGACGCCCTGTAGAATGTATCACCTCAAGACCTTCCTTTATCTCTGGGTCCTCCACTTTCTGGCTTAACGTCTCGCTCAGTGAGGTTATTGGGGTGACGTTATTCATTATCTCATGCGTGAGGACACGGATGAGCTTTGTCCATGACTCTAGTTCGCGCGACTCCAGTTCGCTGCGTATGTCGCTGAAAGCTATGATACGTACTTTTTTGCCGTGGAGCACGGCTGTCGTCTCACGTAGTGAGAAATCCTCCGAAGCGAGTTTCTCCTCCACTTGGCTCTCGTATGTCAGTATGTCCTTAGACAGCAGGCGCAACGCTGCCTCGTTGTGCTGAAGGACAGAGCCTCTTTCGTCTACTACCAATATCCCGGTCGATACGGCGTTTATTATATTCTCGTAATATCTCTCACGCTCCATCATGTCATGACGAGCCTTCTCAATGATACGTCGGATGCGGTTCAGCGACTCGTTGATTATCCTGTCATGACCTTTTTCTGGGAAGTGGAACGAGAAGTCGAGGTTGTCTATGGCGTTGAAAAGGAACGTCACTTTGCCTATCGTGCGGCGGTAGCGTCTGTGTAGCCAGAGGCATATTATGCTGAAGAGGGCGGTGATGGTTAATATGGCAATGATGACAATATAATACATTTCATAATGTTTCAAAAGTATTTGTTTTTAGGGCTTTGTCATCGCAAAGGTACAAAATTTCTCTGAGACCCACTCCATTATGTAGGATTTTTTTAAGTTGTCGGACAAATAAACCCTGTCATTGCTTATCGGACCGTCTCTGTTGTCGTTTTCCACGGAAGACACGGAGTTCACGGTTTATTTCTGTCTGACATATATCGACAACTTAAGAGCAATTCGCTATTTACTTGCAAATATACGACGTTTTCCTCAAAAGTGCACGAAATCCGACTAAAAACTCACTTTTTTTATGAGTTTTAGTCGGATTTCGTGCATATTCCCGTATTTCTAAGCTGATTCTTTAATCTACACCATCTCGCTACATTGATGGAGTATCATGAAAGAGTCTTAACTTGTTGAACGTAAATTGTCGTAAATTGAACGTGAATTATAGATAATTATACATGAATCAAAGACAATAAATTTTCGAAAAACACGTTCAAAAAAACTCAAGGTCAAGGTTCCAGGTTTCAGGTTTCAAGTTTCAGGTTTCAAGTTTCAGGTTTCAGGGTTCCTGGTTTCAGGGTTCCAAGTTTCAGGTTTCAAGGTTAATAGTAAGTTTAAGGTTGATAAACCTTACGTGTCTCGCCGTTCTTCATCATGAGGATGTTTACCCCACGTCCGACATTGTGGCGGGGAGCACCGTCCGTGCCGTAGATATGCTTTATGGAGTTGTGTGGGTCAGCCGTTTCTTTTATATCCGTAGAAGTGAACTCCACGATATTTCTGAACTGGCTCCAGTATGGATCGCCCTCATAAAGCTCTTTTGTTCCTGCAGGAACATAGAGAGTGGCGTTGTCATAGAGTGCTTCCGCGAAAGGTTTCTCACCAGGAGTCACGACCTTCTCCGAACGCAGATAGATAGACTTTATTGAATGGCAGGCATAGAATACGCAAGATTCCCATGTCTCCACACCGCTTCCTATTACGACGGTTTCAAGCGATTCGCTATATGCACATGCCTGATATCTCAATGTCTTCACGCCGTCGGGAATGACAAGCGACGTGGCCTGAAGGCTCGATGCAGCTTCTTCGTTGATCGTGGTTACGGTCTCGGGGATGAGGTAGTTGTCGTGATAGCATGGCATGAGCAAAAGCTCGGTCATGTCCTTGCTGAGCAACATGCCGTTTGAGATGACAAAGCTGGCATTTCCCTCGCCAAGGGTTATCTCACTGAGGTTTTCGGCAAAGACCATGAAAGCCGTACCTATAGACTTCACGCTGGAGGGGATGTGGAGTGACGACACACTGATGCAGCCAAGTGCCATTTGTCCGATGCTCTCAAGACCTTCAGGCAGTGTCAGGGATGTCACGGCGGCACATCCGTACAAGGCATAGTCGTCGATGGTCCTGACTGTGGAAGGAACGACGACATCCATGCTTTCATTCCAGTCGGTAGCACCGAGAAGGAAGAGAAGTCTTGTCCTGTCGGCAGAGAGCAGCAGATTGCCCTCCATGACAAAGTGCTTGTTTGCCGCATCGAACTTCAGTTCTTCCAGTTCATAGTTGAGCGTGAAGGCCTGGATATCTATCTCCTCGACAGATGCAGGAATATTCAGAGACCTGAGTTTCCACACACTACAGAATGCTCCCCGGTTGATTTTCTTCAGCGTTGAAGGCAGTGATATACTGGTTATGGTCCTCATAGAGAAACAGAATTCTCCTGCCTCCGTCACGGGATATGTTACACCTTCTACCGTAATCTCTTCAGGTATCACGATGTCACCCCTGTAAAACGGACACAAATCAACGTGTCCATCGCCCTCACTGTAACAATTAGGCACTACAGTGGCTGTCATGTCTTGCTTGTTGAGGTCGTAGGCTATACCATGCACCACAACCGACGAGGCACTGGCCTTGCCGGTGTAAGTTTCTATGCCTGCCAGCGAATACTCCCTGATGTTGCCAAACTTGTCCCAATGCTCTGTTGCGGCATATTTCTGCTTTGACCCTTCGGGAACGAAGAGCGTGGTGGCAGCCATCTGGTTAAGATCAATGATGTTGCCTTCTGACAAACTTATGGGGGCAGGATTGCGTGAGAAGACGGACCTGAGAGCATCATTGCCGTCAAAAGCCAAGAAGCCTATTTTGCTCACTCCACTGCCGATGACAAGAGTCTTGAGAATGTCATTGTTGCGGACGGCATATTTGCTCACCTCATCTACGTTATTTGGGATGATGAGTGTGCGCAGATTGGTATGGGTTATTGCTCCACAGTCGATATATCTGACTGTCTTAGGAATGCTCAGGGAAGTATGGCCGACGGTCACCTTGAGGAGTTGAGTGACATCTTTGTCGTACAACACCCCGTCGGCAGCCTTGTAATAAGGATTCCCCTCTGCCACCAGGAGCTCGTCGAGAGACTCCGTACCGGCAAGGAATCCTGTACCGAGGCTGCTGACAGTAGAAGGTATAGTGATGGTGGAGATATCTGTACTTTCAAAAGCAAACCGTCCTATCTCCTCCAGTCCCTCAGGCAGTGTCAGCGACTTTACCGACTGGCAGCCGCCCATGGCATAGTCGTCGATGGTACGGACAGTGGAAGGAAGGGAAATATTCAAGGTTTCGTCCTTTTCGTATGCCCCGACAAGACAGAGTACTCTCGACTTGTCGGCACTCATCAGCATACCCTGCTCCACAGAGAAATGCCGGTTGCCCTCGTCCACAACGATGCTTTTAAGCTCATAGCAAAAGATGAAGCACGACGTTCCGATATCCTCTACCGATGCCGGGATAATAATCGATGTCATGCTGCGCACCAAGCCAAACGCCTCGTCGCCAATCTTTTTCAGCGACGACGGCAACGTAATGCTGCTGATGGTTCGGGCGCAGAAGGCTCTCTTGCCAATCTCTGTCACAGCATATCGTGCATCCTCTACGGTGATAGCCGCAGGAATGACGATGTCGCCTGAATAGGGATCGCAGAGCTGCACAATATTGTTATCCTCGTCAGTATAGTAATCCTCTATGACAGTGGCTGCCATGTTCGCTTTGTCAATTGTGTAAGCGATGCCGTCTATGGCAACACGGTCTGTGTCACTGTCCGTGGATGTCTGGGCTTGTGCTACACTGCATGTCGCCAGCATCAGGACGAACAGGACAAGGTAATTCGATAATCTTTTCATACATCTTTGTTTTTACAAAAATACAAACAACTAATATTCAATGACAAGAGTGTTGTCTGGTGATGGAGAATCCACATACAATCCGGCATAAAGATTCTTGACCATAAGAAGCAATTGGGCTGTGGATATGTCTCCTTTCTTTGATATCATGTCAGAATATTCCTGCAATACGGAACATACTTCCTGAACCCTCTCCGTCATTACTTCATCGCCTTGGCGATAGCCCGTATAGGCATCGGCAAGGGCATCGAGCAGGAGATAGCTGCCATCGGCAGATACTGGCAACGTGGTGAGCATCAGCTTTGTTTCCTCGAGTTTCTCACCGTCATAACCCATTCTCTTCAGGTTAGACTCAATCATATTCATGAGGTTTCTGCGTGTTCCCCAAAAACTGTTTTCGAGGAGGAAGTCAAAAAGCTTCGTTCCGTCAGACAAGCGGTCGAGCACCTGCGACGTGATGCTCATGGTGTGCTTCTCCGAGTCGATGTCTATGAATCTCAACGGACAGAGCGTCACTAAGCTTCCTGTCTGTATGTCATAGAACGTTCTGCCTTCCTCCTCGGTGCTGGCAATGTCCTGCGAATGGTTATGACCTGTCAGAACGACATGCATACCCGCTGCAGCCAACTCACGTCTTGCTTCTATGTAGTTGTCGGCAAGGAACTCAGGCAAGAAAACAGACTGTATGCCCGGTATGTGTTCAACAAGTCCGTGATGGAGCACTCCCACAGGCACTTTTCCTTCGGATATCGCCTTGGCGCACTGTTCCTTAGCCCATGCCAAGGTAGAAGGTTTCAGTATTCCGCGCGTCTCCTGATGTGGGGCGGTTTTTGAGTCGTTGTAGATATTTGAGTCGAGGAGAATGAGCCTGATGTCTCTGCCCATATCCACGGCGTACGACAGTCCTTCCGCTTCTTGCGAAATGGCCTCAGCATAGCCGTAGTCGTGATAGATACGCCTGAAGTCGGCACTTGTAGCAGTTTCTATCTGAAACTCGCCCTCAGCAGTGAACTCCTTTGCGTCGGCATTCGAAATGTCGTGGTTGCCGTTTATCACAAACACCGTTGCTCCAGCATCTTCCATAGCTTTGAAATACGAAGCGGCAAACTCATGGTTTATCACCTCGCCATCCTTGGTCAAGTCGCCAGGCACAATCACATACTTCACGTTCTGACTCTTCACCTTCTGCACAAGAGTCTCCATGGAGACAGCACAATAAGCGTAGTTCTTGTCCTCCAAAAGCAGGCGTTGCTCCCATGCCTCGCCCTCATGGCTGATCCTATCCATGTCAAACAGATGGATGTCAGAAATGACCATTATCCTATACTGTTCTGCTTCCTGTGTTGGAGTGTCTGTACTGTCGTTACACCCTACGAGAAGTACAGCCAGCATTGGGACGAACAGGACCAGGGAGGTCGGAAACCTCAATAAAATCTTTCTTTTCATAAATCAATTATTCGTTCTTTAAATTTCGCTGGGTTCATTTTGTTGTGAATGAGCTTTTTAGTATGCCTCTTCGGGGCGTACCGTTACTTCAGAAACATAATCCATTTGAACCCAACGAAAGCAGGATAAAAATATAATACCCTTAAGAATGGGTACTGGCTTGCAGCCAGATGTGTGGGGAGATGCTACCATAATCCGCGGGCGTTGCCCCCGGTTACTCAAAGTATAGGCTTCCAGCCTAAACCGTCCCCGAACTCCCAACCGTACGGGAGGATTAACGTTGATAAACCTTGCGGTTTTCGCCACTCTTCATTCTGAAGATTTTCATACCCTTGGCAGCCTTTGTCGTCTTACGTCCTGAGAAGTCGTATATGTCCGTTACGTCATCGCCACGGTTATCAGAAGCTGACGTTACGCCGGTAGCCGAGAGACCCTTCACGGCGAAGAAGTCCTTCCACACGTCGGCAGACTTATATGCTGCGAGCGAAGCATCGGGGACATAGAGCGTAGCGGAGTTCAGGACGGTGTCATCGAAGCTGTCCTTCTCTGCCACTGGCGGCTCCTGGGCGAAGGATGTTACGGAGGTCAGGGACTTACACTCGTAGAAATTGCCTTCCGCCAAAGTCTGCAAGGAAGCCGGCAGTGTGACGTCCTTCAACGCCTCGCAGCCGACAAACAATCCGCGATACATCTCGGTGAGCGAAGTGTTAGAGAGGTCGACAGTTTCGACAGCAGTATTCTGGAAGCAGAACTCACCCACACGCTTTATGCCGTCAGGCAGGGTGACGCTCTCAAGTCCGGTGTCAGCAAATACGGAGTACATAAGACCCTTGACTGTGGCAGGCAGGTTGACCTTCGTCAGTGCAGGACATTGGTAGAAAGCGACACCACCTATTTCCTCCAGACCTTCAGGTAAAGACACTGACTTGAGGTTAGGACAATTCGGGGCAAAGGCGTAAGGCAGGGACTTGACATGAGCCTTGATGTCTATGCTCTCCAGATTCTGACAATCCTGGAAGGTGAAACCCTCAATCTTTTCTACCGACTCCGGCACGACGATAGTCTCGATACCTGATTTATAGAACGCTGCCTCGCCAATGGTCTTCACTCCTTCCGGAATAACCACCGTCTTGAGGCTCGTGCAGCCGGTGAAAGCATTGGAAGGAATGGCGGTGATACCTGCCGGAAGAACCACGCTTTCGAGTGAGAACAATCCGAAGAATGCGTTCTTGGGCAATACTGTCATTGCGTCAGATAGCATGACTTTCTTCAGTTCGTAGGCTCCACTGATGTCGAACGAGGTACACGACGAAGGTATGGCAAGTTCGGTAAGGCCTACACTAAATAAGGCTGATGATTCTATCTTCTGCAAGCCCTCAGGAAGTTCCAATGTCGTCAGTGACGAACAGCTTGACAGCGCGAACTTTCCAATCTTTTTCAGTGACCGTGGCAATGTCAGTGACGACAAAGACGAACAGCCAGAGAAACAGTTGTCGGAGATTGTCTCTACACCTTCAGGAATCACCATGCTCACAAGATTCTTACAGTTCCTGAAAGAACTTTCACCCAATGTCCTTAACGTAGAAGGAATGACTATCTCCTTCACTGTGGAAGAGAGGAGGGCAAGGTCGCCTATGGCTGTCAGTCCCTCAGGAAGGACGATTTTCTCGACGTCATAATTAGCCAGCGCATATTGGCCTATAACCGTGATGCCGTCGGGAATGGTGAACACTCCGTCGAGAGCCATGGACGGCGAGGCATAGAGCAGTGCTTTCGTGCCGTCCTTGCGGTTGTTTATTGTCATGTTGTCAGTGATTTCCAAGGCATTGCCCTCGCCGTAGAGGATCAGCTGTGCCGTCTCAGGCATTCCGATTCTGCCTTCTATGACATCAAGCGACTGCGGAAGACGCAGCTCCGAAAGGGCAGTACAGTCTGACACGACGTCCGCTCCTATCCGCTCTGCCGACTCCGGCACGACGAGCGACTGCAAGGATGCGCATCGTATGAACGCTCCATAGCCTATGGTCTTCAGTCCGTCGGGCAGTGTCACCGATGTCAGCCCTGCTGAGTTGAAAGCCCAGCTGCCGATAGTCTTCAGTGTCGAAGGCAGTTCTATTGACGTTAGTTTCTTGCATCCGCTGAATGCTTCCTGCCCTATGGCTTCAAGTCCTTCCGGCAGTGTGACAGAGGTCAGTCTTGAACATCCGTAGAAGGCAAAATTGTCTATCTCCTTCACGCCTTCCGGTATGACAATCTCTGTAAGGTACCTGCAATACTGCAGTGCTCCAACAGGTACCTTTTTCATATTTTTTGGTAAAGTTAAGGTAGTAATGCCAGTCCATTGGAATGCTTCAGAGCCTATCTCTTCCACACCCTCCGGAATATTGAGGGATGTTATGGAAGAACACTGTCCGAAGGCTGTCTTGCCTATCGACTTGAGCGTTGAGGGCAGCTGGATGGAAGAAAGACTCGAACATCCAGCAAAAGCATATTCGCCAATCTTTTCCAGGGCTGAGGGCAGCACAACTTCCGTTAGCGAGGAATTGTATGCGAACGCATGTTCGCTGATTTCTTTAACCCTCTCAGGAATGGTCACTGTGGTGAATTCTGCTTCAAAGAATGCGTAAGGCCCAATCTCCTCCAAGCCTTTGGGAAGGGTGACAGACGTCAGCCCGGCACCGTCAAAAGCACTCGTGCCTATACGGCGTATCGTTTTCGGCATCTGGATGCTGTTGATAGGATAGACGAAAGCCTCATCGCCGATGGCTGTCACGGTATATGTCTTGCCGTCGGCTTCCACCGTCTCAGGTATCACCACGTCCATCTGATAGGTGTCATGATACTCTGACTGTCTCACTTCTGCTGTCATCGTCTCATCGAAACAGTGGTACAGCAGTCTTCCTTTGTAGATGTCTTTGTCAGCAAAGACAGAGACACTCATTGCTATAAGCAATGACGTAAAGAATGTCTTTTTCATACTCATTGTTATTTATGTAATTTTTTTATCTGGTTCTTTTAAGGTGGGACAGGAGGTGGGGCAGGATGACAAGTCTACCAACGTCAGAAACTGTATGTTTCAGTAAGGCACGGTGACAACGTGTCAGTCCTCCCACTCTTCGTCGCTCTTGTCCGTGCCGTTGGCTATGCTATTGTCTACGATACGTGAGGTATAGTAGCTTTTGGGGCTTTCGCCCATAACCTTTGTAAAATAGCGGTTGAACGAGGATTTGGAGTTGAAGCCGCTCATCTCAGCCACCATGACCATCGACTTCTTGCCTTTCTCATGCATAGCGTCAATTATCCTGCACGCCTCCTTTATGCGATAGGTGTTTATGTAGTCGTAGAACGTGGTGTTGAGCGTGTTGTTGAGATAGTCAGAGAGGTATGTCCTGTTTGTGCCGATGGCTTGGGCTATGTCGCTTAATGTGACCTTGGGGTTGAGGTATATGCGTCTTTTCTCCATGCAGGTCGTCAGCAGGACAGCAATTTTCTCTTCGCGGTCGCTATAGATGATGTCCTCGTCACGGTCGTCATAGCTCGCCTCTACGTCACGGATGCTGCTGTGGTTCTCCTCGGGGATTTTCATGTCTTTTTTTTCTTTTGTCATAAATATTTTAATTACTCGGTGTCTCCGGGCATATATCAGCAGGACGGTCCACAAAACCAATGAGAAAATGTTGTATAACGCCTCGCTGAGCCATGTCGTACCTTCAAAAGCGAAAGAATAGGCAAAGAGCGAGAGGAAATATACCATGCACGACAAGCGGACCCATGTCACGTCGATATTCTCGTAGTAAGAATAGTTTGCCGCGATGTATTCGTGGTATCTCGCCGAGAAGAAGAGGACATAGCCTATCGTTATCAGCGAGAGAGTGAACGCTACTGCCATAGAGGCAAAAACGACGCTTTCATCGGGGAATAGAAGGAAAAGCGGAAAGAACGACGCTTGTAAAGCCACGACAGCCGTCAGCCGACGTGCCGTGACAATGCCGGGGTGGGACGCTTCGAGGAAGAAGGCGCCGATGAGCGGCAGGAACACCATGTCAAAGGTTCTGACAGCATCGTTGAGCACCATGGAGTTTTTCCATTCCGAGAAAAGGAACACTGCGTCCTTCACATGGCTTATCGTGAGGAATAATGTGGCGTAGTACAGCAACCGCATCATTCTGTTGCGGCGTTTATATATATATAGCTTTACACATGACGAGATGAAAAACAAGGTTACTGCACCTCTTATATATTGTGCGAAAGCTTCAATGTCTTGAAGTGTCTGATCCATGAAGGCATACTAAGAATTTAATTTATCGCAAAGTTAAGCAAAAAAAAATTAATAAACACTTGTAACGTAAAAGTTATTTCGATAAATACGAAAGTTTTTGAGAATTTGAGCCGTTTTTGTTTTGTTGAGACGTTTTACTTCATTGTATGCAAGCTTATTTATCCGGAATACTATGAGGAACAATGGCGGTGTGGAGGATAAAATATTTGATCTTTTTCGCGCGGAGATAAACTAACGATAGGAGAACGATAAGAAAACAATAGGAGAAAGCAGTGAAAACAGTAACAGGAACTGCAGTGGAGAAAAAAGAACTGCGGTGGAAAAAAAAGGAACTGCGGTGAAAAGACAAGAGAACAGCACACAAAAATAAAATTACCGGGAAGAAATATTCGTTCCAAAGCTTGGAACGTACATCCCAAAGCTTGGAACGGAGTTTTATCTACGTCAAAAAACTGTACGGCTGAGAGTGTGTGGACGGCTTAGGCTAGGGGCCATACTTTGAGTAACCGGGACAGAGTCTCTGGAATAAGGCAAGGTCTCACCTCACTCTCTGCCTGGAGGGCAGTGCCTCGAATTACTGTGTTTCATTTTCCACAGAAGAATTTTTGAACGTGAATTACCGAGAATTATCCGTGAATTTCAGAGATTTTTTTCTTTTTTGGCACGTGTCATTCTCGATAATTTACGTTCAATTTCAGGTAATTTACGTTCATCACAGTTTTAGTTGTCTCTGTTGTCTCAGTTGTCGTTTATCCCCGGAAGAGTTGTTATCCGTGAATTACCGAGAATTATCTGTGAATTTCCGAGTTGTTTTTTGTTTGCAGACGTTTTATTCCGTAACGAGATACAGCATTGCCACACGGTTGAACTCATATATAGGGAAGAGCTTGTCTGTTGCTCCACATCCCTCGGAGACAATCCTCGACGCACTTATGCCGTAGGTATTTATGAGCATGTTGCGGACAGCCTCAGCACGTTTTTCGGAGAGGACGTTGTTACCCTGTGCGTTGCCTTCCGGAGAGGCATAGCCTTTGATCATCAGCTTCATCTTCGGGTGGTTTTTCAGTATCTCCGCCGCTATGGCAACGTTCTGCTGCTGTGCCGGAGTCACCACGGAACTGTTCACCTTATAGAACACCGCAGGGAGTCCCGGGTTTTCTTTTTCCACGACAGGTGCCAGTGTTTTCCCGCATTCTGCTTCCATGTCACGGATTTTCTGGCGCAGCATCTCTATCTCCGCCTGGAGGTCGCCTGTCTCCGCCAGTTTGCCTCGTAAGGCATTTATCTCCGCATTCAGCGACTCCTCCTCTTTGTTTGTGCATGGCGTGAGGATCGTGAAGTTATGCCTGTTGGTAGAGTTGCGGAACTTATAGGCTATGCCGACGTTCAGGTGTAGGTAAGAATAGTTCAGGTCGAAGCCGCACGTCTGACGTGGTGTGCCGTCGAAGCTCTCGCCGCCCTTTGCTCCTGCTATGAGGTATGTCAACATCGGCTCAAGGAACACCTGCCACTCCCTGTCGCGCCCGAAGTTCCACGTTATGTCCAAGGCGATACTTTGCGTTATGGCGTTGCGTATGGAACCGATGTTCGCCTCATGGTTGTTGAGGGAGTTGCTGTGCATGTAGCCCAACCCAATATTGAGGATATATTCGATTTTCCTTGCCGTGCCATGGTATCCGCAGAAGATATTTCCCAAGTTGCCCTGGATATACAGGGTAGGGGAGAAGGTGTAAAGATTCTCGTTCTCGACAGAGAAGTTTTCTGCCGTCTCGGCCAGGATAAGGTTGGCATCAAACGCTATGCCGAGTTCTGGAGTGTACCATTTGCCTAAACGCACACCGATGTTAGGGTTTGCGGTATGAAGCACCCTGGTATGGGTGGTTCGTGAGGAATATCCTAAGCTTAGACCGACATAGCAGTTGTCGGTAAGCTTATTTCCGCCATAGCCCTCCTGTCCGTATGCCGTAAGGGCGAGGAAGAGCAATGTCGGAATGCAGAGAAGTCTTTTCATGTTATTTTAGTCAGTTCTGATAAGGTAGTTTCTTTTAAGGCGTAAGGCCGGAGAGTTATTCAAAAACCTCCTCGATGTCCCCGTCGTCGGGCATTATCTGCTCCGTAGCGTTGCACGGGTTATAGTCTTCAGGCATTTCGAAGGTCGCCTGCTGGCTATATCCCAGTGTCTTGTCGCGATAGACCTTCTTCATGAAGTACGCCCAGATAGGCAGCGCCATTGTCGCTCCCTGTCCATAAACCATGGTGTCGAAGTGAATGTCACGGTCTTCGCCTCCCACCCAGCATCCTGAGACGAGCTGCGGCGTGATGCCCATGAACCATGCGTCGGAGTGTCTGTTCGTCGTTCCTGTCTTCGCTCCCATGTCCGCCTCCAAGTGGTATTTGTATCTCAGTCGTGAACCTGTTCCTCCGTTTACCACCGCCCGGAGCATGTCGATCATCTTATACGTCCCGTCCTGCGAGATCACCTCGTTCATGCGGGGCTGGAACTCAGCGAGTACGTTGCCATCGTTGTCCTCTATTCTCGTGACATACATCGGGGCACACCGTATGCCGTTGTTGGCGAACGCAGTATATGCGCTGACCATCTCCGCTACGCTGACATCGCAGGGGCCGAGACATAACGACATGGAAGCGTGGATATCCGGAGAGTCTATGCCGAACTTCCTCATGATGTCCACGAGTTGTTCGGGATTGAGCTTGGACATGAGGTAAGCCGAGATCCAGTTGTTTGACTGCTGCAACCCCCATTTCAGCGTCACGTTCTCGCCGTAACGTTTCCGTGAGGCATTGCGCGGTGTCCACGGCTGTCCTGCCACCATATATGTCTGCTGGACGTTCGGTGCGAGGTCGCAGGGCGAGAAGCCGTTCTCCATGGCGAGGGAGTAGAGGAAAGGCTTGATGGTCGAGCCCACCTGACGTCTGCCGTGGGTCACCATGTCATATTGGAAATGAGCGTAGTCAAGTCCTCCGACGTAAGCTTTTACGGCTCCGTTGCCCGGGTCTATGCTCATGAAGCCTGCCCTGAGGAAACTCTTGTAATAACGTATGGAGTCGAGAGGTGTCATCACGGTGTCGATGTCTCCATTGTATGTGAAGACGGTCATCTCCGTCTTTCTGTTGAACGACTCCCGTATCTCGCTCTCGCTGCATCCCGCCTCAGACATCGTACGCCACCGCTCGCTCTGACGTATGGAGCGGTTGAGAATGTTGCGTATCTCGTCCTGTGTCAGTGCGGAACTGAAGGGAGCGTTCTTCTTCGTGGCGTTCTCCTTGTTGAAGATAGGCTGGAGATACTTCGCCACATGTCCATAGACAGACTCTTCGGCGTAGCGTTGCATGCGGGAATTGATCGTCGTGCGTATCTTCAGTCCGTCGGTATATATATTATATGTGGAGCCGTCCTTCTTATGGTTTTTGTTACACCACCCGTAGAGCGGGTCGTTGTCCCATGCGAGGGAGTCGATATGATATTGTGTCATGGCCCACGACGGATAGTCGGACCGCCGCGGACGTGTTGCCGTCATGTATTTTCTCAGGAACTCGCGGAAGTATGTCGCCGTGCCTTCCTTATGGTCCACGAAGTTGAAATGCAGTTCAAGAGGCTCCTCGCGGTATTTCTCATATTCCTCGTCGGTGATGTAGCCTTCTTTCTGCATCTGCTGCAACACGACGTTACGCCGCTGCTGCGACCTTTCGGTGTATCTTACCGGATTGAAATATGACGGGTTCTTGCACAGTCCCACAAGCGTTGCTGCCTCTGTCACGCTGAGCTTGCTCGGCTCTTTGTTGAAATAGGTGTTCGCCGCCATCTTTATTCCTACGGAGTTGTGGAGGAAGTCGAAATAGTTGAGGTACATGGTGATGATCTCCTCCTTGGTGTAGTAACGCTCCAGCTTCAAGGCTATGATCCATTCTATAGGCTTCTGCATGACACGTTCGAGCTTCGACGCCGCATGGGCGGAGAACAGTTGCTTGGCGAGCTGCTGTGTTATCGTGGAGCCTCCTCCGGCACTCTTCTGCTGGAATATGCCTCTCTTCACTATGGCACGTCCGAGGGCTCGGAAGTCTATGCCGGAATGGTCGTAGAAACGGCGGTCCTCAGTGGCTATGAGTGCTTCTATGACATGTGGCGAGATGCTGTCGTAAGGCACATGGATGCGGTTGTCCTTGTTTATGTTCCATGTTCCGATGACTTTTCCGTCTTCGGAGAGAATCTGCGTGGCATATCTGTCAATGGGGTTTTGAAGTTCCTCGACAGGAGGCATGTAGCCTATCCAACCCTTCCATATCGCCGTGACGGCGAGAGGTATGGCGAGTATGCCGAGAACGAGGAGGAACCATAGCGTATGTATTACTTTCTTTCTCATTTTTTATGGGCTTCGTGAAATTTTTCTGCAAAAATACAATAATAATTTGGAAAACGTTCTGTTTTTTGAAAATTTATTGGTAACTTCGCACCAAAATCCATTAAAACGACTTTTTTCACTCATGGAGAAACAAGATTTTGTTACTATCGCCGATTTGTCGAAGGATGAGATAATGTATCTTCTCGACATGGCAAAGGAGTTTGAAAACCATCCCAACCGCGAGATCTTAAAGGGACGCATCGTAGCGACACTGTTCTTTGAGCCTTCAACGCGAACAAGGCTGAGTTTCGAGACGGCAGCAAACCGACTCGGAGCGAAAGTGATAGGATTTACTGACGCAAAGGTTACAAGCGCAACAAAGGGAGAGACGCTGAAAGACACCATACTAATGGTGTCAAACTATGCCGATGTCATAGTCATGAGACATTATATCGAGGGTGCGGCACAGTATGCCTCGGAAGTGGCTCCCGTGCCTGTCGTCAATGCCGGAGACGGAGCACACATGCACCCCTCGCAGTGTCTCCTCGACCTCTACTCCATATACAAGACACAGGGAACGCTTGAGAACCTGAACATATACCTCGTCGGAGACCTGAAATACGGGCGCACGGTGCATTCACTCATCACAGCCATGAGGCATTTCAACCCCACGTTCCATTTCATCGCACCCAAGGAGCTTGCCATGCCTGAAGAGTATAAGACATACTGCAAGGACCACGGCATAAAGTTCTGTGAATACACCAACTTCGACGAAGACGTAATAAAGGATGCAGACATCATATACATGACACGTGTACAGAAGGAACGCTTCTCTGACCTCATGGAGTACGAGAGGGTGAAGAACGTTTACATCCTCAGACGTGAGATGCTGTCAAAGGCTAAGGAGAACATGCGCATCCTGCATCCTCTGCCACGTGTCAACGAGATTGCCTATGACGTCGACGACGACCCGCACGCATACTACATACAGCAGGCAGGCAACGGACTCTTCGCACGTGAGGCGATATTCTGCCGCACGCTCGGCATCTCTCTTGAAGAGATACGCAACGACAAGACAATAATCAAGTAAAAAATAACCTTTTGACGGTGTGAGATAACAGAACCCACCTATATATATTTATGAGCAAGAAAGAACGTCTCGTGGCCGCAATAGAAAACGGTACGGTAATAGACCATATCCCTGCCGACAAGACATTCCAGGTAGCATCACTGCTGAAGCTGCAGGAGCTGGAGTCGCAGGTGACGATAGGACAGAACTACATTTCAAAGAAACTGGGAAAGAAAGGCATTATAAAGGTGGAGAACAAATACTTCACCGACGCTGAGATAAACCAGCTCTCTGTAGTGGCAAACAACGTGGTGCTGAGCATCATAAAGGACTATGAGGTCGTAGAGAAGAAAATGGTACACACACCGGACAACCTCGTAGGAATAGTGAAGTGCAACAACCCGAAATGCATCACCAACAACGAGCCTATGCAGACTTATTTCAGCATCGTGGACAAAAATGCCACACACCCGCAACTGAGATGTAAATACTGCGACAAGGTGCAGGACATAGACAAGGTGAAGCTGTGCTGAAGAAAAAAGAGGCAAGGTGAAGCTGTGACGCCTTCATCAAGCCAAGAACACTATGATTCCTTACCGGCGGACAGTCACCACCAGAACCACATCGTGGGAATGAACATTGACCCGCCACATTAATAACACATTTTGTTCGATGATTCCCTCGTTATGACGACAATGCGGGGAAGAACGACCAGACAGACACCCCTTAAATATAATTTACTAATTTATAGAACACTCCTTATTATCATGACCAAAGACCAAGACGTATTCGATTTAATCGAACAGGAAAGCCAGCGCCAGCACAAAGGCATGGAACTTATCGCGAGTGAAAACTTCGTCAGCGAAGAGGTAATGAGAGCTATGGGCTCATGTCTTACAAACAAATATGCTGAGGGATATCCTGGAAAGAGGTATTACGGCGGATGTCAGGTTGTAGACAAAGTAGAGCAGCTCGCCATAGACCGTGTTTGCCAACTATTCGGAGCGGAGTATGCCAACGTGCAGCCACACTCGGGAGCACAGGCCAACGCTGCCGTGCTGCTTGCCGTCCTGAAGCCGGGGGACACATTCATGGGAATGGACCTTGACCACGGCGGACACCTCTCACACGGCTCGCTCGTAAACACCTCGGGAATACTCTATAAGCCTGTGGGCTATAAGCTCAACAAAGAGACGGGACGCGTCGACTACGACGAGATGGAGCGGCTCGCCATTGAGCATAAGCCGAAGCTCATCATAGGAGGTGGCTCGGCATACAGCAGGGAGTGGGAATACAGACGCATGAGGGAGATAGCTGACAAGGTTGGAGCACTCCTGATGATCGACATGGCGCACCCTGCCGGACTCATAGCTGCCGGAGTGCTCGACAACCCCGTGAAATACGCACACATCGTAACATCTACGACACATAAGACGCTGCGCGGACCGCGTGGAGGCATAATACTCATGGGTAAGGACTTCGACAACCCTTGGGGACTCACAACTCCGAAGGGTGTGGTGAAGAAAATGTCACAACTGCTCAACTCCGCTGTCTTCCCAGGACAGCAGGGAGGTCCTTTGGAGCACGTCATAGCAGCAAAGGCTGTGGCATTCGGCGAGGCACTCCAGCCGGAGTTCAAGACATGGGCAAAGCAGGTGCAGCGCAACGCACAGGTGCTGGCGGAAGAACTTATAAAGCGAGGCTTCACCATCGTCTCGGGAGGTACGGACAACCACTCCATGCTCGTCGACCTGCGTGCGAAATATCCTGACCTCACCGGCAAGGTGGCAGAGAATGCTCTCGTGGCGGCAGACATTACGGTAAACAAGAACATGGTGCCGTTCGACACTCGCTCTGCTTTCCAGACATCGGGAATACGTCTCGGAACGCCTGCCATGACAACACGTGGAGCAAAAGAGGACATGATGGTACTCATTGCAGAACTCATAGAAACAGTTCTCAACGACCCGGAGAACGAGGAGGTAATAGCTTCTGTACGCCAGCGCGTAAACGACACTATGAAGGATTACCCGATCTTCGCATGGTAAGATAAATTTCTGACACTCCCGCCCTTACATACCTCACAAAAAAGGTGTCGTGTAAGGGCGAGAGAATGTAATAAGCCATATGGTCAGAATGATTTTTATTTAAGGTGGGTTCTATAAATTCGCTATAGATATAGTTGTTTTAACTTCGTTAAATATCGGCTGCATTTGACTTCGTCTTACACATTCAAGACTCGGGATAACCCAAGCAAGCTTGGCTCTCCTATCGTTTGCACGATATTTGACAGTTTTACGATATTACTAACATTTTGACGGTGGGAGACTTGTCCTCTGGACACACTGACCGGAGGGAAGTAATTAACAGAACCACTTTTTGCATTTATTTATGGACAGCAAGACAAACTACAGATATGGAGTAGATTATAAGCTCTATACGAAAAAAGGTGAGAAAGAAATACTTGAGGAGGAGACAGAGAAAGGACAGCCGTTCCGTTTCCTCAGCGGCTTCGGAATGGTGCTCGACGACTTTGAGAAGAACGTCACGGCACTTGAAGTAGGCGGGGAGTTCGACTTCGTTGTTCCTGTCGAGCGTGCGTACGGAGAGTACGACGAAAGGGGACTGATAGAGCTGGACAAGGAACTCTTTACAATAGACGGAAAATTCGACAGCGAGAATGTCGCAGAAGGGCGCATCATTCAGTTGCAGAACGCCGAAGGGCAGCAGTTTCCAGGACTTGTGGTGACGGTGGCAGAAAAAGTGAAGGTTGACCTTAACCATCCACTGGCAGGCAAGACACTACATTTCGAAGGAAAAGTGGTAGAGAAGGAAGAGGCTTCACCACAGGAGATACAAGCCATGGTGGCACACCTCACAGGGGGTGGATGCGGTGGCTGCGGAGGAAGTTGCTCAAGCTGTTCGGACGAGGGATGCTCAGGATGTTCGGGCTGTGAGAAATAAAACAGGGCTTATGTGCGCTCTGAATGGGAAACGAGCACTTAACAAGGCTACGAGAAGGCTTATGTGCGTCCTGAAAGGGCAACGAGCACTTAGCCAATGGCAAAGAGTAGCGACGCTCTGGATGGGAACACGATGACACTTTATCGCGCTGAACCAAGGTCGCTGGTCGAAGTGAAAAGCAAAGGGCAAAAGCATAAATTCCGGTTCATGTGCCGTTACCTTACGGGCCTTGCCTTAATCCATTGTTTTACAGCAACAAGAACCTGTAAAAATTAAAGTAAAGGTTAAAATGTCAAACTCTATAGGAAAAATATTCCGTCTCACCACGTTCGGAGAGAGTCATGGTGTTGGTGTGGGAGGTGTCGTTGACGGCATGCCTCCTGGCATTGCCATTGACGAGGACTTCATACAGGCGGAACTCAACAGACGCCGTCCAGGGCAGAGCGCAATAACGACAAGCCGTAACGAAGCCGACAAGGTGGAACTGCTCAGCGGAGTCTTTGAAGGGAAGTCAACAGGCTGTCCCATAGGCTTTGTCGTGAGAAACACAAACCAACACTCTAACGACTACGACAACCTCCGCGATCTCTTCCGTCCTTCTCACGCCGACTACACATATCATGAGAAATACGGCATAAGAGACCATCGCGGTGGAGGACGATCCTCTGCCCGCATCACAATAAGCCGTTGTGTTGCCGGAGCGTTGGCAAAGCTCGTGCTCAGACAGGCGGGAATATCTGTCAGGGCGTACACCATGCAGGTGGGTTCTCTGACGATAGGACGGGAATACAGACATCTTAACCTCGCCACAGCAGAGGAGAACAGTGTGCGCTGTCCTGACCCTGCCATGGCAGAGAGAATGGAAAACCTGATAAAGGAAGTGAAGAAAGACGGCGACACGATAGGTGGCGTAATACAGTGTGTCGTGACAGGATGTCCTGTAGGATTGGGAAGTCCGGAGTTTGACAAGCTCCATGCACGGCTCGGCAAAGCCATGCTGGGCATCAACGCCGTAAAAGGATTTGAATATGGTGAGGGCTTTGAAGGCGTTACTATGAGAGGTTCTGAACAGAACGACATCTTCACCCTCGATGCTGATGGCAACATAACAACCGCAACAAATCATAGCGGAGGAATACAGGGAGGTCTCTCCAACGGTCAGGACATAGTGTTCCGCGTAGCCTTCAAGCCTGTTGCCACACTGCTACGCAACCAGCAGACGGTTGATACCAGACGGAACGAAACGGAGTTCCAGGCAAGAGGACGCCATGACCCCTGCGTACTGCCGCGTGCCGTACCTATTGTAGAAGCGATGGCGGCAATGGTTATTCTCGACGAATATCTCCTCAACCAAGGTGTACGCTTCAATGGTACGGAGACAGGCGTATGACCTATTGTGGGTTCTATAAATTCCCACTATATATAATAAGGTGTGCATAATCTATTCCTATCTTGAGAAGTTGTGCACACTTTTTTTATGCACCACAGCATGCAACGGAGAATAGCGACAACAGACAACTAAGACAACAGTGATTAACGTAAATTATCGAGAATTGAACGAAAATTTTCGGGAACAATACGTGATGAGAGGAACAATTCTTGATAATTCACTGATATTCGCATTCAAAAACTTATCCACGGAAACACGGAAAAAGCACGGATTTTCTGTCTGACATCTGTGGATTACTCCTCTCAGCTCGTCTCCGCGTTCTCCGTGGAAGAGATAATCGACGTATAGTAGTGTAAGGCTGTAAGCCTATACTTTCAGTAACCGGGGACGGAGTCTCTGGAAATACTAACTGAAATGACGAATATTTTAACCGTATATGTCGAAAAATATTTTTATCAGTCACAACGAGACAGAGATTGTCGGAGAATATTTTTTCTAAACCGTCAAGTGAAGTTTTTCTTTTTTGTTTGATTGTAAGAAATACGGCTAAACATTTTTTTGAAAGATATATGTTTGCAAGCATATTATATATTTTTTGTGAAGAAAAATTTCAACAAAACATGTTATTATATTGGGCATCAGACGGTTAATGAATATGTCGCTTTTTTTGGAAAAATAGTTTCATTATTATTTTGCAATAAGATTTTTTTATTGTAACTTTGCAACGTGATTTCGTTTTTCGGGAAACTTTTCTCTTTTCTTAGGAGGAAAAGTTTTCCAAAAAAGAAAACTTTCTATACATTTTTCCTAATCATAGTTTGCCATTTTGGAGAACATAACATATCTATTACAAAGAAAAATCTTATGAAGATTAATAATTTCACTATCACAAAAAGAGACGGAACGAAAGACGCATTCTCTCTCGACAAAATCATGAACGCTATAATAAAAGCGTTCAATTCTGTCAATGAGCCGGTAGACCTTTCGAGGATATCGAAGATACTCAGCAATCTCGACATAAAGGACGGAGTGACCGTAGAAGACATACAGAACCAGACGGAAGTGGCACTCATGAAGGAGGGATATTATATGGTGGCGAAGTCTTTCATGCTCTACAGACAGAGACACAGCGAGACACGCGACGAACTCGACCGCATGAAGTTCCTCTCTGACTACTGTAAGGCTACAAATGCCGCCACTGGCTCTAAATTCGATGCCAACGCAAACGTAGAGCACAAGAATATTGCAACACTGATTGGTGAACTCCCTAAGGGAGCATTCATAAAGCTCAACAGACGTATGCTGACAGACCGTATAAAGAAAATGTACGGAAAAGAGCTTGCCGACGAATATATGGAACTGCTACAGAAGCATTTCATATACAAGAACGACGAGACGTCTCTCGCCAACTACTGTGCCTCAATAACCATGTACCCCTGGCTCATAAACGGTACATGCGGCATAGGCGGAAACTCTACGGCTCCTACTAACCTGAAATCCTTCTGCGGAGGCTTCGTAAACATGGTATTCATCGTGTCGTCAATGCTAAGCGGAGCATGCGCAACACCGGAGTTCCTGATGTATATGAACTACTTCATAGGAAAAGAATACGGAACAGACTATTGGAAGAACCCGGAAAAGCAAGCCGACCTGTCGCTGAAGAAAAGAACCATCGACAAGGTTATTACCGACTGCTTCGAACAGATCGTCTATTCCATCAACCAGCCTACAGGAGCACGAAACTTCCAGGCGGTATTCTGGAACGTGGCATACTATGACAAATATTATTTCCACTCACTCTTCGAGAACTTCTATTTCCCCGACGGCTCACAGCCCGACTGGGAAGGACTGTCATGGCTGCAGAAACGTTTCATGAAATGGTTCAACAAAGAGCGCACGAAGACTATGCTGACATTCCCTGTCGAGACAATGGCTCTGCTTACCGAGAACGGTGAGCCACGCGATGAGGAATGGGGCGACTTCACTGCCGAGATGTATGCTGAAGGACACTCCTTCTTTACATACATGTCAGACAATGCCGACTCTCTGTCAAGCTGCTGCCGCCTGAGAAACGAGATACAGGACAACGGATTCTCATACACACTCGGAGCGGGAGGTGTGTCGACAGGCTCGAAGTCTGTACTGACCATAAACCTCAACAGATGCATACAATATGCCGTAAACAGAGGTGAGGACTTCCATGACTTCCTCGGGCATGTCATAGACCTATGCCACAAGGTGCAGACAGCATATAACGAAAACCTGAAGGAGCTACAGGCTAACGGCATGCTGCCGCTCTTCGACGCAGGATATATCAACATCAACCGTCAGTATCTCACCATAGGCGTCAACGGTCTCGTGGAAGCTGCGGAGTTTATGGGAATAAAAATCAACGACAACCCTGAATACCGGGCTTTCGTACAGGACGTTCTCGGACTCGTTGAGGAATATAACATGAAGTATCGCACCAAGGAGCTGATGTTCAACTGTGAGATGATACCTGCGGAGAACGTCGGAGTGAAACACGCCAAATGGGACAGGGAGGACGGATACTTCGTGCCGCGCGACTGTTATAACTCATATTTCTATGTCGTAGAAGACCAGTCGCTGAACATCATAGACAAGTTCAAACTACATGGCGCACCGTATATACAGCACCTTACCGGCGGATCTGCGCTGCACATGAACCTCGACGAGCACCTCTCAAAAGAACAGTACCGGCAACTCCTCCACATCGCTGCCGTAGAAGGATGTAACTACTTCACGTTCAACATCCCGAACACAATATGCAACGACTGCGGACATATCGACAAGAGATACCTCCACGAATGCCCGGAGTGTCACTCCAAGAACGTTGACTACCTCACACGTATCATAGGATACCTGAAACGTGTGTCAAACTTCTCGGAGGCAAGACAGCAGGAGGCTGGCAGACGCTATTACGCTTCTCCTGACAAAATGCAGGAAACGAGATAAAGGGAGGAATGAAATAAAAGTGAGAATAAACAATACTCACCGGAAGAGAGGCAAGGAATGAAAGTGGAGTAGGGGGAGAGGAAAACCCTACTGCCGACGATACAGGGAAATGGGGTCAGGTTATTATCCTGACCCTGTTTCATGTAACAACGGTGGGAGACGTGTCCTCCAGATCCTCTGACCGGAAGGTTAGCAATAAACAGAACCAACCTTAACAAAACCAACCTTAACAGAATCCACCTTAACAAAACCAAAGATAAACATATAGAAAGCAATGAAATATATCAATGAAAGTGTCGTCTTCCAGGAAGTACCTGATGAGGTGTCGTTAGCCATAAACATCAGCAACTGTCCCTGCCGTTGCCCAGGATGCCACAGCAAGTACTTATGGGCTGACAACGGTGACGTACTGACACATCAAGTCCTCGACAAGATGATAGAGAAATACCAGAACGAGATAACATGCGTGCTGTTCATGGGGGGCGATGCAGATGTCAGAGAACTCAACGGCATGGCAATATACATAAAAAACATACACCCGTCGCTGAAAGTAGCGTGGTACAGCGGAAAGACCGTCATCTCGCCCGACTTGCGCAAGCCTTATTTCGACTATATAAAAATAGGTCCCTATATCAAACACCTCGGACCGCTGAACAGCCGCACGACAAACCAAAGGATGTACAGAAAGAAAAGCGCGGAAGAATGGGAAGACATAACGGAACGGTTTTGGAAAGACAATGCTGAGCAGAGGTAGGCACTTTTATTGGTGTCACCTCATCGCTTGGCATCGTCTTTTTTTTGCTCACATCGTTCCTTTCGTGCATTATGTCATGCGCATTATGACTTTTTTCTTTGCTTTATTTGCGTAGTATGAGAAAAAGTATTAACTTTGCACGCGAAAAAAGAGCATACTTTTAAAAACATCGGGAATGATACGCGTTTATCATCCCAGGTGTCATCACTCTTCCAACATGCGATAGCATATGACCGTTTGATTTGGAGATTTCAAGTGATACACTGATAAATCCTTTTTTAATATTTATCAATTTATTCACAAGAAATTGCTGACGCTGCACAGTAAATCCGTAGCGCATGTTATTTCACAAAAAAATATTTTTTCTTTTCTCAGGGATGAAGAAAACTGTTTCTCAATTACTTGAACGCAAAGGCGGGCTGCCGGTAAGTATGCTGACAGCATACGACTACCATACGGCATGTACCATTGACGAGGCAGGCATAGACATGATACTAGTTGGCGACTCATTAGGAAACGTCATGCTTGGCTATGAGAATACACTTGCCGTAACGGTGGACGACATGATACACCACGGTAAAGCAGTATGCCGGGGAGCAAAGAACGCATTCGTAGTAATCGACATGCCATTCATGTCATACCAGACATCCGTCTACGATGCCGTGGCGAACGCCGGGAGGATTATGAAGGAGACAAACTGCCAGGCGGTGAAAATGGAAGGTGGAGCGGAATATGCGGACAGGATAAAGGCCATAGTACAGGCGGGAATACCCGTCGTAGCACATATAGGACTGACACCGCAGTCGGTGAACACACTTGGAGGATATAAGGTACAGGGAAAGACCCTCGACGACGCAAAGAAAATTCTCGACGACGCAAAGGAGGTGGTAAAGGCGGGAGCTTTTGCCGTAACACTGGAATGTGTGCCAGAAGCTTTGGCGAAAAAGATTACGGAGAGCATTGACGCGATAACCATTGGCATAGGGGCAGGACGATACTGCGACGGACAGGTGCTCGTCTATCAGGACATGCTCGGATATACCGACGGCTTCTCACCGAAGTTCGTCAAGAAATACACTTCACTGCACGACATCATGTTAAAGGCGTTCAGAGAATATAAGGAAGAATGTGAACAACGTGTCTTCCCGTCAGACGACAATGTCTTCGCCATAAGCGATGAAGTGTTGGCAAAACTATATTGACACTACGTCGGAAAAGCCTGTCAGAAACAGTAGTGCCTGGGACGGCGACACCGAAGGAAGAGATTGGCGATAACGAAGGAAGAGGTTGGCGACACCTCATATTTTCAAAACAAAAAAAGAACAAAAGCAAAGATTAAATATGAAAGTTGTTAAGACTGTAAAAGAAGTAAGGGATATTGTAGCGCAATGGAGAAAAGAAGGACTCACGGTAGGTCTCGTGCCTACCATGGGATATCTGCATGAAGGTCACCAGAGCCTGATAAGAAAATCGGCGGAACAAAATGACAGGACGGTGGTGTCGGTATTTGTCAACCCTATACAGTTCGGACCGACAGAAGACCTTGAGGCATATCCACGTGACCTCGAGCGAGACAAGAAAGCCGTAGAAGAGGCAGGGGGAGACTTGATATTCAACCCCGAACCGGAAGAGATGTACCCACAGCATTTCACCTCTTTCATCGACACTACAGAGACGACGGAACTGCTTTGCGGAGCGGTGAGACCAATACATTTCAGAGGGGTATGCACCGTGGTAGGAAAGCTTTTCAACATCGTGACGCCAGACAGGGCATACTTCGGACAGAAAGACGCTCAGCAACTCGCGACAATACGTCGTTTCGTCCGGGACCTGAACTTCGGAATAGAAATAATACCATGTCCTATAGTTAGGGAAGACGACGGATTGGCGAAGTCAAGCCGTAACACATACCTCAACGCAGAAGAAAGGAAGGCGGCACTGATATTGTCACAAAGCCTCAGAAAAGGACAGGACGCCATAGCGGATGGAGAGACATCTGCAGAAAAAATCAAGGATATCATCAGCAAGAGCCTTTCTTCTGAACCGCTAGCAAGAATAGATTATGTGGAGGTCGTGGACTTCGAAAACATACAGCGCGTAGAGAAAATATATGGCGAGACACTCGTGGCTATTGCCGTTTACATCGGCAGGACACGACTTATAGACAACTTCATTGTCAATATCTGATGATCTGTGGTCAACCCATAATTACTAATTTTTTTGACAGTGGGAAATAACAGAACCCACGTTAACACAGATGGAGATAACATTACTAAAAGCAAAAATACATCGTGCCGTAGTGACACAGGCAGACCTTGACTATGTGGGTAGTGTCACCATAGACACGCGGCTATTGCGCGAGGCTGGCATTCTCGAATATGAGAAAGTGCAGATCGTGGACATAGACAACGGCAACAGGTTTGAGACATACACCATAGCAGGAGATGAAGGCTCTGGAATAATATGCCTCAACGGAGCTGCGGCAAAATGTGTCAATGTCGGCGATAAGGTGATTATCATGGCATACGCGGAAATGTCACCGGAAGAGGCGGCAGAACACAAGCCTACGGTACTCTTCGTAAACGAGAACAACGACATAGTACGCAAGGCAAATTATGAAAAGCATGGCCTGCTCTCGGAACAGGTATGAGAAATTTGTAACGAAACGCACCTTACAATTCATGCTGAAAGGAAAGACCATAGTACTCGGAGTAACCGGAAGCATCGCGGCATATAAGATAGCAAACCTCGCTTCCATGCTCGTAAAGCTTCATGCTGACGTAAATGTCATCATGACACGCAACGCATGCAACTTCATTACTCCCACAACCTTTGAGACACTCACTGGCAATAAATGCCTTGTCGATACCTTTGACCGTAACTTCGAGTTTCAAGTGGAGCATGTGGCTCTCGCTAAAAGGGCGCATATCTTCCTCGTAGCACCGGCAACGGCAAACATCATAGGAAAGATAGCCAACGGCATTTGTGACGACATGCTCACTACGACTCTCTTCGCCACCAAAGCACCGGTGATCCTTGCTCCGGCAATGAATACTGGGATGTGGGAGAACACCATACTGCAAGAGAATATCTGCAAGCTGAAACGTCACGGGTATAATATCATCTCTCCTGACTCCGGACGACTGGCATGTGGCGACTGCGGAAGCGGAAAGATGCCTTCTGAGGACGTGCTGTTGGAAAACGTTATGCTGACAATAGCAAAGGAGAAAGACCTTGCAGGGAAAAGAATACTCGTTTCTGCTGGTCCTACACGTGAGGCTATAGACCCCGTAAGGTTCATAACAAACCATTCGTCCGGAAAAATGGGATATGCCATAGCACGCATGGCAGCATGGAGAGGGGCGGAAGTGACGCTCGTAAGCGGAAAGGTGAACATAAACCCTCCTCGTGGAGTAAATGTCATAAACGTTGGAAGTGCAGCTGAAATGTTCGACGCTGTGACGGAAAAAAGCGAGGAATACGACATCATCGTAATGTGCTCTGCCGTTGCCGACTACACCCCGGCAACATACGCCTCACAGAAGATGAAGAAGTCTGAGAACGACATGTCTATACCTCTCGTGAGAACAAAAGACATATTGAAATATCTTGGAGAAAAGAAAAGGGTAGGGCAGAAGGTCGTAGGATTCTCCATGGAGACGGAACATCTCATAGAGAACTCCAGAGCAAAGCTTATGAAGAAAAACGCAGACATTATTTGCGCCAACTCCATAACAGGTGGAGAGACGGGATTTGCCGTCGATACAAACCGGGTAACTATAATTACACGTAATGAGATATGCGAACTGCCTTTATGCTCTAAAGATGAAACGGCAGACAAAATATTGTCGTATGTGTTGAATGTCAAAACGTCACCCCATAACAACTAATATTTTTGACGGTGGGAGACTTGTCCTCCGGACCCACTGACCAAAGGGGAAGGAACTATGAAATTGATTAGACTTGTCGAATAATTTTAGAACCCACCTTAAAAGAACTAAGGAAATATGCACCTTCTAATAGACATAGGCAATTCCACTGTCGTTGCAGCTGCAACAGACAGAAACGGAGTGATACAGTATTCATGGCGTTTCAAGACTTTGAAGGACGAAACGGTAAGCTATTACCGTAACGAGATCTTCTCAGGAATGAAGAAAAGAGGTATGGCAGCGAATGAGATCGTCTCTGCCGCTGTCTGTTCTGTCGTTCCAGAAGTCAACGACGACATTGCGATGGCTATAACAGACATAACGGGCAAGACACCACACTTCTTCTCACTCTCTGATGCCTGGAAATACATCACTGTCGACGTGGAGTCGCCACTCCAGCTTGGCAACGACCGCCTTGCAGACGCTGTTGCGGCTGTCGTGACATACGGCTGTCCGGTAATAGTCTTCGACATGGGGACGGCGACAACGGTAGGTATCATCTCCGAGCATAATGTCTTTCAGGGTGGCATGATTATCCCCGGAGTGAAGACATCACTCTCGGCGTTAAGTTCCAAGGCTTCACAACTGCCGGTAATAAATATTGAAAAACCTCGTGACATCATAGGTCGCAACACTTTGGAATGCATGCAGAGCGGCATATTATATGGCTCGGCAGCTATGGTAGACGGCATAATAGACCGCTTAGAGGAAGCTACAGGAAAAAAGCACACCGTCGTAGCTACTGGCGGAATGGCAAAAAACATTGTTCCTTATTGCCGCCATAAGGTCATTCTCGATGAATACCTTCAGTTTAAAGGTCTGTTCCACACTATATTACAGAAACCGACAGAATGACCATGCCCCTGACATAACCAGCAAGGGTGAAAAGGAGATAATACATTATGAAATCAGCTTTTACAAGAAATATCGTAATAATAGGTTCCGGCAATCTCGCTACACATATCGCTCTGGCTTTATATGATGCAGGACACGTCATAAGTCAAGTATATAGCCGTTCTCTCTCCAACGCCAAAGCTCTCGCAGAACGCGTCGGGAGTAGGGCGGTAGCGTCTTTGAAAGATGTCACTCCTGATGCACAGATATACGTCATAGCAGTAAAAGATGATGCTATACCTTCTGTAGTAAAGGGACTTTCACACGTCAGTCAGAATGCTGTACTTATACATACTGCCGGCACGGTGTCTATAACACTTCTCGCCGGAAGAAAACGCTATGGGGTGTTATATCCTATGCAGACATTCACGAAGACATTAGATATAGAGTTCTCTGAAATACCATGCTTCATTGAAGCTTCCGAACCTGCTGTCCTGCATGAGATAAGATGTCTTGCAGAAAGCATTTCTCACAGGGTTACTGAAGCTGACAGCACGAAACGTAAGAAGCTTCATCTCGCAGCTGTTTTCGCTTGTAATATGGTAAACCACTGTTACCGTCTTGCGGAAGAGATACTTTCAGAGGAGAATCTTGACTTCAGCCTTCTGTTTCCGTTAATAAAGGAAACTTCACGAAAGGTACAGAAAATGTCACCAAAGGAAGCTCAGACAGGACCCATGAGAAGAGGCGACAAAACAGTCATGGAGGCACAGAAGTCTTTGCTTCACGATGACGATATGCTGAGACTGTATGACCTTATGGCTGAGAGCATATCACAGAGATATAAGAGTGCTAAGAACCCACTTATTAACCAGAAAACAACACAATGAGAAGACTTAACAGACTTTTATTTTTCTTTCTTTCGATATCCATACTCGCAAGTTGCACAAGCGTGAAGAATATTCCTTATCTTCAAAACGCTGAAGAAATAAACCTCTCTGCTTCAAAGATGCTCTACGAGGCGAAAATCATGCCGAAAGACCAGCTGACAATATACATAAACACTACTGACCCCGATGCGTCAAAACCTTTCAACCTCATTACGCAAGGAGCAGGAAGTACAGCTACAACAATTCCATATCTCGTTGATAATGAAGGATGTATTAACTTTCCTGTGCTCGGACGCATGCATGTAGCAGGACTTACAAAACCTGAGCTGGAGGATATCATTGCTCGCCGTCTGAAAATGTATCTCGCTGACAGTGAGATACCTATCGTCACAGTACAAATGTCAAGCTTCAGGGTTACAGTAATGGGAGAGGTCGGCAGCCCCAGTGTCATTCCTGTCTCTACAGGCAAGATATCCATCCTTGAAGCCATAGCAGCAGCCGGCGACCTTACCATTTACGGACATAGGGAGAATGTACTCCTTGTACGTGAAGACGCTCAAGGTGAAAAGTCCGTTCACCGCATAGATCTCAACGACGCCAGTCTTCTTACATCACCATATTACTATCTGCAGCAGAACGACATAATATACGTCACGCCTCATAAGATAAAAGCGAGAAACTCATATTTCAATCAATATACTTCGCTGTATTTTTCTATCACAAGCATCCTAATGACCGCTGCAACATTTATATATCAGATAGTAAATTAATCAATGTACAATGTGTTATTTATAATACACAATGTGTAATGTGCAAAGTACAAAGTGTAATGTATATTTTAATTTTTTATAAGGTAGTTATAAATGCGCGCTGAAAGCGCAAAAGCACATAGCCCAGGGCAGATCGAAGCGACACCCTGGGTTTTAGTTAGTTCATCCCATATTCGCCCTGAAAGTGCAAAAGCATATAACACCTGTTTTTTATGCTTAGGCCTTTCCGGTCACACCCAACTTTTTTTAGGTACATAATTTTTTCAGAACTTACATCTGGGGGGCTCCATGCTTATAAATAACCACATTAGCACACTTTCTATTTATCATAATCGTAATTCGACTGAATTTTTGCATCTTTTTTTTCCGAAAAAATAACATAATTTACTGACGTACGCATACTGTCAAATTGTGTCCATATACGTATGGCTTGAGAGTTTGTTGGATGTACGTCGATAAGATTTGTTTAAACCTCTTTTTCAGAGAAGATATACTTACTTTGCCCGAGAAGTATATCTTCTATTGCCGATGAAGTATATCTTCTTTCAAAAGTAAGTACTATTGAGATATCCTCATCAAGACCATTCCAATGTATTCCATCGTCGTAAATATCATAATTATTACGCTGTTCTGCTGTGCTGTATTGAGGTGTTTGTCTTACAAAATACTCATACCACATTGAAATAACAAGTTCTTTGTTCTCCTCAAGCAATGTCTGCACATTGCAAAGTAACGGGTAACAGGTAACGCCCAAATATTGATGAAGCATGATATTCTTTGCGTTTTCAGCATCAAATTATATTGTCTTTTTCAGGATTCTTGCAGCCAGAAACCGGAGCCGAGCTAAGAGCCTTGTTTGTCTTATATGAGTCCTAAATGCCTCCTAATTGAATCTTATTCAAAAGGATAGCTTTTTTGTTATACAAACAATATCCTAATGTCACAGATGCAGCGTTACCTGTTACCCGTTACCTTGCAGTAACGATACGTAAGGAGAAGGCTGTTTGGTATATCATTCAGAGATAAATATTACGTCATCTTTGTCTTTCCTCTGGAATTCAAATTCGAGAGTACGTTGCAAGCCTTCCCCAAGAGTATATGGAGGTACAAACCCTGTAGAGGTCATCTTGTCGGAACAGAACTCAGTCGTAGCACAGAATTTTTTTACTCTCACAGAGCTTATTGCCAACTTCTTTCGTGACAGGAAAGCAAACAAATCAAAGCAATATCCTCCCAACATACCTATGAAATAAGGTATATGGACTGATGGCAATTTCTTGGAAAGGACATTCTCGACATGTGTGACAAGTTCGTTCATAGTAAAATCAGGTTTGTCGATGTAATTAAATACGTTATATCCCTTTGTACAGTTGTCAATCATATACTTTACAAAAGCTACGATATTTCCGACATAAGCCATAGACTTTTTGTTATTTCCGTTTCCAACCATCAAAAATCTACCACTTGCTATCTGTTTCAGAAGATTGTATACGTTTCCTCTGTTTCTTTCTCCGAAGATGACCGTTGGCCTTATGATGTTGATATTCCAGTCTTTATGTTGAGTATACCACTCTTGCAAGACCTCCTCAGCTTGCCATTTCGACTTTCCGTAGTCGTTAAATGGATCTTTCGGATGAGTCTCATTAGGGTTAACTTTATTAAGTCCGTATACAGCTACAGATGAAAAGAAGACTATTCTTTTCACCCCGTTAGCCTCCATAGCCTTCAGTGTATTCCTCATACCGTCAACATTTGTTTCGTAATATAAAGAGCGTGGGAACACATCATCCCTATGCTGGGCGGCAAGAAGCACAACGAGATCGGTATTCTTCAATTCCTTTTTCATTTGTTCTGCGTCACGCACATCTCCAATAACAGTGTATTTGTCAAAGAAATGAGAATGCTGTAAATCTATATTCTTTATCGTAGTGACTTCTTCTGTTTCAAGTAACTGCAGCAGCCGAGTTCCAACGAAGCCACTACCTCCA
>CALZUQ010000025.1 GCA_945829425.1 uncultured bacterium | reverse complement strand
CCTTTTGTTTTAGGTATTTACGTTATATTTAGTTAACTTGCGAAACTTGAATAATGGATAATGTATTCATATGCTTTTGCCCTTTCTTGCACTTGCTGCGGTTACTACGCTCTGCTTGTCGTAGAATAAATTACGGTCAAAGCCCGCATAAGAATGTCGAGGTTTTGACCGTAATGATATTACGTGCTGAAAGGGTTTATCTTACCAAGACTTTTTTCTTGTTTATGATAACGACACCCTTTGCCGTTCCGTTTACCTTTCTGCCCTCAAGGTCGTAGATGACAGGAGCGGCATTGTCGGTGACAGGTGCTGACTCTATGCCAGAACCTATAGTGTATGTGTATGTGAACGTTATGATAGCGAAAATCTGTTTGTTCTTTCCCGCAGGGTCGACATCGCTGGTGGTTATCAGCGAGTTGTCAAATTTCAGCACTATGTCTTTCGTCGCCGAAAAGTTTTCGGCAAGGGCTGTGGCAGGCGTCTTGCCTTTCATTCCGCCAGGCAAGATGACAGGCTCTGTCAGCACCGATGTCTCATTACCATCAATACATATGTCCGTCAGCGTTATGGAGCGGTCGGCAGTGGTAGAGGTGTTGTTGCTGTACCCGACGACCTTGATGCCAGTAATTGTGAAACCCTCATTGACACTGAAGGTCATGGTGTTGTTGTTGTTGCCAGTACGCATTTTCAGATAACCGTTACTTGTCGACGCTGTAAGCTCTCCATACAAACCTCCCGTATAACACTTTCCTGAAATCCGAGCCTTGTCTTCCGCAGGAACAGCCAACTGTTCGTTATAACTTCCTGAAGGGTCGACAGGCTCTTCTGCCGGAGCGTCAGGAGCGTTGTTTACGGTCTTGGTGGTATATCCCGCCCTGTCTACGCCGAGATATTCCGGCAGGCAGAATCCAAGGTGAGGAGGCTGGTTGTAAGACGAGTTCTGCCATGCTATGCCCATGCGGTATATATGGTCCTCCATAAGGCAAGGCACCTTATACTCCGTCTCTTCCGGAGTAGAGAAAATCATCAGCGTACACTGGTTGGAAGAATAGTCCTCCTCAAACTTATACATTATCAGCTCCTCACGCCAGTCGCCGAGGATATCGGCTTGAAGACATGGTGTAGCCTTTGTCGTATTGCATGACGAAGGACTGCCGTATGCGGCAAACTCCTGGAAGGTCATGATACTGCCCTTCGCAGTGTTGTAAGAACGTATACGTGGAGCGGATTTCTTTGAGCCGGAGTCGTAACGTCCGTCGAAGGTCTGGTCGAAGGGGTCACCCGTCCAATATATACGGAAATTCACGTCAGGCTTGCTGGTGAGGAGCACCTCGCCGGTAGAGCATGAATAGACGTTGTTGTTTGCCGACGACCAGAACTCGTGGCCTTTGTTTGCCGGAATGAAGTCGGCGGCAAGTCCTCTGCCGTTGTCACTCGTTCCCGTTGCTCCCACGATGATCTCCCCTGTCGCAGCGTCATGAACGTCATAGCCGAAAGGGCGTTCCTCATGAGGCATCATAACCTCCAAGCCTGCCCTGTCAGGACAGAGGTCGGCAAGGTGTATGGCATCGCCATGTCCATTCCCGGTAGCGCATATCAGCTTTCCGTCGTGACCTATCGTAGCACTTCCCGTGACAATCTCGTCATATCCGTCGTCATTGACATCGCCGACACTTATTCCGTGGACGCCCTGTCCGTAGCTCGACGTTCCGGTGCCGCTGCTCATCTCCTTGCCGTCAGCGTCGACCACTGTCCATGCCGTTGCCGACGTTCCTTTATGAAGCCACCGTGTAGAGAGTTTCTTGCCATTCCAATCGACTGCCCAGAGATAACATCTGGTATAATATCCACGTTGCATGATTGCCGTTGCGTTGGCTTCCGTTCCGTCGAGATGTGCCACGGCAGCGTTGAAACGGTTTCCTCTGTTATAGTTCGTGTCGCCCCATACGCTCTTCGCAGCATACGTCGTTGCCGCTGTGGGGAAATCCTCTGCCGAACGGCTTGGAGAATAGAATATGGTGTGCATGGCTGCTCCCGTCACTCCGTTGAACACCGTGAGGAACTCCTCACCCCCGCTTATCCTTCCGTTGGAGTTAACATAAGTCTTCGTGTTGTCCACGCCTGTCACGGCAGCCTCTGTACCGGCTTTTGAGACATACTCCCCTTTTCCGTCCTTCGATCCCGGTGCTGTCTTGCATATCATCTCCGCTTTGCCGTCGCCGTCGAAGTCATATACGAGGAACTGTGTGTAATGGTTTCCTGAACGGATATTAAGGCCGAGGTTTATGCGCCACAGCTGTGTCCCGTCCATGCGGTATGCGTCGATGATGCACGGCGAGGTATATCCGTTGAAGCCGTTGTCCTGCTGGTTGTCCGGCATCCATTTCAGTACGAGCTCATAATCGCCGTCACCGTCGAGGTCCCCGACGCTGATGTCGTCAGGTCTGTAATATCCCATAGCTCCGTTAGCGGCAGGCAAAGCCTCAGGACGGGGAACACTTATCGTGGTGAACATGTTGTTCCAAGCCTTAGCCTCACAGGACTCTACGACAGCACCGTTTCTAATGGTCTCGATTTTATATACTGCGTCTGCCGCACCATCCTTGTCTAAATAGTTTGTCTTTGACGACAGTCCTTTGGCAATGTTTGTACCGTTACGGTAGATATTGAAAGAGGTGTTTGCGCCGTCGGAGGTAAGCGACCTCCACGACACGAGTACGCCCGTCTTCGTTGTCACTGCCACAGGCGCTCTGTTTAGTTTCTCCTTGCCTTGCATCGTTGATGAACAAAGAAACAGCAACAATGCCATAGCTGTAGTGGTAAAAATGCGTGTTCTCATTTAGTAGAAATAAGTTTGTGATTTATAGGATTATTAGAAGATGTATTTCTTTGCAAAATTAACATTTTTATTCTTTTATGCAATAGAAAACAATGTTAAGTTATCATAAAGCCACGATAATTCGTTAGAAAAACGGTGACATGACAGAACAACGGCAACCGCTATAATGTATGCCACGGCTGCCGTTGTTTCAAATATTCGCTGTATTAGCATATGTCTAAGACGTCTCGTTGTCTTATCCTCCGAAATTGTCGAAGCGTATCATATTGTCCTCCACTCCGAGCGAATGGAGAAGGTCGAGGACGGTCTTGGCCATCATAGGAGGACCGCAGAGATAGTATTCGCAGTCTTCTGGGTTCTCATGCTGTTTGAGGTATGTATCGCCCATTACCGGAGCTACGAAGCCCGGGGTATAGCGAAGCCCTGCTGCATCAGCCTTCGGGTCAGGACGGTCGAGTGCGAGGTGGAAATGGAAATTAGGATAGTCTTTCTCAAGCTGTAGGAAGTCGTCGAGGAAAGGTATCTCTTCCATAGCCCTTGCACCGTAGAAATAGTGCATCTCACGGTCGCGGGTGTTGAGAGTCTTGAGCATGTGCATTATCTGTGCACGCAGTGGAGCCATGCCGGCACCTCCGCCAACCCATATCATCTCACGTCCTGTGCCATACTGTGGACGGAATTCTCCGTAAGGTCCTGACATCACCACCTTGTCGCCCGGCTTGAGCGAGAAGATATATGACGATGCTATACCCGGGTTGACATCCATAAAGCCCGGTCCCTGCTCTTTTGGCTTGAACGGTGGCGTGGCGATACGCACGTTGAGCGTGATGATGTCTCCCTCGTCAGGATAGTTTGCCATAGAGTATGCACGTATGGTAGGCTCGGTATTCACACATTTCAGCGAGAAGAGTCCGAACTTCTCCCATGCCGGGAGGTATGTCTCTCCTATCAGCGACTTGTCGAAGTCCTTGTCATAGTCAAGCTCAAACGCCGGTATGCGGATCTGGGCGTAGGAGCCAGGCTCGAAGTCCATGTGCTCGCCAGGAGGCAGGGCTACCTTATACTCCTTGATGAACGTTGCGACGTTGCGGTTGCTTATCACGGTGCATTCCCATTCCTTCACACCCATTACCGACTCGTCGACACGAAGCTTCAGGTCGCCCTTGACCTTACACTGGCATCCGAGTCGCCAGCCTTCCTTTATCTCTTTGCGTGTGAAATGCGGCTTCTCGGAGTCGAGGATTTCCCCTCCTCCTTCAAGCACCTGCACCTTACATTGTCCGCACGACGCTTTGCCGCCGCAGGCAGAAGGCAGGTATATGCCGTTCTCGTTCAGCGTAGCCATCACGGAGCTTCCCTGTGGCACGTCGAGTACGGTATCGTTGTTTATGGTAATCTTCACATTACCGCTTGGCGACAGATATTTCTTTGCTACGAGCAGTATTATGACGAGGAGTATTATGACTGTCAGGAATACCCCCATGCTCGCTAAGATAAAATGTATATCCATTGTATTCTATAGTGTTTTGTTCGGTGAGAGTTTTACGTGACACGCCTTATATCTTCAATCCCGAGAAGCACATGAACGCCATGGCGAGAAGCCCTACGGTGATGAACGTTATGCCAAGACCCTGCAGAGGCTTTGGAACGTCGGAATAAGCCAGCTTCTCACGTATTGCCCCAAGGAGGCAGATAGCGAGCGTCCAGCCAATGCCAGAGCCGAGTGCGAAGGCAACAGCGTCCGCCACACCGCCGATATACTGTGTGTTGGTAGGGTCGAGGTTGATACGCTGCTGCATGAAGAGCGAGGCACCCATGATGGCACAGTTCACCGCGATGAGCGGAAGGAAGATGCCTAACGCAGCATAGAGCGACGGCGAGAAACGCTCGACAATCATTTCCACAAGCTGTACTATGCCTGCGATGACGGCAATGAAGAGTATCAGCGAGAGGTATGAGAGGTCTACGCCGAGTATGCCGTCGGCAGAAAGAACCTTTGTCTGCAACAGATAGTCAACGGGAACGGTGATGAGAAGCACGAAGGTCACCGCCATGCCCAATCCGAAGGACGTCTTCACACTCTTTGACACGGCGAGGTAAGAACACATGCCGAGGAAGAAGGCGAAGATCATATTGTCAACGAATATGCTTCGGAAGAAAAGTGATATTATATGTTCCATTTTTCTTTACGTTTTTAATGATGGATAGCACGCCGCAAGCTGTCTCCGCTATGTGGCTGCTATGGTTTTCCACTATGGATAAGGTGGGTCAGTCGTTGTCTTTATAGAAATACGCCCTGTGAACCCATATCACTATGCCGCAGAGTATCATTGCCATGGCAGGCATAGTCATCATGCCGTTGTTGATATATCCGAAGTCATAGAAACTCTCAGGGATAATCTTTACGCCGAGCAGTGAGCCACGGCCAAAGAACTCACGCACCGCACCTACCACAACGAGTATCAGGGCGTAGCCAAGACCGTTGCCAATGCCATCGAGGAACGACGGCCACGGCTTGTTGATAGAGGCGAAAGCCTCAAGACGTCCCATAAGGATGCAGTTTGTTATAATAAGTCCTACATATACCGAGAGCTGCACGCTGACATCATATACGAAAGCTTTCAGAATCTGGTTGACGATAGTCACGAGGGCTGCCACTACGACGAGCTGCACGATGATACGTATTCGCGTAGGTATAGTGTTACGTATCAGCGATATTATAACATTGGCGAAAGCCGTGATGACCGTCACGGCAAGTCCCATGACTATTGCCGGCTTGAGCTGTGAGGTGACAGCGAGGGCGGAGCATATTCCAAGCACCTGTATCAGCACAGGGTTATTGCCGTTGAGCGGCGTGAGGAATACCTCTTTATTCTCTTTGGAAAACAGTTTACTCATAGTTTTTATTCCTCCTCAATTTATTTATCGTTAAGAAAATCAGCATACAGCGCAATGCTCTCCTTGAACATATTGTTCACGCCGTTGCATGTCAGCGTAGAGCCGGTGACAGCATCTACGGTGTACTGCCGCTCTTCCGGCTTGATGTCTGTAGCTTTCTTCACGGAGAGCATGACCTTGTTGTCGGCGAAGGCTGTCTTGCCTTTGAACTGGTCTTGCCATGCCTTGGAGTCTTTTATCTCTGCTCCGAGACCTGCCGTCTCGCTGGCGTGGTTGAAATATGCTCCGCAGACGGTCTGCTTGTCGCTGTTCAGTGCGATATATCCCCAGATAGGTCCCCAGAGCCCCATGCCCTGTACGTAGAGCACGTATTTCGTCTCGCCGTTGAGCGTACAGGTATATACTATGGCTTTGTCCTCCGACGAGAGGGTGTCGGTGCTGATAACCGTCTCGCTGTATCTGCGCTCTGCGTCGGCATCGTCGGCAAACTCACGTATGTCGAGCGAGGCGAGTACCTGCTTCTTCACGTCGAGTGCCACGTTGGCCTCCTGCTTCTCCTTCAGCGAGGTATAGACGAAAGCGAGGGTGAAAGCCACGATGACTACGAGCACTATGCTATATATTATAATGTATGCGTTGTTGTTTGTATTCAGTTTCTTTGCCATAATGCTGTCCTCCCGTTATTTTATACGTTTTAAGCGACGTGAGATATTCCTCTGGACGACACACCAGTCGATGAGAGGCGCACAGCCGTTCATAAGGAGTATGGCGAGCATCATACCCTCAGGATAACCTGGGTTCATGACTCTCACCATTACGGTTATTACGCCGATGAGGAAACCGTATATCCATTTTCCTGCCTCTGTGCGTGCGGCTGTGACAGGGTCGGTAGCCATGAACACCGCACCGAAGGCGAAACCGCCGAGAACGAACTGCTGGCACGCCGTAAGGGGCGACATTCCGAGGTGGTGGAACAGCGCTGCCGTGAGACCTCCGCCAAGGAAGACGGAAAGGATGATGCGCCAGGAGGCAACACCGGTGAAGAGCAGCAGCAGGGCTCCAAGAGCTATCGCCACAGTACTTGTCTCGCCCATAGAACCGGGTATGAGTCCTATGAAGGCGTTGAATGTGTCTATCTGAGCCTCAGGGTTCTGCGACAATACGCCGAGTGGCGTCGCTGCCGTCGTGGTGTCGGCAATGGTATGTCCGAGCCCGAAGATCGTGTCTTTTGCCACCCAACAGTTCTCGCCCGACATTACGGTAGGGTATGAGAAGAAGAGGAAGGCACGAGCAGCGAGGGCAGGATTGACGAAATTCATTCCCGTGCCGCCGAAAATCTCCTTGCAGAAGATGACGCTGAAGGCGCAGGCAATGGCGAGACACCACAGCGGGCAGTTGACAGGGAGTACCATAGGTATGAGGATGCCCGTAGCGAGATAGCCTTCATGTATGTCGTGATGTTTCCACTGAGCCCATGCGAACTCTATGGCGAGACCTACGATGTAGCTTACGAGTATCTTCGGAAGCATCTGCAGGAATCCGTATACGAACATCTCTACGCCGGACGTCGTCTCCAAGGCGTGGGCATAGAAGGCGTTCTGATAACCTATATTATACATGCCGAAGAAAAGTGCCGGCATGAGAGCGATAATTACGAAGCTTATGACACGTTTCGAGTCAATGGCGTCGTGAATGTGCGCTCCGCTCTTAGAAGTCTCGTTGGGCACGAAGAGGAAACTCTCGAAGCCTTCGAAGACGCTGCCAAACGCCTGGAACTTTCCTCCCGGCTGGAAGTTTGGCTTTATCTGGTCAAGATATTTTCTTAAAGTTTTCATTTATCCTTTGTTTTGCGGTAGGCGGCGTGGGGGCGATGCCGTGCCACAGCCACCGGAAATCATTTGTACGTTGTGGAGAAGTGCTGCGGCACTATTCATTCTCCTTGCGGAGGATGTCAAGACCCTCGCGGACAATCTTCTGTAAAGGGAGCTTCGAAGAGCATACAAACTCCGCCACGGCGAAGTCCTCGGGACTTACCTCGTAGATGCCCAGAGCCTCCTGTTTGTCTATGTCCTCGGTGATGATGGCTTTGATCAGGTACTCGCCGTAAATGTCCATAGGAAGCACCTTGTCGTATTCTCCCGACATAATCATGTGGCGCTCACCACCCTTGATACGTGCGTCGCAGACATATTCCTTCTTCCTCGGCAGAAGCCAGGAGAAGTATGTGCGGCTGGCGGAGAACTGGCTGAAACGTGGCATGATCCAGCCAAGCATCTCGTCGGCATGGTCGCCTTCGGGTATGACGCTGATCTCACTGACCTGAGGCCCGATGTAGCTCTCGCCCTCTACCTTCTCTCCCGTGAGAGGATTACCTTTTATGATACGCACTCCTGAGTTCTTTATCCTTCCGTTTATCACCGTGTCAACCTGTTGGCCTACAACTATTTCGCTGTATGCTGGGTTGACAACCTCTGAACCTGCCAGTGCGACACGGTGGCGGAGGTCAACCTTTCCGGTGAGGAAGAGTCGTCCGATGAACATTACCACGGCAGGGCTTACTGTCCATACCACCTCGTTCTTGTTCACCGGGGCGATATTGTTTATCTGGACACCGACATTTCCGGCAGGACACTTGCCTTTGAACAGCGTGACCTCAGCATTACACAAACCGCCGAGCGATGCTTCTTCTTCGGCGTTGATGCCGACATAGACCTTGGCAATGCGCGAGAGTGCCGTAATGCCTTCCTGAAAAGCTTCTTCATTGCCTTGAAGCTCGTAAAGGACATTGCCCGAGAGGGGCATATCGCGGAAAGCGGAGATAAAGACCGCACGAGGAGTGGTGTCGGGAGTCGTTGACACGGCATACGGCAACTGGTTTATGAAACCGAAGATACCGGCATCGAGGAGTGCCTGACGCACCTCATCGCCTGTCATCGTGGCTGGCTCACGCCGTCCGAAGTCGCGGAAGGCATTCTCTTTCTCTGCCTCAACCTTTACTGCCAACACCTTACGGCGCTCGCCACGTTCTACGGCAACGACCTTTCCGCTGACCGGAGAAGGGAAAGCAACCGAAGGATAACGCTTGTTGACAAAGAGCGGGTCGCCCGCCAATACTCTGTCACCTTCCTTCACCACAACCTTTGGCGTCACGCCATGATAATCTGAGGGACACATAGCGTATATGCTCCCCCCTGCGGCGGTAACGTCTTTCAGTTGTGCTGTGCCCTTGAGTTTTATGTCAAGGCCCTTACGTAACTTGATAATGTTAACCATCTGTAGTGAAAATTTTACAAATTACGGTGGATTCATGCAGAAAACCCACCAAAACACGTGTTCTTATGGTGTTTGAAATGTCTCACATGCCCTTACGTCATGCGGGGACGGGACATTCGCCGCACCTTGTAATACCATATTCAACGTTGCCACAACGGCAAAATTGCGGAAACCTCATCCGTAAGGCAACGTTCTTCCAATCTATTGTGTGCAAAATTATGAAAAAAAACCAATATAAAAGAATATAATTGAATAAAGATTTCTCTTTCGCTATTTTTTTTCGTAATTTTGCAACAAAAATAACATTTATCAAGCAAATAAAGCACATAATAGCCGTCTTACTGTGGGTCTTGGCAGGACTGTACACGGTAGCTGTTGTATCACTTCATATCCCGGTGGTGCAACATTCTTTTGTGCGTGCCATAGAAAACGCAGTGCAGGAGAAGCTCGGGACAAAGGTGGACATTGGAACAGTATCGCTGGGACTTCTGAACCGCATAACGGTCGACGAGGTCATGCTTTACGACCAGAGGGGGAAGGAGATGGTGACATGCCACAGGCTCTCGGCGAAGATTGACGTTTTGGAACTGCTGCGAGGACGTATAGACATAACGTCGGCACAAATATTCGGCATGAACGCCACGCTCTGTCGCAACACCACGGAGAGCAAGCTGAACTGCCAGTTCCTGATCGACTCCCTCGCCTCGAAAGATACCGTGCAGACAGGGGGCGTGAACCTGAGGATAGCGTCGCTCGTAGTGCGCAACTCTTCTGTGAGATATGATGTCCACAGCATTGCGCCAAAGCGTGGAATGCTCGATATTAACCATCTGACGCTGAAGAACATCAGCGGGCATGTCATGATTGACGCCATAACGGGAGACAGCACCGCGGTGAGGCTGAAGAAACTGTCGTTCAAAGAAGAGAACTCTGCCCTTGAGCTGCAGCATCTGTCGATGAGCGTCACGAATGCTGACAGCCATACTGTCGTAAAGGATTTCAGCCTCAGGACGGAGAACAGCGACATAAGCTTGGACGCTGACATAACGATGAGGGGGAAGGAAATAACGTCGGCGTATTTCTCCAGCCACCATTCGTACATAGGAAGCAGAGACATGGCAGCCTTCGTGCCTCAGATGGGACGCATAGACAAGAGTATATTCTTTGACGCTACGCTGAAGAGCGACAGCAGGGGGACAAGGTGTGAAGAACTGGCACTGCGATCACCATTGCGAGACTTCGTCTTATCGGCTCATGCGTCGTCACCCCACCCTATCCATGAACTTCTCAAGAACCCGCAGAAAGCGGAATGGAACGCTTCGGTCACTGAGCTGAACGTCAAGGCCGCTGTTTTGGAGAAGATTGGAGCAGCACTGAAGACAGAGGGTATCAACTGGCTGGCAATAGGCGACTTATCATACAAGGCTGAAGCACGAAGCGTGAATGGGACAATATCGCTCGACGGTATGCTGAACACTGCAGCAGGGTCGTGCTCACATATTTTGGAATACAGGGGGAAGACGCTGAAAGCGGAACTGAAAACGACAACGCTGAAACTCGCCACGGTGGTGGAAGGGGGAAAGATAGGTGACTGTGAAATGGCGGTGAACGTCACGGCGGAAATGAATGAGGCGACAGGGGAAGCGGAGAGCATAGACGCTGTAATAGAAGCTCCGCTGCTCACGATGAACGATTATCCTTACCGAAACATAAGGGCGGAAGCACAGCTCGGAAACGAGACAGCGGAGGCTGAGGTGACTATACAGGATATAAATGCGGACATCACGGTGGCGGCAAGTGCCGACAACGTCTTGCAGAAAATCAACGGAGGGACAAAGGCCGTAACAAACGCCGTAGTGGAAGCGGTGGTGAACAGGCTGAACCCGGAGGCTGCGAACATCACTGACAGATACCCTGGTGCTGTGTTCTGCGGCATATTGCGTGCGGAATGTGGGAATACTGAGGATATTCTCGCTGCATGCCGTGCCGACATACGTCATTTCAGCATGACGGACTCTACGGACATCACGTTGTGCGACCACATGACAGTAACGGCTGAGAGCAAGGGCTCGGAGCGCATCATGTCACTGTCGTCGGACTTTGCCGACATCACGGCAGAGGGACGGTTCAACCTCGCCACATTGGGAAAATCCTTGACGAACCTCTTGGCACAGAGGCTTCCTACCATTCCGGGGTTGGCGTTCCAGCAGGACGCACACAACAGGATTGCGGTGAGGGGAACGGTGAGAAGCACGGAGATGATCTCACGACTCCTTAAGACGGGGATAAAGGCGAAGGCACCGATTTCTGTCGATGCATTCCTCGATGACGACATGCGCTTGGCGGACATAACGATTGCCAACGACTCGCTGACGCTGGGCAACACCTCGCTGAAGGATAATGCCATAAGAATTTTCTCCCTACGGGACACGCTGAACATTGACATAGCAGCGACACGCAACGACGACAACGGCGGCTCACTGTGCATGTCGCTGAAAGGCAAGGCGGCAGGAAACAGGTTGTCAACAGGTATTACATGGGCGGAAAAGGAGAAAGGGAAGTTCTCGGGCGCACTGAACGCCATAAGCTCGTTCTATACGAATGCGGAGGGCAATGACGTGGCGCATATCAGCATAATGCCCTCGGAGGTCACCATGGGCGACTCGCTGTGGCATCTCCACCCATCGGAGATAACATATTCCAAGAAGGGACTGGCTGTAAGGGGCTTCATGCTGCAACACGACGCACAGCATATCATCATCGACGGCGCAGCGACGCAGAAGGCTTCTGACTCGCTCGTGGTGGCTCTGGAGGATGTCGACGTGGCGTATATCATGAATATGGTGAACTTCCATTCTGTAGAGTTTGCAGGACTCGCTACGGGTAAGGCTGTCGTAAAGGACATTACGCACAGCATGGAGGCGTACGCCGACCTCGACGTTAGGCGGTTCCTGTTTGAGGAGGGTCGCATGGGGGTGCTGACGGTTCATGCGACATGGGACAACGACAAGGGGCAGATAAACATTGACGGACGGTGCAACGACGACGACGTGGTGACGGAAGGCTTCTACGCTGCAGAAGGAACGCCAAAGAGGACTCACTCTGACATCTCACGTGACGGAAGGACGGACATAAAAGGGTATATCTCTATAAAGAACAATTACATCGACCTCGACATAAAGGCTGAGAATACAAGGGCGGAGTTTATGCAGTCTTTCTGCAGCAGCTTCCTCGACGAGGTGAAGGTCTGGGCAAACGGAAGGGTAAGGCTCTGGGGAGACCTCAGCGACATAAATCTGACAGGACGGCTCGTGGCTGACGGAAAGGTGCATGTGGCTCCGCTGAACACATATTATACGCTGCGCTCAGACACCGTAAATCTCGTAATAAATGATATCCTCTTCAAAGACTGCCACATATACGACGACAACGGAAACAGGGGAACGGTAAACGGAGGGCTGCACCACGACCACCTGTCGAGGATGACGTTCGACATCGACGTTGACGCAGAACATCTGCTGTGCTTCGACTTCCAGCAGTTCAACGGCTCGACATTCTGTGGACATGTCGTGGGTTCTGGAGAATGTAAGATAAAGGGAAGGCCAGGAGAAGTGACCTTCGACATAAACGCTTACCCGGAGAAAGGGTCGGAGATAGCATATAACGTGGCTTCGCAGGACGCCATACAGAACCAGGAGTTCATAACATGGAGGAAGACGGAGAGCGACAAGGCGGAAGGGGGAAACGTTGAGGCAGGATATCTCAGCGACTTCAACACCAATATACGGCTGAACTTCCTGATACACGCCACACCGGAAAGCACACTGCGCCTCCTCATGGACGAGAAGACGGGCGACGTCATTACGCTGAACGGCAACGGGACACTGCGTGCGACATATTATAATAAAGGTGGAATGCAGATCTTCGGAAACTATAACGTAGTGTACGGTGAGTATAAGATGACCATGCAGAAGGTTATAAAGAAAAGCTTCCGCTTCCTGAACGGCGGGACACTGGTGTTCGGCGGAAACCCCTTCGAAGCTTCCATAAACCTACAGGCGCAGTATGAGCTGCCGTCTGTCCCTCTCGCTGACCTGAACATTGGCAATTCGTTCAAAAACAACAACGTTAAGGTGAACTGCATCATGAACATTACGGGAACGGCAGAACAGCCGAAGGTGGACTTCGACCTTAACATTCCACAAGCAAGCGCCGAAGTGCAGAAGATGATTACGGCGGCTATGGACACAGAGCAACGACGTATGCAGCAGGTGGTGTACCTGCTTTCCGTAGGTCGATTCTATGCCGGGGAGAGCAACGTACAGACAGAACAGTCACAAGCATCGCTCGCCATGCAGTCGTTCCTCTCCGGAACACTGTCGCAGCAGCTTAACAACGTCATATCCGACGTGGTGTTGAAAAACCAGAACTGGAACTTCGGAGCGAATATCTCTCCAGGCGATGAGGGTATGATGAACGCAGAGTATGAGGGACTAATTTCAGGACGTATGCTCAACAACCGTCTGCTCATAAACGGACAGTTCGGATATCGCGACAACGCCAACGCCACGACATCGTTCATTGGCGACTTCGACGTACGCTATCTGCTCTTCCCGAACGGAAACCTACAGGTGAGGGTGTACAACCAGACATCTGACAGATATTTCATAAAGTCAAACCTCAACACTCAGGGCATAGGCATCATTTTCCGCCATGACTTCAAGGACTTCCTGCCCTGGATATTCAGAAAGAAAAAGGAATAATATAATACCGCTCCAAAGCTTGGTGAACAAAGAGAAAAGAGTAATTTTGCAAACATGCCAATACACAACCTATAACCATAATTTTACACTATGAACAGCAAACCTATCTTTCTTCTTCTCGCCGCAGCACTGTTGACGGCATTTCCGCTCATGGCACAAAAACCCGTGCCGGAGAGACCACGTATTCTCATCACCTCAGACATTGGAGGCACAGACCCTGACGACAACCAGTCGATGATGCACTACCTGTTATATTCTAATGAGTTTGAATGTGAAGGACTGATATCCTCGCCCTCTTTCGGCGAAGGGAACAAAAGCGAGATACTGCGAATGATAGACCTTTACGAACAAGACCTGCCGAAGCTGAAGAAGCATAACACTGAGGCAAAGTCGCCGAGGGCGTATTATCCCTCACCAGAATATCTGCGCTCCATAACAAAACAAGGACGGCATGGCGCAGCACCCGCCGCAGGATACTCAACGCCAACGGAAGGGTCGCAATGGATTGTACGTTGTGCGCAGAAAGAGTCCTCACGACCATTGTATGTCCTCGTCTGGGGCACCCTCGACGATGTGGCACAGGCGTTGCACGACGCTCCGGAGATTGCCAACAAGATACGCATATACTGGATTGGAGGACCAAACAAGAAATGGGGCATAAATCCCTACGTATATATCATTGAGAACTTCCCCGACATCTGGATGATCGAGAACAACTCCACATACCGCAGTTTCATAGCGAAATATAAGCTGGCGGACCAATGGAACGGAGGGTTCTATGACTATTACATAAAAGGACGGGGACACCTCGGTGCGGACTTCTACAACTACCTCCAGGGCAAGCCGAAACTGGGCGACACACCGTCGTTGCTGTATATGATGGACGGAGACCCCGCCAATCCGGAGAAAGAGTCGTGGGGCGGCAGCTTCGAGAGATACTCCTATACCCCACGGCGTGTCTTCCACCATACCACGACGGCCGAGGACACCGCACCGATATACTCCATAATAGAATGGCATGTAAAAGGTCCTGTATGCCACAACCTTAATGTGGGCGAGGAGTGCATAACGCTGAATATCGCCAAACAGAACTGGCGTGGGTATTATCTCGGCGACGGGAACTACGTGGTGAAATACAGCACATACAAGACCGGCACGCAGCCATACACCATAACGTCGGAGATAGAGGGCTTCCCCGTACAGAACGGCTTCATAACCATAGAGAACACCTTCCCCGGCAAACGGCAGGAGACGGACTATGCCGTAGGCAGACAGTGGTGGTCGGACAAGACCGACGCAGCTCTCTTCCATGACGGCCATCAGGGTGCGGCAACAATCTTCAAGTTCCGCAAGGCGGTGATGGAAGACTGGGGCATGAGATGCGCATGGCTTGAAGAATGACCTTTATTTCGTCAGCTCCGTGTCTTCTGTGTCTTCCGTGGATCAATCTGTTTCCACGGTACACACGGAAGACACGGAGTTTTTTTATGGGAGTATCAAATGTTACATTTCGTAATGTTACATTTACATACTTTTTGTCGTTCACTCAAGCCAAATAAGAAATAAACAGTCAATAAAGAAAGTTTTTCGACTAAAAAGGAAGATTTGCTGACTTTCATCTTTATCGTGGTTCTGATATCACAGAGAAGATATACTTACTTTTCAGAGAAGATATACTTACTTTGCCGGAGAAGTATATCTTCTTTTGCCAATGAAGTATATCTTCTTTTAAAAGTCAAGTAATATTGCACGTCGTCGTATGTCTTCACTTTTTATGATTGGTAGTCTTTTCTTGCTATAAGAACCTCAAAAAAAAGTATGTCAACATAAATGGCAAAGTATCTAAAGATAAAATGCAATTTATGTTTAGATACTTTGCGAAGTATGTCAAGACTGTGTCTTTTCCTGATTTCACTATCAAAATAATACGCCTACCTATTGTGCATCTACAATGGATTTGCGGGCTATCGGGAAGGTGAAGTAAGTATTCGGGAACGGCTCATTGGCAAGGGTAAAGTGCCACCATTCACAATCGTAGGGTTTGAAACCGTGAGCTACCATAGCCTTCTGCAGTATCATGCGGTTGTCATACTGTTCCTGGTTGATAGGCTTGTAGGCTCCCACTTCCTGTCTGGGTAGAACATCAGGATGGGAGGCAAGACCGAAGTAGTCGTAGGTGCAGCCCATATCTACCTCCTTCTCAAGCTTCATGTCGAAGAGGGTGAGGTCGATAGTGCTGCCACGGGTGTGTCCCGACTTCTCAGCTATATAGTCCTGTGGCACGAGCACCGACTTGTCGAGTTCCGGATAGAAATACGGCTTCATGAGCGTGTCGTTGACATCCTTTGCCCAAGCCATGAAGTAATCCACAGCCTTCTGCGGACGATAGCCGTCAAAGATCTTCAGTCGATAGCCCTGCTTGATGAGGTCGTCGCTCACCTTCTTGAGTGAGTCGGCTGCCTGACGCGTGAGTATGGCTATCGGTTCGTCGTAACCGGGGATGCGGCGACCGATGAAGTTGTAAGTACTGTAATAGCGGATCTCCAGTATTGCGTCCGGCACAACATCCGTGAGAACGACAAACTGCGAGGCATCCTCCTCGGGAGCCTTCACCTTATTGTCGTCGTTGTCTGAGCACCCCGCAAGGATTGTGCAGAGCAGGCAGCAAAGTAATGCTGCATGAAATTTTAGAATTTCATTTTTCATACTTGTCTTTAAAGATACAATAATTGTGATATAAATAGGAAAATTCCCAAAAAAAACTCTGATTGTTTTACATTTGTCTGACGTAATTTTGATGAAATATAATTTATTGAAAATATGGTGACTAAAGATTCCTTTGGTAACTTTGTTGTGGATCAGGACAATGGTACTAAAGTATGTCGCTAAGATTTCTGAGGGCAAAGTTACTGAAATTTTCTGTATTGCAAATGATTTTTCAAAGTTTTTTATGCACAGATGGCAAAATATTAGTTTAACAGAAACAGCCAAAAAAGATTTTTTTCGCATGAAAAGGAAGATTTTCAGAGAAGATGCCGTACACATAAAAGAATTTTTAGTAATTTTGCAACGCTGCATGACACTGGTGTCCGCAAAGCAAACCGCCACACCAACAAAATTCACAGCCGTAAAAGTCGTTCATAGCCAGACAGAGCAGGCATACACCCTCGACGGAGTGAAAAGCACAAAGTCAGGCATGGGCAGTAGATAAGGGCGGGAAATGCCTTCGTTAAATATCGTGCAAACGAGAGCAGAGACAAAGCTTTGGCTATGCCGAGAGCAGCCGATATTCAACAGCGTTAAATGCAGCCGATATTATCTAAGCGAAATAACAGGACCCACCATAACATAAAATAGGACCCACCATAACATAAAAAATTGTAAGATGAAGAGACTTGTATTGACAGCATTATCGATGATAATGTTTTTTTCATGTACTATTGCCGCTCTTGCCCAAGCTCCTGTCGGCAGGTTCAAGGACTATGCCGTGGATGGAAGCAAGGTGACTGTGCTTGGCGAGACGGGACGTGTGGAAATCACCGCCTATAGCGAGACTACTGTCAAGGTGCTGTCGTTGCCCAACGGCACAACGGGACAGGAACGACGCTCGGTGAGCGTGGTGATGGAACCGTGGGGAGAATTCAGAGTGGACGAGCTTGAGGATGAGTTGCTCCTTAAGACCGATCAACTTAGCGTGAGCGTGGACAAGTCTGACTGCAGTCTGAAATTCTATTCCTACATAGGACAGCTCATGCTTGAAGAGGCACGACCCATGGACAACGCATCCGAAGAGAAGACCGCAAGCTTCGTGGCAAACAGCCGCGACGAAGCTTTTTTCGGCGGTGGATACAACAGCAAGAAGGTGAATATCGACAACCAGCCCATAACTATCGACAACCAGCCCCACTTCTCATGGAACTCCAGCACATTCATGGAGGGAAACATCAGCATACCGTTCATCCTCTCGACACAAGGCTACGCTCTCTTCTTCGACAACCAATACCGCGGTGCGGTGCTGACTCCCTCGTCAACCGAAGGCACAAAGTTCACAACCCGCAGTCCGTCGCCCGTGGCATATTACTATATTGCCCCGCTGAACGTTGTCACCAACGAAACATATCCTTGTGAGGTAGTGGCAGAGTTCACCTACCTCACAGGCAAAACCCCAATGCCTCCGATGTGGGCCTTGGGATATATGACCTCACGCTACGGCTATGAGACGCAGGCTCAGGCAGAGAAAGCTGTGGAAGAAATACAGAAGGCAAACATCCCCATCGACGGCAATGTATTCGACATACAGTGGCAGGGTCCCTCCTGCGCATGGATGGGAACACTCGACTGGTATGCCCCCAACTGGCCCGACCCTGAGGGAATGATTGAGGGACTGAAGGAAAAAGGTGTGAACAGCATTGTCATCACAGAGCCTTACTTCACCTCTCAAACCCCTCACTACAGTTTCCTGAAGGACAAGGGCTGGCTCGCCGACAGCGACGTGCCGGGAATGGAGTGGCTACAGAATGACTACGTGGGACTCATCGACTACTCCAATAAGGATGCTGCCGACTGGATGTGGCGGACGGCATACAAGAAACTTGCCGACATGGGAGTGGGCGCATGGTGGTTTGACCTCGGCGAACTGGAGAAGGACAGCGAGAACTCACTGTTTGTTGCCGGCAACCGCGACGAGGTGCATAACGAATTCAACAACATCTGGATGGACGACGTGTATTCACGCCTCTGCGAGAACTATCCCGACCGACGTCACGTCATACTCACCCGGTCGGGAACAGCAGGTATGCAGCGTTATGGCGCAATGCCATGGACAGGCGACATAGAGCGCTCGTGGAGCGGACTGCAACTGCAGATACCCGCAGCCATAAATGCCGGCATGTCGGGCATACCGTTTATGACCAGTGACGTGGGTGGATTTGTAGCCCTCGACGCTAAGCCTATCGACCCTGAGCTTTATCTCCGCTGGGTGCAGCTCGCCACCTTCTCGCCTTGCATACGCACCCACAGCGCGACAATGCCAGAGCCTACAAACGAGTGTTACGTCGACGTGATCGACCAAGTGCGACGTTACATCAATCTCCACTATCGCTATCTGCCCTACACCTACAGCTCCATCTACATTGACTGCCATAGTTGGGGAGAGCCGTTGATGCGCTCTATTATATTTGACGGATATATGAATGAAAAGGAGCTGGCAGAATGTGACGATGAGTATCTCTTTGGCGAAGACATCCTCGTGGCGCCGGTGGTGGAGAGTGCCACCAAGCGCACTGTCGTTTTCCCACAGGGAACATGGGTGGACATGAACGACTATACGAAGACATACAAGTATGGCGACAAGGTGGAGTATGACGCTCCGCTCGACGTGCTGCCCTATTTCGGCAAGCTCGGCACTATCATTCCACGCTATCGCCAGACCACATTCACCAACACACGCGACATTGACCGCTCGCAGTATTCACTGCTGTGGCTTATCGACGATAACAAGCTGAACACAGGATATATCTATGAAGACGACCTGAAGTCGCCCGACACGGCAGATGACAATTACGCATACCACATCATTCAAGGCCAAAAGAACCACAATGGATATAACATTTATATAGATACAGAAACTGACAATTATGAAGGAAAGCCCGAGACACGTTTCTTCGAGTTTGAGATCCCGCGCATGACAATGGATGTGAAGAGCGTGGCTCTTAGAGAAGGTGCCAGCAATGCCGTGCAGCTGACTCAGGTGCCGCCATGCGAAAGTCTTGCCGATGCAGGCACATGGTGCTATGACACTGCCACCGCCATGCTTCGCATAGCCGTGGAGAAGGGTAACGGAGACCTCGCCATAAACATCGGCAGCACCACCACGTCAATAACCGACATACAGAAGGACAATGTAAAAAGAGGCAAGTTCTACGACCTCGGCGGACGCAGAGTCACCAAGGACTCAAAAACGCTGAAAATCGGCAAGGGAAGAAAGATATTAAGCAGGTAGTATGACACTCTGCTCTCAGAGATAAATCGGAAATCTGTCAAATATCGTGCAAACGAGAGCAGAGGCAAAGCTTGCTTTGGCTATGCCGAGAGCAGCCGATATTCAACGAAGTTAATAGTAGCCGATATTCAACGTAGTTAAATGCAGCCGATATTATCTAAAGCGAATTGATAGAGCACACCTAAAGCGAATTAATAGAGCCAAACATATATGATTTTATCAATAGCAAGGAGAAGCATGTAAAATGCTTTAGATAAAAAATCCCCCGCACTGCAGAAGGTGCGGGGGATTTATAAATTCATTATAAATTATCTTGCTCCAGTTGTAGTTACTTTATTTCCTGTATGTCCTGTTTCACATTACCGCGTATCTTTGCAAGGAAAGATTTCATTGCGTCACCGTCCTTATGCTCAATGATGTCCATAAGAGTCTTTAGCTCATGGCGTATCTTGGCTACGTTGTCGTAGGTATAAGGATTGAAGAGTATCTCCTGAAGGAGGTAGTCGTCTTCGTTGAGCACCCCTTTCGCTATTCTCATGTGGCGTTTGAACGTTGTTCCCGGAGCATCCTGATGCTCCATGACGGCAGCAAACGTAAATGTTGAGACGAAAGGTATGGACAGTGAATACGCCACGGTGCGGTCATGCTCGTCGAAAGTGTATTCGTAGATGTTCAGTCCGAGACGGCTGTAGAGGTCTTTGAAGAAACATCGTCCCATATAGTCGCCTTCATTGATAATGATCGCGTTTTCCTCCGAGAGCTGGTTAAGGTTGGCGAATGTAGGACCGAACATCGGGTGTGTAGAGACATAGCGGAAGCCCGTAGCGTCGTAGAATTCCTTCAAGCCGGTCTTTACCGAGCTGATATCGGAAAGCAGGCAGGACGTCGGAAGATAAGGCAGGACGTCCTGGAACGCCGGAATGGTGTATTTCACAGTCACAGCGTTTATCACCAGCTCAGGTTTGAAGTCTGCTATCTCCTCGAACGAGGTGAACCGCTGGCAGTTATATGTAAAGCGCAGACGTTTGGCGTCACGCTCGTAAACCGCCACCTCATGGTCGAAACTCAGCAGGTCGATGAAGAAAGACCCCATCTTTCCTGCTCCGAGAACTAATATCTTCATCCTTCTGTCATTTGTTTATGATCTCTATCTGCTGACGTACGGACTCTTCGTGAATATGCTCGAAGATATTCTTTACGAACTCAGGACTCATGCCGCAGAGAGCACCCTGTGCGCCACGTTTGTCGAGTATCTCGTTGTAACGTCCTGTCTGCAGCACGGTCATGTTATGGTCTTTCTTGTATTGTCCTATCTCACGACATACCCTCATACGCTTTGAGAGAAGTCCCATAAGCTCGTTGTCAAGACCGTCGATCTGCTTTCTCAGCTGCGTGATGCCTTCGACGTTTTCTCTTGAGTCACGTATTTGGAGTATGGAAAGGATATAGTCAAGGACATCTGGCGTAACCTGCTGCTTTGCGTCACTCCATGCCTTGTCAGGGTCGCAATGGCTCTCTACCATAAGACCGTCGAAACCGAGGTCCATGGCCTGCTGACATAGCGGTGCCACGAGTTCGCGGCGTCCTCCCATGTGTGACGGGTCGCACATGATTGGCAGCTCAGGAATCCTACGTCTCAGCTCTATAGGTATCTGCCACATCGGCAGGTTGCGGTATATGGTCTTGTCGTAAGACGAGAAGCCGCGGTGTATGGCTCCGAGATGCTTCACTCCGGCGGCATTCAGTCTCTCCAGCGCACCAATCCACAGTTCGAGGTCGGGGTTGACAGGGTTTTTGACAAATACCGGAACGTCGACACCCTTCAGAGCATCGGCCAGAGCCTGCATGGCGAAGGGGTTTGCTGACGTGCGGGCACCAATCCATAGAATGTCCATGCCGTATTTCATTGCCAGCTCGACATGCTCAGGTGTTGCCACTTCCGTTCCTACGAGCATGTGTGTCTCTTCCTTTACCTGCGCCATCCATTTCAATGCCGGCTCGCCATGTCCTTCAAAGCCTCCGGGCTTCGTCCTTGGCTTCCATACCCCTGCCCGGAAATTATGGCATCCCTTGGCTGCCAGTTCGCGTGCTGTACACATTATCTGCTCTTCACTCTCAGCAGAGCATGGGCCTGCGATGACGAAGAGTCGTTCGTTGTCACTCGGAAGAGTGACGTGTTGTAGTTCTAATTCCATAATAGTATGTTGTTTATTTTCTGTTTTTCTGTATTCCTGTAAGTTATCACGTGGGGTTGCATTTTCCCCTCAGAACACCTTACGTATCCTTTCAAGTGCCGCAAGCATTTTCTCGTCTTTTGCACAGAGAGATATGCGTATGTACCTCTCACCATTGCTTCCGAAGATAAATCCCGGCGTTATGAATACCCTCGCCTCATGCAGCACTTTCTCCGTAAGGCATTCGCAGTTTTCGTATTTCTCCGGAATGCGTCCCCACAGGAACATTCCAACCTGCTTGGGGTCGAAGGAGCATCCGAGTGTCGTCATTATCTCTTCTGCTATAGCCCTACGCTTGCGGTATGTGACGTAGTTTGCCTGATGATGCCATTCGTCACTGTTTCGGTAAGCCTCTGCCGCAGCGAGTTGTAGTCCCCGGAACGTTCCGGAGTCAATATTTGACTTTATCTTCAAGATCCATGAGATGAAGGTACTGTTCGAGGCACACAGTCCTACACGCCATCCCGGCATGTTATGACTCTTCGACATGGAGTTGAGCTCTATGCAGCAGTCCTTTGCACCTTCCACCTGCAGTAATGACTGCGGGTTGTCGTTGATGATGAACGAATACGGGTTGTCGTTAACCACGACAATATTCCTCTCCTTGGCAAAACGCACCAAGCGTTCGTATGTCTCACGCTGTGCATCACCCCCTGTCGGCATATTGGGATAGTTTGTCCACATGAGCTTCACTCGCGACGTGTCCATATCCTCAAGCTGCTGCCAGTCAGGCTGCCATGCGTTTTCTTCCAAGAGGTTGTAGTTGACGATTTTCTGTCCAAGGATTTTCGACAGCGAGGTGTATGTGGGATAGCCTGGGTTTGGCACGAGGACCTCATCGCCCGGGTTGCAGAAGGCGAGCGTGATATGCAGTATGCCCTCCTTGGAACCTATCAGCGGCTGTATCTCGCTCTGTGCGTCGAGGCTTACTCCAAACCACCGGCGGTAATACCCTGCCATAGCCTCACGGAGTTCCGCTATGCCCATAGTAGGCTGGTAGCCATGAGCGTCAGGGTCGTGGGCTACCTGACAGAGACGTTCCACCGTCTCGGGAGAGGGCGGCATGTCCGGTGAGCCTATGGCGAGGGATATGACGTCTTTTCCCTCGGCGTTCATCTTTGCCACCTCCTTTAGTTTTCTGCTGAAATAGTACTCCTGTACCGTATTCAGTCTTTCTGCTGGCTGTATCATCTGTTTTTCTTTTTGCTTCGTTTTTCCGCAAAACGATTACGTTCTGCATGTGTATGAATTCAGGTATGTCTGCAGGCATTATGCCGCCTTATACTCTCCGAGTATCGTCAGTTCCTTCGTCAGCGGTGTTATGGCGTCGATAGCCTGACGGTATCTTACGAGGTCGTCGTATGTCACGTCGACATAGAAGAGATACTCCCATTCACACCCTATTATAGGCAGCGACTGTATCTTCGTGAGCTGCATCCTGTAAAAGCTCAGTATTGAAAGGACTTGCGACAGCGAGCCTTCTTCATGTGGCAGAGAGAACACCAACGAAGCTTTGTCCGTACGGTTTATGGCTCGGAGCATGTCTGCTTTGCGTGGGTCGGAGAGGACGAGGAAGCGCGTGAAGTTATGTTTGTTGTCTTCAATGTTACGGTCGAGGATCTGCAGTCTGTACATCTCCGCAGCATCGACATGACATATTGCTGCGACGTTCTTCAGTCCGTTGTCAGCAATCCATTTCGCCGAGCCTGCCGTGTCCTCGTCTTCTACGAGTTTCATTCCCGGATGCTGTGAGAGATAGCCCCGACACTGCATGAGTGCCACGGGATGTGAGTGTACCTCCGAGATGTCGTCCGTCGTCTGTCCCGGCAGGCAGCACAGGCAGTGGCTGATATGCGTCTTATACTCCCCTACTATCGTCATGCCGCTGTTGCGCAGGAGTTCATAGTTATGGAGCAGCGAGCCGGCTATGGTGTTTTCTATTGCCGTAAGTCCAATCATCGTAGGGTCTTCCTTCATCTGCTGGAACACCTCCTCAAACGTGGCGCAGCATATCACCTGCAGCTGTTCACCTTCAAAATATCTGTGGGCTGTAATGTCGTGGAAACTTCCTTCAAAGCCCTGTATAGCTATTCTTTTCAACTTTTTATGATGTTTTATTGTAGGTTCTCTGCTTATGGTGGGTTCTATATAGTCCCTCCTTATTGTTTTTTGATTTCTTTGGCCTTGGACACATCGTTGCCGTAAGACATGTTCCTGGGCCGCATTACCTGGTGCGAACTAAAGCCCCGTTAAAAAAACATCCCGCTCCGACAGTGTTTCTGTGAAGCGGGAGTTTTCAGTATTTTTCTTGTCATTCTGAATATCTCTTCTGAACATGTTGGGCTTATACACAAATTCCCGCTTCACAGTTCCCTGTAAAGTAATAAAAGAAGTAAAAGTATCGTGCAGAAAGATTATTCATGACTTTTCTTACAATTTTATTAGTATTTTGACTTTACTCTTGCAAAAGTATATATTTTCTTTCATTTACGCAAGAAAAAGACAATTTTGACACCTAATGTTAACAGTATTTAACGACATTGCCGCTTTCCAAGGGGGTGTGTGACCCAATACCACCCTGGCATGGCGTCCTGAGGGATGTTCTCCGCAGACATCTGGCAGGGAGTGCTCTCGATGCCATATCTGTCTGTTGCCGTAACAGCGAAATACATGTTTTCCGGCAGCTGCGGAAGTTCCAGTTCTGTTGTTCTGAGACGCGCCACGAGGAGGTTGTCGCCACATGTGGTGTCTACCGGATAATACGGTGAGGCATATATATTATATAATAGGTAGTTGCCGTCCGACCTGTCTTGCACTCCGCACCATGCGAGATATGCCTTGCCGCCGTAAGAGTATAAAGCCAGACGCTGTGGCTGCAAAGGTCTTTCCGCGTCTGCCACGCTGCATCGCATTGCCGGCACGAGGGCAGGATAAGGGCAGAAGACATTACTCACAAAGTCATATAGCCCCTTGACGTTATCGGTAAAGAACCGTGAGCGGAAGAAGCAGAACCCCATGCCAAAGGATCGTGACACCCACAGCTGTCGTGTGACGTCGCTGAGCTGCCAGTCTTTCTGACGCGGATGAAGGAGGTAGGCAGCAAGACCAGGTGTCACACCGCGGCATTCACTCCAGTCAACGAGGAAGGGATAGAAATGCTCACCCTTGAAATACATCATAGGATATTCCGCATCCATTAGTCCTTGCCGAAGCCACGCCTTGGCATCCTGCAACACTCTTGTTCGTGCGTTCCAGCCCTTGCTGCTGAAACGCCGTGTGTCGTCGTGCTTGCCTATCGGCGAACAGCTGACCTTCACCCATGCCTTCTCTTTCTTCACAGCATCGTGTATGGCTTGTACGATACGTGTTATGTTCTTTCGTCCTTCGGCGGGTGGTGGCAGGCATCTCATCGTCTCGGGATAACGGATATAGTCGAGGTGTATACCGTCAATGTCGTAACGGCGTGTCACGCCGGAGCAGAACCGTGCGAGATATTGTGCGGTATGTGTGTTGGCAGGATTCATATATCCTTCGTCACCGATCTTCATGACAATGTCGGAAAGTCTTTTCCGCAGAGCCTTACATCCCTGTGCGTTCCATTTTCCTACGGGTATGGTGACGATCCACGCATGGCACTCCATGCCACGTCGGTGGCACTCCTCCACGGCAAATGCCAAAGGGTCATAGCCGGGATTGCCGTTGTCTCTGCCTGTCAGTGCCGTGTCCCACGGCTCGTTGCCTGTTGAAGCGTCAGAAGGGAACATCGTCGTGGCACGCACCCTTGTTTGGAAGAACACAGTGTTTATGTTGGCACGGTGGTATTTGTCTAGGATGTCTGTCAGCTGACGTTTCTGCTTTTCAATGTCTGACTTTGAGCGAACCACGGCAGAAGGCCAGTCAAGCCCTTGCAGTGTTGTGAGCCAGACAGCCCGCACCTCGTATTTCGGCATCTCTCCTGCCCTAACAGGCAGAAGAGGAAAAACGATGAGCATGAAGAGCAGGATATGATGGCGTAGTTTTTTTGTCACTGGCGGATTGTTTTAGGCGGGTTCCGTAAAAATATACGAGAACACACATTTACGTTCAGCCGACGCTTGATAAGTATTCATCGGCTGAACGTAACGATAATAGTATGTTATTGTCATTGGGTGTTATGACATCATAAGACTATATCCTTTTTAAAATTTCAAGAAGATGGTCCCATACGAGTTGGACGGAAGGAATGTGGAGACGTTCTTCCGGAGTATGAACGCCACGTAACGTAGGACCCATACTTACCATGTCGAGGTTAGGATAACGCTCGGCAAAGAGTCCGCACTCCAGTCCGGCATGTATGCCTATAACCTTCGGCTCCTTGTTGAACAGCTCACGGTATGTCTGAGCCGTAACGTCAACGAGGTGGCTGTTGGCACGTGGCTGCCATGCCGGATATCCGTCGCCCTGCTCCACTTCGGCACCTGCCAACAAGAAGCATGCCTTCACCGTGGCAGCTATGTTTTCCCGCTGGCTCATGACACACGAACGCTGGGATGTAACCACCACTGCCTTTGTCTCTTCGGTATGAATGCTTGCCAGGTTGCTTGAGGTCTCTACGAGCCATGACAGCTCTTCGTCCTGACACATGCTGAACACGCCATTGTCAACAGCCTGCAGTGCGAGTATGATACGCTGGGCTACGGTATCGTCGATTACTTTCTGTGGTTCGGCAGAGGCAAGGAGCAGTTCCTGGCGACCTTCCGTGACGTGGTATTCCTCAGCAACATCTGCCAGGAATACGTTCCAGTCAATACGCACCTGCTCTTTCTCAGAGGCAGGGACGGCGAAGACAGCTGTTCCCTCACGTGGTATGGCGTTATGAGCCTTGCCGCAATGTATCTCTGCAAGACGCAGCGGCATTTTCTGCTGCTCCTGATACAGGAACCGTGCCAGAAGTTTCAGTCCGTTTGCGCGTTTCTTGTTGATGTCATCACCGGAGTGTCCGCCCTGAAGTCCTTTCACCTGTGCTTCCATGAAGAAGAAACCTTCCGGAGCGTCCTCACGTGAGTAACGGAATGTCGCTGTGGTGTTCACTCCTCCTGCACATGAGATGAAGAACTGCCCTTCGTCTTCCGAGTCAAGGTTTATGAGGTAGTCGCCGGTCATGAAGCCGGCTTTCATGCCTATGGCTCCTGTGAGTCCTGTCTCTTCGTCACGTGTGAAGACGCATTCTATCGGACCGTGCTCAATGTCGTTGGAACGCAGGAGTGCCAGCTCCATGGCACAGCCTATGCCGTCGTCGGCACCCAAAGTGGTGCGGTCAGCACAGAGCCACTCTCCTTCGATATACGTCTCTATAGGGTCGTTCTCAAAGTCTATCTCTTTTCCTTTGAGACTCTCGCAAACCATATCCATGTGCGACTGGAGTATGACACACGGTTTGTCCTCCATGCCCGGTGTCGCCGCCTTGCGTATTATCACGTTGCCCGTCTCATCGACAACGGTAGGCAGGCCGAGTTCTTCACCGACACCTTTCAGGTATGCTATGATCTTCTCTTCATGCTTCGAAGGGCGTGGTATCTGATTGATTTTTGCAAATTCCTCAAAGACAATTGTTGGTTTTAATTCTTTTTTAGTCATTATTAGATATATTTATATGATTATACGAAACTTTTTTACTAATTTTGCACCAAAATATTGTTTTGTCCATGCAAAGGTAATAAAAAATGATTGAAACGATAGCCTGTTCGATGTTAATAATTGCTATAGCAATGCTATTTCTCGCCATAAAGGTCGTGGTGAGGAAAAACGGAACGATGTCGTCCATGCACATTCACGACAGCAAGGCCATGAAAGAACGGGGAATACATTGCGTCATGGACCAAGACAGGGAGGAGAGGATGCGAGCAAAGAGAATAAGCGAGAAGCTGAAAAAACTGGCCAAAGAGAATTAAGGTGTATTTACAACGCTGAGAACAAAATCAAAAACAAGAATATAAACAATGAAGAAAAACATTTTTACTGTCGCTCTTTTAGCTGCGACGACCATTTCTGCCCTGACTTCATGCAACAAGTCGCAGAATGCTGACAACCAGGCAAACGAGGAGACACCTGCCGTGCCTACAGAACTGAAGATAGCTTATGTCGAGGTGGACTCCATCATGACGCAGTATCAATTCTGTAAGGACTATACACAGATCCTCACAAAGAAAGGACAGAACATAGAGGCTACGATACAGAAGAAGGCTCAGGCTCTTCAGGATGCTGCCGGAAACTTCCAGAGCAAGATACAGCAGAACGCCTACACACGCGAGCAGGCAGAAGCTATTCAGGCTAACCTCCAGAAGCAGAACATGGACCTGCAGAACCTACAGCAGCGTCTCTCTTCTGAATTCCAGAACGAGCAGGCAAAGTATAACGAGGCTCTGCACGACTCTATAAACAACTTCCTTAAAATATATAATAAGGACAAGAAATACTCTATCATCTTCTCTAAGTCGGGCGACAACCTCCTGTATGCTGACAAGGCTTACGACATAACGAAAGAGATCATTGCCGGACTGAACAAGGCTTACAAGCCTGCTCCTGTCAAGAAAGAAACAGAGAAGAAAGACAAGTAAGACTGAAAAGAATGACACGACACTAAGGCGTGACTTTTTGACGACGGTCAAAAGTAGAGGAAGGCAAAGCCTGGAGGAGGAAGAGCGGAAGGCTCGTCAGGCGCAAGAAAGTGTCGGAAGCAGAAAAACAGGGCGATTCAAGATATGACGAAGAAAGAACGCACTGAACGCATAATGGACTATTTCCACGCACAGCAACCGGAGATAACTACCGAACTGGAGTTCGGCACGGTGTTCCAGTTGCTGTGCGCTGTCGTTTTAAGTGCACAATGTACAGACAAAAGGGTGAACAGCGTCACTCCAGGACTCTTCAGCGAATATCCCGATGCATACGCCATGGCGAAAGCGGAACCGGAGGATATTCTGAGACATATTTCCAGCGTGAGCTATCCTAACGCCAAGGCGTCACACCTGGTAAGCATGGCAAGGAAGATTGTCGGGGACTTCGGCGGCGAGGTGCCGCAGACTCTCGACAGCCTGACATCACTCCCGGGTGTTGGCAGGAAGACCGCTAATGTCATGCTCGCCGTGGCGTTCAACAAAGCCGCCATGCCGGTAGATACTCATGTCTTCCGTGTGAGCCACCGCCTGCAGCTCGTAACGAAGAGTGCCGACACGCCGGAGAAGGTCGAGAGACAGCTCGTAAAACTCATTCCTTCCGACATACTGTCAAGGGCACACCACTGGCTGCTGCTCCACGGACGGTATGTATGCACCTCAAGGAAGGCGCATTGTGAGAAATGTGACATAGCGCAATACTGCCCTTCGGCAAAGAAACCATGAGATAGACATACATATTTATGGCAAAAGACAAGACAGCATACGTATGCTCCAACTGCGGACAGGAGTCGGCGAAATGGTTGGGGAAATGTCCCAGCTGCGGACAATGGAACACCTTCCGCGAAATACGCGTGAGCAGCAACAGCGGACAGCAGGCGGCAGCGTCGGCAGGTGTTATGCACCGATATGGTGCGACAAAGGGACATAACGAAGTACAGAAGTTGGGGAAGATATCCGCAAAGGACGAGCCACGCTTGGACATGGGCGATAAAGAGCTGAACAGAGTTCTGGGTGGAGGACTGGTGAAAGGGTCTATTGTCCTCCTCGGAGGTGAACCGGGAATAGGAAAGTCCACGTTGACACTTCAGACTATTCTTAACCTTCACGACATCAACGTCCTGTATGTCAGCGGAGAGGAGAGCGCACACCAGATAAAGATGCGTGCCGAACGACTGTCACCACGCGGAGTGACGGACAGCGACGACGTCTCCATACTCTGCGAAAACTCTTTGGAGAGGATATTCGAGTGTATCAAGGACATAAAGCCACAGCTTGTCGTCATTGACTCCATACAGACGATAGCGACAGAAGAGGTGGACTCCTCGCCGGGGTCACTGACACAGGTGAGGGAATGCTCTGCTGCCCTGCTGCGTTTCGCCAAGGTCAGCGGAGTGCCTGTAATCCTCATAGGACATATCACGAAGGACGGTGCCATAGCAGGTCCGAAAATCCTGGAGCATATCGTAGATACAGTGATACAGTTTGAAGGCGACCAGCATCATATCTACCGCATCCTGCGCTCCATAAAAAACCGCTTCGGCTCAACGTCAGAACTGGGAATATACGAGATGCAGCAGACGGGACTGAGAGAGGTGAGCAATCCCTCAGAACTGCTGTTGTCACAAGACCATGAGGGCATCTCAGGACTTGCCATCTCTGCAACGATAGAGGGCGTGCGCCCGTTTCTCGTAGAGACTCAGGCACTCGTCTCGACAGCAGCCTACGGCACGCCACAGCGTTCTGCCACGGGCTTCGACCAACGCCGTCTGAACATGCTCCTCGCCGTCCTTGAGAAACGTGTAGGCTTCCGCCTCGCACAAAAGGATGTCTTCGTGAATATTGCCGGAGGACTGAGGGTTACGGACATGGCCATGGACCTCAGCATCATCACGGCGGTGATATCCAGCAATACCGACACTCCGGTAGAAAACGGATGGTGTGTCTGCGGAGAGGTGGGGCTCTCTGGAGAGGTACGTCCCGTAAACCGTATAGAGCAGCGTATCTCGGAAGCGGAGAAACTTGGATTCACAGACATCGTCATACCACAGAACAATGTCAACGGGCTCGACACCTCACGCTTCAACATCAAGCTGCATCCCGTAAAAAGGGTGGAACAGGCGTTGAGGGTCATCTTCGGATAATACCACGAACACGGTTTTCTTCTTCCATAAGACATAATGGGCAGGTGGACTATCAACCCTTCATGACAAGACAACAGATAAAACCTAAGTTTTTTTTCAACTATGAAACGACTACTGACTATAATTTCTTTCCTTCTTTCCATGCTGCCATTATCGGCAAAGGAGGGACAGTCTGGCGGGTCTTTCGAGGCGGGTAAGGGAACTTTCCTACTTAACGGCAAACCCTTTGTGATAAAGGCAGCGGAGATACATTATCCTCGCATACCGCGTCCTTATTGAGAACACCGCATAAAGAAGTGCAAGGCTCTTGGCATGAACATCATATGCATATACATTTTCTGGAACATTCATGAACACGGTTCGACTGGACAGACAACAAGGACGTAGCGGCATTCTGTCGTCTGGCACAGAAACATGGGATGTGCAGGAAACGATGCCGCACCGGGCGCGAAATAGCAGGTTCTCCAAGAGGTGATTTGAAAGCCACTAATTTACGACAATTATTCGCTCATTGCATATTTTTCTTTGGTTCTATTAATTCGCTTTAGATAATATCGGCTGCATTTAACTTCGTTGAATATCGGCTGCTCTCGGCATAGCCCAAGCAAGTTGTCCCAAGTTGTTTCTCCGTTGATTTCATCTTCTTCCGTCACGACTCGGGATAGCCCAAGCTTGGGACTTTCCTCTCGCTGTTCCGTCAGTTGTCGTTAATCCAATGCTTTGAATAGTTACTTTTGCATATCCAAAGACCCAACAACTGTTAAAAGCACCCATCAAACCATCACTGTTTTCCAAAAAAGTCTTGCGCAACTCAAATAAAAGTCGTACTTCTGCAGCGACATACTTACCCATATTCCCGTAAGAACAGCGCGCTCAGGGTAAGTTATTTAGTTTTATGGACATGGCATTACAATACTATAACCAGCCGCAAATTGCAGTAGAAGAGCAGATACGACTCCAGAAGTCTGAGGGGGTGTCGTTTGAAAACGAGTGTCGGGCAAAACAATAAAATAATATGGATAGGTTCCTCTGCCCCAATTTGAACCAATGTGCCTGTCCCTCTGCCCCCATAACACACAATAAAAAAGCGTGCAGGAATCTTTCCTACACGCGCTATATATTCTTCCGCAGCCAATACTGCGGGGATCATACCAATAAATGTGGGTCGTTCTTTTCAACCGTGCAGGTTGTACCCCACGTCAAATCAGCGGCATGCCAGCCTCAAGACATTCACGACGCATGTCGTCAGGCCATATACTTGCCTGTATCTCACCGATATGTGCCTTATGCAGCATAATCATGCAGAGACGGCTCTGTCCTATGCCGCCACCGACGCTGAGGGGCAGTTTCCCGTCGAGCAGCAGTCGGTGGAAAAACAGCTCCTTGCGTTCTTCCATTCCCTCAATCTCCAACTGTCTCAGCAAGGCTTCCCGGTCAACACGTATTCCCATTGACGACAGCTCTATGGCACGTTCGAGGATAGGATACCATATCATGATGTCGCCGTTGAGACCTACCGAACCGTCCTCAGCCACTGTCGACCAGTCGTCGTAGTCAGGAGCACGCCCGTCATGCTTCTCGCCGTTAGAGAGCCGCCCACCTATTCCTATGATGAACACCGCTCCGTATTTCTTCGTTATGACGTCTTCACGTTCCTTGACGGAAAGGTTAGGATATTCTCTCAGAAGGTCCTCAGAATGAATGAAATGTATCTTTTCCGGCAAAAAAGGCTTTAACTGTGGATACCATTCGCATGCAAGGTATTCCGTACGGCGTATGGCACCGTAAATTCTCTCTACAATCTCGCGAAGCGATTTCTGTGTGCGCTGCTCCTTGGTGATTACCGCCTCCCAATCCCATTGGTCGACGTACAGCGAGTGTAGATTGTCCAGCTCTTCGTCAGCACGTATGGCATTCATGTCGGTATATATGCCATATCCCGGCTGTATATTGTCTTCCGCCAGTTTCATCCTCTTCCATTTCGCCAAGGAATGAACCACTTCGGCTTTTTTGTCTCCAAGGTCTTTGATAGGGAATGTCACGGCACGTTCCACACCGTTGAGGTCGTCGTTGATGCCCAAGCCCTGAAGAACGAAAAGAGGGGCTGTGACACGACGCAGACGCAACTCGGTACTTATGTTCTGCTGGAAAAACTCTTTTATGAGTTTTATGCCCTGTTCGGTTTGTACCGAGTCAAGCAAGGCTGTATAGCCTTGCGGTTTGATAAGCTTGCTCATTTCTGTTTGTGTATGTTGGTGGTTTTTTATTTTTTGCCACCGTCAAAAGTAAAGTATTATCCTGTGGGTTGCCTTGTCTGCCATGTTGCCAGGGGAGAGAGACAAAGTGTGGCTCCCACACCAGAAGTACAACAACAAAATGCTACGCTATACTCCTTTTCAGCGTGCAAAGGTAATACTTTTACCTCATATTTACAAACTTTTTGTAAGAAAAATATGCTTTCTGGGTTACTTTATCATCTTTTTTGCCTGTTCCTCTGCTAGCGGCAGCTCTACGATGAATGATGTGGGCCATCCGTTTGCTCCGGCAGGAAGGAGGTTTATGGTGCCTCCTGCCATGCGCAATATCTGCCGGCAGAGTGCCAGTCCTACGCCGGAGCCGGTCTTCTTGGTGCTGAAGAACGGTACGAAGATATCCTGCCTGACATCTTCCGGTATTACCTTGCCGTTGTTGGAGATACGTATTCGCAGAGGAGTGCCGGGATATTGGTATGCGAAAACCTGTATCATGGCGTTGCGCTGCACCACCCTACCCTCGCCATCGCGTTCAAAGCTTTCCGAGGCGTTCTTTACTATGTTTATCAGAGCCTGACGGAAGAGGTTCTTGTCTATGTACACATAGTCCTCGGAAACGTCGAAGACGACACTCAGCTCTATACCCTCGCTGACCACTCCCAAGGACTTCACGCCGCTGATGACCTCACGAAGAGAAATACGCTCGGGGTGTGATTCCTGCAGCGACGTGAACTTACGGTATGAGTCGACAAAGTCCATAAGGCCTACCGACGTGTCGCGAATGGCTTTCATGCCGCCATAGAGCGGTGAGTCTGTTATGCGTTTGTCTTTCAGAAACACTTCGCTGAGCGACATGATGGGAGCTATGCCGTTCATAATCTCGTGGGTCAGTATCCTCGTCAGCTTCTCCCACGACTGCACCTCTATATCCTGCCTCTCATGAGAGATCTGCGAGATAAGTCCGTTGAGTGTCTCTATGATACGTTTGTCACCCCACAGGAAGCCTTGCGACGACAGCCGGAAGGTGTAGTCACGGTTTTCCAGGGCGTCGAGCATCAGGCGGCATGCGGCGTTCATGCGTCGTTGACGGAAAAAGAGGTATGCCACCACAGCAACGACGCATGATATCAGTATGACATATATTAACGTACCCACCATTTATATATTTCCACGTTTCATTTTGTTATACAGCGTCTGGCGGGATATTCCGAGCATCTCGGCAGCGAGAGAGAGGTTGCCGTGGCATTTGTCTATCGCCTTCCTGATATGCTCATCCTCCACCTCACCGAGTGTCGGTATGCGGTTTTGCTTCTCCACGGCGGCAAGGAGCGTGTGTATAAGCTTCTCGTTGTCCCATGGCTTTATGACGAAATCGCTGGCACCCATCTTTAATCCTCTCACTGCTATGTCGACATCGGCATATGCGGTGAAAAGCACTATGGGGAGCTGGGGGTGATGGGACTTGAGCGTCTGGAGCCATTTCAGGCCTTCGCTGCCGGTATTCAAGCCAAGTGAAAAATTCATGTCGAGCAGCACGACAGACACCTCCTCCTGCGCCAGCAAGGCCAGTGCTTTCTCCGGAGTATTGAGTGTCAGAACCTTCTCTGCGATCTCCAACAATACATATTTCAGTGATACGAGTATCGTCTCGTTGTCGTCTATGACAAGTATTGATTTAACCATCGTGATAAAATAGGTGAAAAATATATTGCAAAGATACTCCTTTTATTGTAAACCTCCAAAATTCTGCCGGATATTTTTTTTCTCCGCATTCACAGAACCTACCTTATGCCTCCGCAGACATATCCGTGCGAACCACAGAAGATGTCGTGCCATTGGGCGTAAAGGTCTATATATGCCGCCCTATCTGTTTGTTCAGCTTTAGTTGGTCTATCTTCGTCTCGGTGAATTTCTCGTCGTCAATCTCCAGATATGTTCCCATTCCGTATATTTTCATGTAGTATAGTCTGTTAGGTTTCGGGTGGTAGATACCCATTGTTTCAAGCCGTCTTTCCGCAATAATTTATTGACGGCACCAGGGAAAACAGAAAACAACTTACCCATAAAAAAATAGGACTCCCGGAAAGGAAGTCCCAATGGATGAATGAATCAAAAGTAAAATACGGCCATGTCCTCTCACAAGAAAACGGAGAACATGTTTAGAAGTTACGCCTCTTCTGCAGTTGTCTCTGCCGGAGCAGCCTCTGCCGCAGCCTTCTTCTCAGCTATGCGCTTTGCCATAGCTTCGTTAGCAGCTTTTTCAGCGGCAAGGGTCTTAGCCTTTGCTTCTTTCTGTGCCTGTGCAATGTTGTTGCGGAAAGCCTCTATTCCTGACTCTTTAGCCTTCTTCCAAGCCTCAAACTTCTGCTGTGCTGCAGCCTCGTCGAAAGCACCCTTCTTTACTCCACCCTTGAGGTGTTTCATGAGGTAAACGCCCTCGTTCTTGAGCAATGAGCGTACCGTATCTGTTGGCTGTGCGCCACACTCTACCCAGTAAAGGGCACGATCAAAATTGATACATACGGTAGCAGGGTTTGTGTTTGGATTGTAAGTACCGACCTTTTCGATGAAACGGCCGTCACGTGGAGCACGTGAGTCAGCAATAACGATGCTGTAGAAAGCGTAGCTCTTGCGACCACCACGCTGCAGGCGAATTTTTGTTGCCATATTTTAAATAATTGTTTTTGTGCAGGACACGTCCTGCGGTTAATAATTATAAAACGTTGTCTTTAGCTCGTAAAGACGTTGCAAAATTACTCATTTTTAATGGATTATGGAAACATGCGGGTGAAGAAAATACTTTTGTTTAACTTTTTTTATCTTCCATAGGTCTTTCCGCTACTCTTTCCCTCTGTTTGTATCACCTTTGAGTCTGCTGCTGTTTCGGTGTCAGCATCTCCATGTTGTCAACGAGAATGTCTACGACAGTCTGCCGCACACCCCTCTTATCCTCTATGCTGCTGTATCTCAGCCTTCCTTCCACATAGAGTTTGTCGCCAGTATGGACATACCGTTCTACCACCTTGGCAAGCCCCTTGCTGAATGTCAGTGCATGCCAGTCCGTTCTGTCGGGCACCTGTGTCCCGTTAGGCAAGGTATAGCCCCTCTCTGTCGTAGCAAGCCTGACGTGCGCCACGCACTGGTCGGCTTCGTAGTAACGTACATCGGGTTCTTTCCCTACATTGCCTATCAACATCACCTTATTCATCAGTCATTCACTCCAAACATGTCCCAAGGAACGTAAACGAGAAGTTTTTCCCCCTGGCTGACGGGAACTGGCTTCTCTTATCAACACGTTCATGAAGATGATCTACGATGCGGTTATAACAGTCAATCCCTGACATCGCCTTGCAGCGTGCCACGAATCGTGTATCGCGGTATTCGTTCTTTCCCGTAACAGGTATTGTCACCACTCTCTTGAAGCAGAACACTCCCTCATACCATCCGTAACGCTCGTCATAAAGATTGGTATATAGACGGTCGCGCATACGTCGGAAGTCATGCTCATAACCTGCGGGGTTGGGATGGTATGGCGGTTCTTCTACTTCTGCCATCTCTACCTGCTCGACCTCGCCTTCTGTTGTCTTTACGGAGTTTCTGTTGCGATAGTCTTTAAATTCCTCCATGCTGTTGGCATCGGTCTTTATCATTATAAAATATATTTTTGGCCGTACCTTATACCTTTTGGGGAATCGGTTTTCGCTTTCAAAATACATGCGTACATCATTGGCTATGCGTTCATTAAGCCCTATCTCGTCAATGCTTTCAAGAAAGCTCAAGGCATCTTCAACGTTTGTCACCAATGTCTCGTTACTAAAGTATCTAAGATATAGATTCATTTGATCGTTTTTCATCAAAAAAGAAGGAAATAAAAAGACGAGCGGAAAACGAGACTCGAACTCGCGACCCCAACCTTGGCAAGGTTGTGCTC
>CALZUQ010000024.1 GCA_945829425.1 uncultured bacterium | reverse complement strand
CATATTTAACACATTTATAGTTACTAAATGTGTCTACCTATATCAGTATAAGACAGACAGTCTTTTTCTTTTTCATCCTTCCTGCTTTTTTCAATGCTTCGGAAAGGATCCATTGTATCTGTCCATTGGTAGAACGGAACTCATCGGCAGCCCACGCCTCGATAGCCTCCATCATGGAAGCATCGAGGCGAAGGATGAAATTCTTGGTGCTGTTTTTCTTTTCCGACATCGTATTAAGCATTAATAATAAAATGACGCTTGCAAAGCTGGGCTTCTCGTCCTTTTCTTTCTCATACCTCTTCCTCCCTTCTTTCCTTTTTTCTCTCCCTTCCTTCCTTTATTTCTCTCCCTTCTTTCCTTTTTTCTCTCCTTTCCTTCCTTTCTTTCTTTCCTCTTTCTCCTGTGAGTGGGATACCCAATGTTTAATGGTGCAATGTGCCGGAGTTTATTACCGGCTGTGCCGGTTCGTCGGCACATAGCACAACGAGTAGGTTGCTTACCATTGCTGCTTTCTTTTCTTCATCAAGCGTGACGATGTCCTCAGAAGATAGCTTGTCGAGAGCCATTCTTACCATAGATACAGCCCCTTCGACGATTTTCTCCCTTGCCGTGATGATGGCAGCAGCCTGCTGGCGGCGCAGCATGACGGCGGCGATTTCCGGAGCGTAAGCCAAATAGTTTATGCGAGCCTCTACCACCTCCAGACCTGCCATCTCCAAACGTTCGTTAAGCTTCAGCGTGAGAACCTCGTTGATTTCTGTGCTTCCGTCGCGGAGCGTAATCTCCTTATTCTCACCTTCATTATCGTAGGCGTAAAGTCCTGCCACCTCACGGAGTGCCGAGTCGCTCTGTATCGACACGAAATGCTCCAGCTTGTTCATACGTGTTGCCGTGGTGTTGTTTGCCGCTTCGGTGTCTATGTCGAATATTGCCTTATACGTGTCTTTCAGTTTCCATACCACCACGAGTCCTATGAGAATAGGGTTGCCTGTCTTGTCGTTGACCTTGATAGGGTCGGCGTTGAGGTTGCGTGCACGCAGGCTCACCTTCTTTGTCGTCATAAGAGGGTTTATCCAGTAGTAGCCTGTACGACGGAACGTCCCGGCATAACGCCCGAAGAATGTCACCACCTTTGCCTCATTAGGTTCAAGCATTGACAGTCCCTTCATGAATATAATGCCCACAGCAAGGAGTGGAATGCCGGTAAGGAAAAACAACGTGCTCTCTGTAGTTTCGAGAAATACCAGCACTGTGTCGTCGCCGCTTTCCTCTATTTGAGTGCCGCACGTAAGCAGGTAGCCTGCCAATACAATAATCGCAATGTTTACCAAGAGCATGACGAATCCGTTAGCTACGAAGCCATTGTACTCAAATTCCTGTGTTTGGTTAGCTTTTTCCATAGTCGTAAGTTTCTTTAGTGATGGTTTTGATAAATGTTTTTTGGAGTTGTAATAATGATATTAAAATGATATCATGTGCAAAGGTAGTTTTTTCTCTGTAGAAAGCAATGGCGTTAGTGCGCTTTTTAAAGAAATTTAGTAATGTTGCGGACATCGTTATCCTAATACTTGCGGAACCGCCATAACGCCTTACTCATTTCTGGTACGTTACTTTTCTGACAAATCAAGCATATTACACCATATATGGTGTCAGCAATGAAAAAAAATGCAGAAATTTAACGCTATATCATAATATTTTAGTATCTTTGCAGAAGTTTTCCGAAGGCGAGGAAAGACTTCCCGGAAAAACGTATCACCACGGTCGGCGGCAACATACCGCTTGCCGGACAAAGAAAATAATTACCCAAAAACAGAATCCTTGAATCTTATGAAAAAAACACTCATCCTCTTATTCGGCTTATTCTGCGCCGTGATTACTACCGCACAGGAAAAGATGCCGTATCAGGACGCAAGGCTCTCTCCGGAGCAACGTGCCGAAGACTTGTTGAAAAGGCTTACGCCAGAAGAGAAGACACTCCTTATGATGGACGACTCAAAGGCAATACCGCGTCTCGGAATACCACATTTTCAATGGTGGAACGAAGCACTCCACGGAGTTGGCCGCAACGGCTACTCCACGGTCTTCCCGATAACAATGGGTATGGCGGCGGCGTGGGACGACTCACTGTTATACCGATGTTTTGATGCCGTAAGCGACGAGGCGCGCATCAAGAATGTGCAGGCAAGGGCTAAGGGTGAGATGAACAGATATCAGTGCCTCTCGTTCTGGACACCTAATATAAACATATTCCGTGACCCGCGATGGGGCAGGGGGCAGGAGACATACGGAGAAGACCCATATCTTACGGAACGTATGGGACTCGCAGTAGTAAGAGGACTCCAAGGACCCGACGATGCGCCTTACCGCAAGCTGCTGGCATGTGCGAAACATTTCGCCGTACACTCCGGACCGGAATGGAACAGGCATACCTTTAATATCGAGGCACTTCCAGAAAGAGACCTTTGGGAGACGTATCTCCCTGCGTTCAAGGCTCTTGTGAAAGAAGGAAACGTAGAGGAGGTGATGTGTGCATACCAGCGCATTGACGGAGACCCCTGCTGCGGAAACACCCGATACCTGCAACGCATACTGCGAGACGAGTGGGGATTTAAAGGGCTCGTGGTGAGCGACTGTGGTGCGATACGTGACTTCTATATGAAGGACTGTCACGCCGTGACGGAAACACCAGCTGAGGCGGCAGGTCGTGCCGTTATGTCTGGCACAGACGTAGAGTGCGGATCGGTATATAAGAACATGCCGCAAGCACTGGAGAAAGGTTTGGTGAGCATGGACGCCATAGACACCTCCCTGCGGCGACTCCTCACAGCACGCTTCCGTCTCGGCGACTTTGACTGCGATGACCTCGTGGAGTGGACGAAGATACCGGAGGAAAGGCTCTGTTCGAAGGAACATAAAGCCTTGGCATACGAGATGGCAAGCAAGGGCATGGTCCTGCTGCAGAACAAAAACGGCGTGCTGCCTCTGCAGAAAGACGGCTATGACATCGTTGTAATGGGACCGAATGCTGCTGACAGCGTGATGCAATGGGGCAACTACAGCGGTTATCCACAACATACTGTGACGATGCTCCAAGGAATACAGAACAAACTGAATGGCAAGAGTAAGGTAAGATATGTTGAAGGCTGCGGGCATGTCAGCAACCTCATTAATCTCAGCCGTTTTGCATGGCTCAAGACACCTGACGGACAGCAGGGTATGGAGGTGAACTACTGGAACAACACCACTATGCAGGGCGAACCTGTGGCCAGACGGATACACAAGGCTCCCTTCTCACTGAACAATGGCGGAAACACGGTCTTTGCTCCAGGGGTGGCTCTCGAAAACTTCTCAGGAAGCTACAGGGCGGTTTACGAGCCGGAAGAGGAGGAAGAGGTGATCTTCGCATTAGAGGCTGACGACGGCTTCCGCATTATAATAAACGGAGACACGCTGAGAGACAGATTCAGACAGGCACACGGAGTGCAGAAATGGCAAAAGGCATACAGAGTGAAGCCTGGCGAGAGATATGACATACAGATTGACTATATCCAGCTCTTCGGAATGGCGCACATGCAGTTTGACGTGTACCACAAGAAAGAGAAGTCACAGCAGGACATTCTTGCCGAGGTGGGCAATGCCGACTACGTCATATTCGTCGGAGGTATTTCGCCAAGCCTGGAGGGCGAGGAGATGAAGGTCGACGCTTACGGCTTCAAGGGTGGAGACCGTACAGACATACAGCTGCCGCAATGCCAGCGCGACCTGATAAAGGCTCTCCATGAAGCTGGGAAGAAGATTATTTACATAAACTGCTCGGGAAGCGCAATAGCTCTCGTGCCTGAAACGGAACGTTGCGAGGCGATAATACAGGCGTGGTACCCGGGAGAGAGGGGAGGCGATGCCCTTGCAGACATTCTCTTCGGCGACTGTAATCCTTCGGGAAAACTGCCAGTCACGTTCTACCGCTCCGTTGACGACCTGCCTGACTTCCTCGACTATACAATGAAAAACCGTACATACAGATATTTCAATGGCGAGACGCTTTGGGACTTCGGGTACGGATTGTCATATACCACCTTCGCTTTCGGAAAACCGCAGTATAAGGACGGAAAGGTGACTGTAGAAGTCAAGAACACCGGAAAGAGGGACGGAGACGAGACTGTGCAGGTGTATATAAAACGGAAAGGTGACAGCGAGGGACCGAAGAAGACGCTGAGGGCTTTCCAGCGTGTCACGCTGAAAGCCGGAGAGAGCCGTAAGGTGACGTTCGACATGCCTCGCAATAGTTTCGAGGTTTGGGACAACGCTTCGAACACCATGCGTGTAGTAGAAGGTAAATATGACATTATGGTGGGTAACAGCAGCAGAGACTGCGACCAGAAGACTATCACGGCAAACATAAAATAATTATAATAAACAATGACAGAAAAAATTCAGAAAAGACTCAACGACTCTCCAGCCATGCGCTGGACAGCGTTGGTACTCGTGGCATCGATGATGTTCTTCGGATATATGTTCGTTGACGTGATGTCACCTATCCAGGCTCTCATAGAGAGTCAGAGAGGCTGGACGCCCGATGTCTTCGGTACGTATGCAGCCTCAGAGTATATCCTTAATGTCTGCGGCTTCCTCATCATCGCCGGACTGATACTCGACAAGACAGGAATACGCTTTACGGGAGAACTCTCCGCATCGCTCATGTTCCTCGGTGCCGTGATTAAGTATGTGGGCATAACAGAATGGTTCCAGACGACAGGATGTGCAGCATGGCTCGACTCTTGGTGGGTCGCTATGCCGGCAAGCGCAAAGATGGCATCTCTGGGCTTCATGATTTTCGGCTGTGGCTGTGAGATGGCAGGCACTACGGTGTCTAAAGCCATAGCGAAATGGTTCAAGGGAAAGGAGATGGCACTCGCCATGGGACTGGAGATGGCTATAGCACGTGTTGGTGTCTTTGCGATATTCTCCATATCGCCGATTATTGCCGACAGCATGGGCAGCGTGGTGGCTCCGGTGGCGTTCTGTACTGTGCTCCTCCTGATAGGCCTCATATCATATACCGTATTCACCTTCATGGACAAGAAACTCGACAGCCAGTTGGAGGCTGAAGACAGCGAAGACAGTGGAGAAGAGGAGTTTAAGTTCAGCGACATAGCAAAGATACTCACCTCACGCGTCTTCTGGGTCGTTGCCATGCTCTGCGTATTGTATTACTCGGCGATATTCCCATTCCAGAGATACGGAGCAAATATGCTGCAATGCAACCTTGACGGCATTTCTGCTGAGGCGGCATCAAACATATTCAGGTGGTTCCCGATAGGTGCTGCGGTAATAACACCGTTCCTCGGAAACTTCCTCGACCGTAGGGGCAAAGGTGCCACGATGCTTATGGGCGGTGCGTTGCTGCTGATATGCTGTCACCTCATCTTCGCTTTCATATTGCCTGAGACAAAGAGTGCGCTGCTGGCATACTCTACAATTGTACTCCTCGGCATATCCTTCGCTCTCGTACCGGCTGCACTATGGCCCAGTGTGCCGAAGATTATTGATGAGAAAGTGCTCGGAAGCGCATATTGCCTCATATTCTGGGTGCAGAACATAGGACTCTGCTTCGTTCCGAAAATTATTGGCAACCTCCTCACCTCGACAAATGAGGAAAACCCGGCGGTAATAGCGGCAAGGGAGGCAGGAGCTGAGTTCATACCTTATGACTATACCGTGCCTCTCGTGGTCTTCGCCTGCTTCGGAGTCCTCGCATTCTTCATAGCGATATATCTCAAGGCTATTGACAAGAAATGCGGCTACGGACTTGAAGAGCCGAATATAAAACAGTAAGTGCCAGAAAATGGTATGGAGGGATTGTTCCTCCATTACACCTAATAAAATTTTTATTCATCGGAAGGGGCGGCATCAGCCCCGAAAAAAAAACATCAACAAACTATGTTTGAAGGACAGCCAAAAGGCTTATGGGCTCTCGCCCTTGCCAATACGGGTGAACGTTTCGGTTACTACACCATGCTCGCCGTATTCCTACTTTATCTGCAGGCGAACTTCGGCTATGAAGCCGGACTCGCAAGTGGTATCTACTCCACCTTCCTCATGATGGTCTATTTCCTACCGATTATCGGCGGTGTGGCTGCTGACAAGTTCGGATTCGGAAAGATGGTCACCACGGGTATATTAATTATGTTCGTAGGTTATCTACTCCTTTCTGTGCCTCTCGGAGGCGACCTCTTCGCCGCTCTGGTGATGGGTGCTGCCTTGATACTCGTAAGTCTTGGCACAGGGCTTTTCAAGGGAAACCTACAGGTTATGGTAGGTCGTCTGTATGACTATCCGGAGTTTTCAAATAAGCGCGACGCAGGCTTCAGCCTTTTCTATATGGCTATCAACATCGGCGCGATGTTCGCACCTACGGCAGCCATAAAAATTATGAACTGGTCACAGACAAGTCTCGGAGTCTCTGAGGCGGACTCATACCATTTCGCTTTTGCCGTGGCGTGTGTGAGCCTTATTGTTTCTATACTGATATATTATTTTACTGCACCTACTTACCGTCACGTCTTGGAGGGAGAGAAGAAGGGTGCAGGAAAGAAAGAGGAACACGCTGTTCAGGAACTGTCGAAGTCTGAGACAAAAGAGCGTATCGTATGCCTCTTGCTCGTCTTTGCCGTAGTGATATTCTTCTGGATGGCATTCCACCAGAATGGCAATACGCTGACGCTCTTCGCACGTGACTATACGCAGACGACGTCAGAAGGTCTGCAGAGCATGGCGTTCGACGTGACAAACCTCGTGGCATGTATCTTTATCGTTTACGCTCTTTTCAGCATTTTCCAGAGCAAGACAGCTAAAGGCAAAGGCATCGGAGCAGGAATATTACTCCTCGCAGTAATCTTCCTCGGATATAAATACTCTACGCTCGAAGGTGTCGTAGACGTAAAGGCTCCGATTTTCCAGCAGTTTAATCCTTGCTATGTTGTTGCACTCACTCCGGTAAGCGTTGCACTCTTCTCATGGCTTAACCGTAAGGGCAAAGAGCCGAAGAGTCCGGTGAAAATCGGGCTTGGTATGATTGTGGCGGCGGCAGCCTTCTGTCTTATGATAGTAGGTTCAATAGGACTTCTTAACCCTATAGACCAGGCTGATGCCATAGCGGCAGGCGAAAGCCCGGAACGCGTAAGTGCAAACCTCCTCATCACTACATATCTCGTTTTAACCTTTGCAGAGCTTCTCCTCTCGCCTATAGGCATAAGCTTCGTATCGAAGGTAGCTCCACCGAAGTATGCAGGTCTTATGATGGGTCTTTGGTTTGGTGCTACTGCCATTGGCAACCAGCTTGTGATGATACCGGGACTTCTTTGGGGCGCAAATGTCTCTCTTCCTGCAATATGGGGTACACTGGCTGGCATCTGCCTACTCAGTGCGCTGTTTATCTTCTCGATAATCAAGAAGTTGAACAAAGTGTCTTAGTGACTAAGGTGAAGATTTTGTAATAACATACAGAAAACACTTCTGAATATTTCCTTTACGCCCTGCCAGACAATATGGTGGGGCGTAAAAGTTGGAGGTGGGATTATATTGATATTGAACAAAGCAGTGGTATGAAGCCTGCAAAAGAGTTATGGTAGCACGTGAAGAACTGTCTGGGTCGTGTAGCGAGAGCGAGGCACTCGCTATATATAATAAGGTAAGGGAACAGGGGAACTTCCGCATGTTCTGCATGCAATTTATGTTGGATGAAGACTGTCAGGTGGCGAGAAACGCACTTTGGGTAGTCACCAAGGCAAAGAAAGAAGAAACAGACCTGCTCATACCCTTGCGCGACAATCTCATAGACCTCGCTATGAATACTGCCCACTCTTCAGTAAGACGCTTGGCAATGAACGTTGTGGAGCGTTTGCCAATGGCTGAGACTGATGTCAGGACAGACTTCCTCGATTTCTGTCTCGAACACATGACTGACGTTAAGGAACTCCCCGGAATACAGTCGCTGAGTATGAAACTCGCATATCGTATGTGCGCTTTCTATCCTGAACTGATGGGAGAATTGAAACGAATTGTTGAGGCTATGGAGGTAGAGTATTATTCTCCGGCGGTAACGTGCGTGAGAAGAAAAATACTAACGGGGAAGAAGGTTTAGTGGCCTCTGCAACGTGGGCCAATAACTTGTTCTCTGATAACGTAGTTAAACAAAGGCTTCTCTCCCTTCCCCACTGTAAAACCTTGTAAAGAACCTTACCGGAAACCACGATAAATGGCGCGCCAAAATCGATGCGCCTTTTATCGTGGTTTCAGCTTTTTGGGATATCTTCCTTCGTTTTTCTTGCCCCTATGAAAACTTGATCTTGTGTAGGTATGCTCTTGTGTAGGTATGCTCTTGTGTAGGTATGCTCTTGTGTAAGCAGACTCTTGTGTAAACATGTGCTTGAAAAATGAAGAGCCCCCTTCGTGACTTTACCTTCGAGCTTGCGGTTTGTGACAATAAGTAGGTGTACAGAAATGTTTTCGTACACCTACTTATAAAAACCTCTCAATATGAATGGTTGCCTTTTACTTTTCCAAAGCTTCTTTCCATCTCTTGTATGCCTCAAGATAAGCTGTTGTGTCTTCTACCGGTTTTTCCGTAGAAATATGCTTGAGAGTCTTGAAGGCATCATCGGAGTCTTGGTAAATGCCGGCACCTATTCCAGCACCATAAGCGGCACCGACAGAACCGTCGGTCTCGTAAAGCTCTATGCTGGCACCAGTAACGGCAGCGAGAGTGCGACGGAAAAGAGGTGAGAGGAAGAGGTTGGCGTGACCTGCCTTGATAGTCGTTATCTCCATGCCCATCTGGCGCATAATCTCCATGCCGTAAGCGAAAGAGAAGGCTATGCCCTCTTGTGCTGCACGGAGGATGTGAGCCTTCGTGTGTATGTTAAAGTTTATGCCATGTACCGACGCACCTGGGTTGTTGTTCTGGAGTACACGCTCCGCACCGTTGCCAAAAGGTATTACCGTAAGCCCCTCAGCACCTACAGGAACACTCTCTGCAAGGTCGTTCATCTCGCCATAGGAAATCCCCTCAGGAGCTACAGTACGCTTCATCCATGCGTTGAGGATGCCTGTACCGTTTATACAGAGTAGTACGCCGAGGCGAGTGTCTGGCTGGTTGTGGTTGACGTGAGCGAAGGTGTTGACACGTGAGAGACTGTCGTAGTTTACCTCACCTAAAACACCGTAGACAACGCCTGATGTGCCACCCGTGGCAGCAATCTCACCGGGTTTCATGACATTCAGCGAGAGAGCGTTGTTTGGCTGGTCACCACCTCGGTAAGCTATTGGAGTGCCTGCTGGGAGAGAAAGTTCACGGGCAGTCTCTTCACATACTCGTGACTGTATGGAGAATGTCGGCACTATATCGGCGATGATGTCCTCAGAAAAACCGAAGAAGCTCATGATGTCCTTGGAAACCTCGTTGTTCTTGAAGTCCCAGAACATACCTTCAGAGAGACCCGAAATGGTTGTCTTAATATCGCCGCCGGAGAGACGCATGGCGATATAGTCGCCCGGGAGCATAACCTTATGTATCTTGGCATACACCTCCGGCTCGTTCTCTTTTACCCATGCCAGCTTGGCTGCTGTGAAGTTGCCGGGGGAATTAAGTAGGTGGTCAAGGCATTTTGCTCCTCCTATGGTCTCAAAGGCTTTGTTGCCGTAAGGTACAGCGCGTCCGTCGCACCAAATTATGGAAGGGCGCAACGCCTTTCCCTCGCTGTCCACACATACCAAGCCATGCATCTGATAGGATATGCCTATTGCCTTAACGTCAGCAAGAGAGCCTTCTGCCTTTTCTGCCACACGCTGTGTTGCGGCTTTAAGCTCTTCCCACCACATCTCCGGTTCCTGCTCAGCCCATCCTGCCTGTTTCGAGAGTATTGGAGCTTCGCTGTCCGGGTATTGTGCGCTGGCAACAGTCTTTCCTGTTTCTGCATCAACGAGGGATGCTTTTACCGATGATGTGCCTATGTCGTATCCAAGGAGATATTTTCTTTCCATGATAATTATTTATTACTTTTTCGTTATCTTCAACAGCTTCACTTCCTCACGGCTCTCATTGCCTTGGGTGAAGCCACATTCCGTTTTCTTCATGGTGAGAGACTTTTCCTCATGACAAATCTGTCCCACCTTAATGAAGACAGGAGATAAACCACTACTGAGAGTCGTTTACCTCCTGTATGCTTATTCAGAGTCTATCCTTTATTAAGAATACATAGCTACGATAGCCTCATAGAGTTCCTGCTTGCCGGAGGTGAGCTTTGGCTCGCCAACCTTCTTGCCGTACTCGTAAACCTGCTCAAGGGTAAGCTTGCCATCCTCGAAGTCTTTGCCAAGACCGCTGTCGAAAGATGCATAGCGTGCAGCCTTCATAGCCTTGTATGGAGACTCCTCAAGAAGCTTGGCAGCAGACTCCAAGGCGCGTGCCATAGCGTCCATACCTGCTATGTGGGCGATGAAGATGTCCTCAAGGTCGGTAGAGTTACGACGTGTCTTGGCGTCGAAGTTTGTACCGCCTGTGCCGAGACCTCCGCCACGTATGATTTCCATCCAAGCCTGTACAAGCTCATACTGGTCGATAGGGAACTGGTCTGTGTCCCAGCCGTTCTGGTAGTCACCGCGGTTAGCGTCTATAGATCCGAGCATACCTGCGTCAACAGCACAAGCGAGTTCGTGCTCGAAGGTGTGGCCAGCGAGAGTAGCGTGGTTTACCTCAATGTTTACTTTGAAATCCTTATCAAGACCGTGAGCACGGAGGAAACCGATAACTGTCTCTGTGTCTACGTCATACTGGTGCTTTGAAGGCTCCATAGGTTTTGGCTCGATGAGGAAGGTTCCCTTGAAGCCCTTGCTGCGGGCGTAGTCACGAGCCATGCCGAGCATTGTTGCCATGTGCTCCTTCTCACGCTTCTGGTCGGTGTTGAGGAGAGACATGTATCCCTCACGTCCACCCCAGAACACGTAGTTCTCAGCACCGAGTTCAACACCGGCGTCGATAGCGTTCTTTATCTGTACTATAGCACGAGCTACAACGTCGAAGTCCGGGTTCGTAGAAGCACCGTTCATATAGCGCTTGTTGCCGAAAACGTTTGCTGTAGACCACAGTAACTTGATGCCTGTCTCGCCCATCTTCTCCTTGAGGTAAGCTACTACAGCCTTGAGGTTTGCCTCATACTCCTCGATAGAGTTGCCTTCAGAAACGAGGTCGATATCGTGGAAGCAGTAATACTCGATGCCGAGCTTCTGCATAATCTCGAAACCTGCGTCAACCTTCTGCTTTGCTATCTCCACTGCGTCAGCACCCTTGTTCCATGGGAAAGCCTTTGTCTGTCCGCCAAACTGGTCGCCACCCTCTGCACAGAGTGTGTGCCACCATGCCATAGCAAAACGGAGCCAGTCTTTCATCTTCTTGCCCATGATAACTTTCTCTGCGTCATAGTAGTGGAACGCCATAGGATTCTTTGAGTCCTTGCCTTCGAATGGTATCTTACCAATCTCTGGGAAATATTCTTTTGCCATTGTTGTGTGATGATTGTTAGTTGGTTAATGATATGTTAATAAAATGTTATATGCTTGTATTTGTCTTAAGCTATGCTTGTATTTGTCTTAAGCTATGCTTGCTTTTGTCTTAAGCTATGCTTGCTTTTGTCTTAAGTTATGCTTGCTTTTGTCTTAAGCTATGCTTGCTTTTGTCTTAAGCTATGCTTGTTTCTGTCTTAAGCTATGCTTGTTATAAACTTTTCCTGCTCATTTCCGGCGTAATGCCTCTCCGCCAATACTATGTTTACATGCTTTTCCTTGGCTTGCGGAACTTATAGTATCGTGCGGCACGATGGCTTACGCCGTCTTCTTTTTCGTCGAGTGGCACAACGTATCTCATTTGTGCCAGTTTCTTGTGGAAGTTCTTTATGTCAAACTTTACGTCAAGAACCGACTCCATGAGGATGCGGAGCTGTGATGCGGTGAATTTCTTCGGCAGAAGGTCAAACAGAATAGTGGGGTTCAGTGTTGCCCTATCCTTTATCGACGACATCGCCGCATGTACTATATCGCTATGGTCGAAGGCAAGTTTCGGCAGTTGTGCCAATGGAGTCCACTGCGCTTCATATCCACCCTCCAGCTTCAGCATCTTACGGTCTATTCGTAGAAGTGACATATAGGCTATGGTGACAATGCGCTCCAGATGATGTTCCAAATGATGGAAACGCTCTAACCACATGCCGTCCTCCGGGTTCTTCAGCCTGTCAGGACCGCCAAAGGCGCGGAACTGCATCATGTTCACTTGTGTGAGGCCTGTGAGTTGCTTGAGCACACGGTGTGCCGCCTCGTCGAGGTTTTCGTCCATATACACAAGGCTGCCTGGCAGTTTGTAACTGCCCGTGCTCTCTCCGCCTCCCGAACTGCATTGTCGCACAACGAGGACATTGAACTGTTCGCCGTCAAAGCCCAGAAGCACACAATCTACGGAGACGTAGGGGTTTATTTGCTCAGACATAATTTTCGGTTTAGGTTGTGATAGGTTCTATGTTTCTTAGTTAGTAGTGTATGACTTTAGAAAAGGCTGCCGGAGACTTTTCCGGCGGTTTCTCTTCTTATCGCTTGCAAAGTTAACTATTAGTTTTTATATGACCAAGAAAAAGACGAGAAAAAATCAAAAAAAACATCACATTATTTAATGATTTAGGACTTTTCGTAGGAAATCTGATAAGTATACCTTATTTATTATCGTATGTTATACGAAAAGAGAGTATCTTTTACACTTATTACAAGCTACTTGCTTCTTACGCATGTTACAAGGGATGAATGTAAGTACGACACTTGTTTCGTACAAACCGCTTTTTACGTAGAGTGCTATTTCTTGCCACTAAGAAAAGTAAAAAATACATAAATACTATAACGGCATTTGTTCACTACGGGAAAAATAGGTAACTTTGCATTGAAGCCGGAAAGATAAAGAAACGGCAGATAACATTGGTACCATAATATACAACACGGCATATACAAGAAAACGATCTTCAAACCTTTATGAACACAAAACACATGGAAAGCATATCAGATAATGTAAGGAAGGATTTCTTCTGCCTGATACTGGCAGGGGGGAAGGGCAAGAGGTTATGGCCAAAGAGCCGTACGTCTATGCCAAAGCAATTCATAGATTTTTTTGGTGTAGGGAGAACTCTCGTGCAGCAGACGTATGACAGATACCGTAAGTTCCTTCTGCCGGAGAATATATATGTCTCGACATCTAAAGAGTATATCCGTATGCTGAAGGAACAGTTGCCGGAACTTGACGACGAGCATATCCTCTGCGAGCCGATACACCGTAACACAGCTCCTATAGCTGCTTGGGCGACACATAGAGTGGAGAACATCACTCGGCAAGGGGTGATAATAATCTCGCCCGCCGACCAGCATATCATCGGTGAGGAACAGTTTGAGGAGGATGTGCTGAACGCCATGTCACACGCTAAGGACCACAAATGCTTCTTGACCATGGGCATACGACCTACACGCCCAGAACCAGGCTATGGCTACATCCAGCTGGGAGAATGTTTCGACAGCAGTGCAGAAGACATACATTGTGTGAGGTCGTTTACAGAGAAGCCGGAGCGTGAGTTTGCAGAGATTTTTATGCAGAGTGGAGAGTTCCTGTGGAATACCGGATTGTTCATATCGGCTGTGGGCACGTTCCACGAGCGTTTCTCACGTCTGCTGCCACCTGTCATGCGCGGTCTCGATGCCACTATGCCCGGCGCGTCCTGGGAGCAGGAGAACGACTGGGTGGAGGAGAACTTCTCCACTTATCCCAACCTCTCTCTTGAGAGCGGCATACTCGAACGTACGGAGAACGTCTGCGTCAAAGAGTGCCATTTCGGATGGGCAGACATAGGTACATGGCATGGCATATACGATGCCTTCTCGTGTGGCGGCTCAGACAATGTCGTCTTAGATACGGAGACGGCTCTTACAGACACCAAGGGATGCGTCATATCACTGCCGAAAGGACGCATGGCGGTAGTCAACGGTTTGAAGGACTTTATCGTGGTAGAGAATGACGAAGTCTTGCTCATCACTCCGCGAACGGACAATTCTGACGCTGTGGTGAAACAGCTGATGAGATATTATATTGACAAGAACATTTGATTTCTGCGTGGTAACCTTTAAAACTAATAAGCAGGTGTGCTAGTATCTTTGCACACCTGCTTATTAGTTTTACACCTGCATGGCATCCGCCTTTATTGTGCCACGAGGGTGTATTTCTCTCCTGGTTTTGTCGTGATGTCGTAGAGCGATGTCTCTACGGTTTTTACCTTCAAGAGACGTTTGCTGTCGGCTATTTTCGGTTTAAGTATCTCGTATGTCTGCATGAGAGGGTTGGTGTTCTCGCCCTTAGCTTTAACAAGGCGCCCGTCGCTTTTCATGCGCAGAGGTGTAGCGGAACGCAAACGGAGGTTGCCGCCGATGGTTGACAGTATTGTTACGCTCGTCAGGGCTCCGTTCTTCCATGTCATATCCTTTATCTCGAAACCGCCGCGAGTGCGGAGACCGCTGACTTTTCCTTCGCTCCACACTGTAGGGAGGGCGGGGAGCAGGTGGACAGCACCGTCGTGACTCTGCACGAGCATCTCTGCAATGCCTGCCGTACACCCGAAGTTGCCGTCAATCTGAAACGGCGGGTGGGCGTCAAACATATTGGCATATGTGCCGCCGTCATGGTCGGAGACCGTAGCCGTGGCTGCCTTGAGGTTCAGCTGGTTCTGGATAAGACGGTAGGCGTGGTTGCCGTCTAAGAGACGCGCCCAAAGGCATACTTTCCACCCCATAGACCACCCGCTGGAGGCATCGCCACGTCCTATGAGCGTCTTACGTACCGCTGATGCCAGTTCCGGATTGCGGAAAGGTGATACCTGACGACCCGGGTATGCGCACCATAGATGTGAGACGTGCCTGTGTGAAGAATATTCTTTGTCCCAGTCTTCAAGCCATTCCTGCATCTGACCGTAGCGTCCTACCATCATGGGTGGCAGCTGCCGGCGTATCTTGTCAAGGCTGTCAGCAAAGACTGTAAGCCCGTTGGCTTTCTCTCCGTACGAAGAAGCGGCTATGAGGTGTGCCGCCTGGCTTGTGTTGTACAGAAGGTCATAAATCATCTGGTTGTCCATGGCGACACCTGAGAATACGGAAGGATGTTGCTGCCATGGTGACATCTCGTCAAAATACCCCTCAAACCCTGGGTCGTTCTCTGGAGATGTGGAAGGTGATGCCACGAGATATCCCGTATTGGGGTCTTTCGTCAGGAAGTCAAGATAGAAGCGGCAGGCGTCCTGCATAATTGGGAATGCCGTGCTGCTGAGGTATTTCCTGTCACCGGAAAAGAGAAAACTTTCCCAGAGATGTGAACAGAACCAAGCATTGGCTGTAGGCCATATGCTGCAAGGGAAATAGTCTACAGAACCTGTTGAACGCCAGATGTCCGTGTTATGATGAAGTGTCCAGCCACGTGCGCCATACATCTCAAAGGCTGTCCTCTTACCTGTAATGCTGACATCTTTTATGAGGTCGAGGAACGGCAGATGACATTCTGCGAGGTTGGTGACCTCAGCAGGCCAGTAGTTCATCTCGACGTTGATATTCGTGGTGTATTTCGAGTCCCAAGCGGGATATTGGTCAGCGTCAGGGTTCCATATTCCCTGAAGGTTTGCCGCTTGTGTCCCTGGTTGCGAGGAGGAGATGAGGAGGTAACGTCCGAACTGGAAATATGTGGCTATGAGGTGTGGGTCGGCATGTTCCTGAAACTCTTCAATTCTTACGTCTGTAGTTTTTTTCTCTTGCTTTGGGTTATGTCCGAGGAACAGTTTTACTCGCCCGAACTGTTTCTGGTATTTCTTCTTATGCTGTGAAAGGGCTATAGGATATTCGTTCTGAATGTTGCCGCGTGCCACGAAGAGTTTCATGAGCCTTCGTGCGTCAGTCTCTGCATCGCCCGTTATGTCGTCGTATTTTTTGAAATTGGTGGCGGTTGAGATGATGATATACGCCTCCGTAGCGTTCTTTACCGTTATTCGGTCTTTGACGTTAGTACAACGTCCGTCAGGTGTTATTACGCGTATGAACGTGACGCAATGCAAGGCGTTGGGGATATTCTCTGTAAACGTTTGGGCATGGTGAGAGAAGACGCGGATCTCGCCACGGGCGTAGTCGCTGCGGGCAACGTCACAGGCTATGCGATAGTCTTTCTGCGGAGCGCAGAAGGAAAGTTCAAACTCCATGACACCCTTCTCGGACGCCGTTAGGCGCATAAGCGTGACGTTATCGTTGAAGGAGGAGAACGCTTCTCTCGTATAGCGCACCCCTTTTACTGTGTATGAAGTATGTGCCACGGCGTCGTCGAGTGATAGATCGCGACGGTAGTCAGTGGCGTCGGCATGTTCTGCGGGGAATGTCAATATCAGGTTGCCTACCGACTCATACGCCATGCCGTGGCCTGTGACGCTCTGGTCGGCGGTTATGTTTGCTAACGAGAGGTTCTGTGCCTTTATATAGTCTCTGTCGTTTATGGCTTGTCGTATCTCATGCAGCTTGTCCTTAGCCTTGCGGTTTATGTTGTTGTAAGGTGCTCCTGACCAGAACGTGTCTTCATTGAGCTGTATTGTGTCGCTCTGTGTTCCGCCATACACCATGGCGCCGAGACGTCCATTGCCGAGCGGCAGGGCTTCTACCCAACAGGTTGCCGGCTTGTCGTACCAAAGAGTGTAGTTGTCTCGGCTGTCTGCCAGAGAGAAAACAGGCAGCGAAAATAGTGTCAGGATTGTCAGTATGGTTTTTCTCATAATAACTTCTTATATATATAAATATGTGTAAGGAAATATTGGAGGGTGTCAGATAAAAGTGATAAGTAAATACAGTTTGCAAAGTTATAGTTTTTTTATTAATGACAAAGAGGAAAAGTGTTAAATAATTATTAATTACTTCTTATTTCCCTTGCTGAATGAAATGTTTGTTGTACCTTTGCATCCGAATTTTTTGCCCGGATGGCGGAATAGGTAGACGCGTTGGTCTCAAACACCAATACTGATAAGGTGTGCCGGTTCGAGCCCGGCTCCGGGTACATAAAGTATAAGGCATCAGAAGAGATGCCGGGAAATTATGACGCAAGGATAAGATGGGAGTCTTGACACTGACAAGTGTTGGGATTCTTATCTTTTTGTAGCCTAAGAAAAACCTGACTTGCAATGGCTTTTTGGTTTTCGCTAATGGGATATGTACATCACATGCCTGGAGAGAGGGTAGTGTACTGTCACCTCGCAGCTGCTTCTCGTCGGACGATGCTCCCGGCTGTTCTGATATAAAGAGTTGAGAACAATAACACGGCAAGGACTGTTCCTGCCGAAGGTAGAAATATTAACCTTGAGAACCGTATCGTTTTCTCTATTGGCTTGTGACTCATAAGCCTTTGGGCGAATCATAACGAGGCGATGACGGAACTCCATAAAAAACAAAAGCAATACTACAATTATGGCTTACATGTCACAAGAAGGCTACAACAACCTTGTTGCCGAACTCCAGCGTCTGGAGTCTATAGAGCGTCCGAAAGCGTCAGCAGCTATTGCTGAGGCACGTGATAAGGGCGACCTTTCGGAGAATGCGGAATATGATGCTGCCAAAGAAGCTCAGGCACATCTCGAAGATAAGATTAACCAGATGAAGATGACTATCGCCGAGGCGAAGATTATCGACAAGAGCAGGCTTAGCTCTGACTGCGTCCAGCTGTTGTCGAAGGTTGTCATGACAAACCTTGCCACAAACACTACTATGACATATACCATAGTAAGCGAACAGGAGGCAAACCTCAAAGAGGGCAAGATTTCTATTAAGACACCTATTGCCCAGGGACTTCTGAACAAGAAGGTCGGCGATGAGGCAGAGATTACCATACCTCGCGGAAAGATACGTCTGCGTATTGACAGCATAACAATAGAATAACACGGGAAACGTGGCAGAAAGCGTGGCGAAACGTCATGCTTCTGCCACGTTTTTGTTTCAGTACAAAGGCTGCCACGCCACTCTGCCCGAACCTTTCAGCCGCAGGCTGACAACTGCCTGCCGCTATCCCTAAGCCCCGGACATAATTGTAGTATTTCAAAATAGGTTCATAAGGAGGACGCAACACGTCATAACACGTGACCACCGCATCGTCACATGTTTACATGACCCCACCATTAATATCGAATCCCACAATAAGTCTAATCCCGGTGACTGACGGCTGTATGCCTGATGTACCATAATAAAAACCATTATACTATGTCAATATTTTCTAAAATAGCCAATGGTGAAATACCAAGTTATAAATGTGCGGAAAACGAGAAGTTCTATGCTTTCCTTGACATAAACCCGCTGCAGAAGGGGCATACGCTCGTAATACCCCGTCGTGAGGTGGACTATATCTTCGATATGGAGGACGAGGAGATAGCAGAGTTTCAGGTGTTTGCTAAAAGAGTGGCAAAAGCTATAAAGAAGGCTTTCCCGTGCATAAAGGTTGGGCAGGCTGTCCTGGGGCTTGAGGTGCCTCACGCACATATACACCTTGTGCCGATGCAGTCGGAGAAGGACATGATCTTCTCAAATAAGAAGCTCTCCCTCACTCCTGAGGAGTTTGAGAGTATAGCTGCCAAGATACGTGAAAACTTTGAATAAGCTCTATGACAGAAGGATATATTCAGAAAGAGCATGGAGCGCGGGTGAAACGCTTCTGCCAAATCATGGAGCTGAAGGATGATGCAGAACTGATCCGGCGGTATTGTCAGGCTCACGACGAAGAACATTTCCGTCCTGAAATCCTTGCCGGCATGCGAGAGGTGGGCATTCTCGAGATGGAGGTGTATATCCTCGGAAACAAGATTGTCATGATTGTCGATGCTCCCGAAGACTTCTCGTGGGATGAAGCCATGGCACGTCTCGCCACCCTCCCGGGACAGCAGGACTGGGAGGAGTATGTCGCACAGTTCCAGAATTGTGACGCTAACGCCACGTCTGATGAAAAATGGAAGATGATGTCAAGGATTTTTCATATATACGACAAATAATCTCTTATATTCAATATCTACGATTTTGGTATTAAAAACCATAATAGTGGTACATGAGTGTTGAGGAATAGTTTGTATCTTTGCAGCGTGTTATTATAATCTCTGAACAAATAAAGGTATGCAACAGATAAGATTTGATACTATACAACAGGTGAACGACTATTATGGCATATCGACCCTTCACCCCTTGGTGACGGTAGTTCATTTGGAAAGAACGCAGTACAGTACGTCTGCCAAATCGCAGGTACACTATGGAGTGTATGCCATTTGGCTCAAGGAGACAAAGGGCTGCAACTTGTCATACGGTCGCACACCTTACGACTTTGACGAACAGACTGTGACATCTTTCGAACCGGGACAGACGGTGACGGTGGATGTTACTGACCAAAGCATACGCCCCAAGTGCGTCGGTATTCTTTTCCATCCCGACTTCCTCCATCGCACAAACCTTGGCAAGAACATACAGCGCTATGAGTTCTTCTCATACAGTAGTAATGAGGCTCTGCATCTGTCAGAAGCGGAAGTGGTTGTGTTCAAGCAAGTGCTTGACATGATAGACATGGAACTTGAGCGCCCCATTGACACTCACACCCGCGAACTGATAGTGTCGAACATCGAGTTGCTGCTCAACTACTGTCTGCGTTTCTACGACCGACAGTTTATCACCCGAGAGGAGATAAACCACTCGTTGTTGAAGCGGTTTGACAATCTCCTGCGCACATACATCAAGGACAAGGCGCGGAGTCACGGATTGCCAACGGTGAATTATTTTGCCGACAAATGTTGCCTGTCAACAGGCTACTTCGGCCAGTTGGTGAAAAAAGAGACAGGTCGCACGGCAAAGGACTTCATCAACGACCGGCTGGTTGCTGCCGCCAAAGAGCATTTGAATGACGAGAACCTGTCGATAGGTCAAATAGCCGAACGTCTTGGTTTTGAATATCCGCAACATTTCGTTCGATTCTTCAAGCAGCGAACAGGAATGACACCAAATGAATACAGGAATGCAGTATGACGTGTACGTCATAATAGGAAAAAAGTCCTTGCCCATTTCACGTCTCGGTACGGCATATCTGTTTGTGTAATACTGGAAGATATAGCAAATGAGGTCAAAACTGTATTCGCGGTTCAATGATCGCACAATACATAAAAGATGAGTCCCTCAAGAAAAATGTTATGAAAAAGAGACAATTACAGATTTGCAACAAGTGTTTGCTGTTCGCTTCGCCGATAGTGTTGGCAAGTGGTATAATGTTGGAGTGTCTGCACGGAGCGTCATTCCGTGGCATAGGCAATGCTGTATTCACATGGCTGCATATCATTTCATCCACCGTTCTGACGGGATTCGGCGTGTGGCACCTTTTGCTGAATTGGAATGGCATAAGTCAATGGCTTGACCGTTTTAAGAGACATCATTCAAAGAGAACAAAATGTACAGCCGTGTTTTTCGCGCTTACAGTAGTAACAGGCCTTATAGCCGCTCCGTTATGGCTGACGCACGGGCATTGCGGCATAGGAGGTGTGCATGGAAAGTTTGGCTACATTGCAGCCGTCTTCATATCTCTGCATATCGTAAAGCATTGGAAATGGTATTCCCACAATTGAGAATACCGTCTTCATCAAGCCTTCCTCTGACAAAACTGCTGCACCTGGAAAACAAGACAGCGGCTTTCTTTGCCACTGTCTTCTGAAGTCTACATCGCAGAAGTTAGTGTGCAAGAAAATACAGGTGGGAATACGTAGAAACCACCTCCTATGACATTCCCTTTTGTCTTCTATTATTGTCTGATAAAAAATGAGACTTACTTGGGACTTACTTGGGAGGAACATGGGAGGAACATGGGAGGAACTCGGGAAGAATTTTGGCGGGAGTTGTGAGAAATTTGCGAGGTACTATGTAGTGGCTTTTAATTCGTGTGTTTTTGTGGTCTGTGCATGTTGTTAAGCGGTTTCCTGACACATGGCTTGCAGACATTCTCACTTGTGTGCTCTTTGTTTTGTGACATACGCTACTTATGCATGAAAATGAGTAGATGGTTGACGTTTTTCGCACTCCACGAAAAAAAAGTAAAAAAATGAGCGAAAAAATTTGTGGGAATGAAAGAAAAGTAGTACCTTTGCAGCGTTAAAAGGTGTAGATTGCGCTGGCAGAAGCTATCAACTCACTGAAAAAGAACGCTTTAGGGTACTCCTGAGGTCGGTTCTCTTTTTGTGTGTGTATGTGTAAGGCGGTGTAAAACATACAACTTTTTCAATAGAATAAACTCAAAACAAATATTTTTTTTAATTTAAAATTGAAATGCCAGGATTAATTGGAAGAAAAATCGGAATGACATCCGTTTTCAGTGCCGACGGTAAGAACGTACCGTGCACTGTCATCGAAGCTGGTCCTTGTGTTGTTACTCAGGTGAAGACCGTCGAGAAGGATGGCTACAGCGCCCTTCAGCTCGGTTTTGCAGAGGCTAAAGAGTCACGTACCAACAAGCCTATGGCAGGTATCTTCAAAAAGGCTGGAACAACACCTAAGAAGCACTTGGCCGAGTTCAAATTCGTCGAGGAGTATAACCTCGGAGACACAATCACTGTAGAGCTCTTCAACGACGCTAAATTCGTTGACGTCGTAGGAACATCGAAAGGTAAGGGCTTCCAGGGTGTCGTAAAACGTCACGGCTTCGGCGGTGTAGGTCAGGCAACACACGGTCAGGACGACCGTCTCCGCAAACCGGGTTCTATCGGCGCATGTTCTTACCCAGCAAAGGTGTTCAAAGGAATGCGAATGGGCGGACACATGGGTAATGAGCGTGTAACAACTCAGAACCTCAAAGTATTAAAGGTAATTCCAGAGCAGAACCTCATCATCGTCAAGGGCTCTGTGGCTGGATATAATGGTTCAACAGTCTTAATTCAGAAATAATGGAAGTTAACGTATTAAATATTAAAGGTCAGGAGACCGGAAGAAAGGTTACGTTAAACGAATCTATCTTCGGAATTGAGCCAAACGATCATGTTCTATATCTCGACGTTAAGCAGTTCCTCGGAAACCAGCGTCAGGGAACAGCAAAGGCAAAGGAGCGCTCTGAGCACTCCGGTTCTACCCGCAAACTCGGACGCCAGAAGGGCGGCGGCGGTGCACGTAGGGGTGACATCAACTCTCCGGTGCTCGTAGGTGGTGCTCGCGCTTTCGGTCCACGTCCACGCGACTACCGCACCAAGCTGAACCTCAAGACAAAGATACTTGCTCGTAAGAGTGCTCTCACATACAAGGCTCAGGAAAACGCTATCGTTGTAGTTGAGGATTTCAATTTTGAGACTCCAAAGACTAAAGAGATGCTAAACATCGCTAAAAACCTTAAAGTTCAGGGCGATAAAGTTCTCTTCGTTTTGCCAGCTGAGAATAAAAACGTATATTTGTCAGCCCGTAACGTAAAGGGCATGAACGTTCAGGCAGCTGCTAACATCTATGCATACGGAATACTCAAGGCAAACACTCTCGTGATAACAGAGAATTCCCTTCCTGTAATAGAAAATATTTTGAACAAGTAAAGCTAAGGAGACGTAAACATGAATTTTGTCATTAAACCTATGGTCACTGAGAAGATGACCAAGACAACGGAGAAATTTTCAAACCGCTACGGTTTCATCGTACGTCCTGAGGCAAACAAGTTCCAGATAAAGAAGGAAATAGAAGGACTGTACAATGTTACAGTGGTTGACGTGAACACAATGCGTTATGCAGGTAAGCGCTCAAGCAGATATACACGCGCTGGACTCATAAGAGGACAGAAGAACGCATTCAAGAAGGCCATCGTTACACTTAAGGATGGCGAGATGATTGATTTTTATAGCAATATCTAAATAAGAAATGGCAGTACGTAAATTAAAACCAGTTACTCCTGGTCAAAGACACAAAGTTATTGGCACGTTCGAGGATATTACTGCATCCGTGCCAGAGAAGTCTCTCGTTTACGGTAAGCGTAGCACCGGCGGTCGAAACAACACCGGAAAGATGACGGTTCGCTACATCGGCGGAGGTCACAAGCAGAAGTATCGTATCATCGACTTCAAACGAGAGAAAGATGGTGTTCCAGCTGTTGTGAAGACTATAGAGTATGATCCAAACCGCTCTGCTCGCATAGCACTTCTCTTCTATGCTGATGGTGAAAAACGTTACATTATTGCTCCCAACGGACTTAAGGTCGGCGCAACTCTCATGTCAGGACCTGACGCTGCTCCTGAGGTCGGAAATACCTTGCCACTCGCAAACATTCCTGTTGGTACGGTAATCCACAACATCGAGCTTCGCCCGGGACAGGGTGCCCTGCTCGTCCGTTCGGCTGGTAACTTTGCTCAGTTGACTTCCCGTGAGGGTCGCTACTGTGTTATCAAGCTTCCTTCTGGCGAGACACGCCAGGTGCTTAGCGCTTGTAAGGCAACCGTAGGTTCAGTAGGCAACTCTGACCACGCTCTTGAGCAGTCAGGCAAGGCAGGACGCTCACGCTGGCTCGGCAGACGTCCACACAACCGCGGTGTAGTAATGAACCCTGTTGACCACCCAATGGGTGGTGGTGAGGGACGCCAGTCAGGTGGACACCCACGTTCACGTAAGGGTCTCTACGCTAAGGGTCTCAAGACTCGCGCACCTAAGAAGCTTTCTAACAAGTACATAATTGAGAGAGCTAACAAGAAATAATAATTAGCAAACTGAGTAAATTATGAGTCGTTCATTAAAAAAAGGTCCATACATCAACGTTTCTCTTGAAAAGAAAATCCTCGCCATGAACGAGAGCGGAAAGAAAAACGTAGTAAAGACATGGGCTAGAGCCTCGATGATCTCACCTGATTTCGTAGGTCATACTGTGGCTGTTCATAACGGTAACAAATTTATCCCTGTTTACGTAACTGAGAACATGGTCGGACACAAACTCGGAGAGTTCGCACCGACAAGACGCTTCGGCGGACACTCAGGAAACCGCAAGTAAGCAGGTATGACAATTCAAAACCATAGAAAATAACATGGGAGCAAGAAAACATATAGCTGCACAAGCAAGAAAGGATGCCCAGAAGAACATGTACTTCGCAAAGCTCAAGGGCGTTCCTTCATCACCACGTAAAATGCGCTACGTCGTAGACATGATACGAGGAATGGAGGTCAACAGAGCACTCGGAGTGCTGAGATTCTCAAAGAAGCAGGCTGCTGCTGACGTGGAGAAGCTTCTCCGTTCGGCTGTCGCTAACTGGGAGACAAAAAATGATCGTAAGGCTGAAGACGGTGAACTCTACATCTCTAAGGTCTTCGTTGATGAGGGTGTTACAATGAAGCGCATGAGACCTGCGCCACAGGGACGTGGATACCGCATTCGCAAACGCTCAAACCACGTGACACTATTCGTTGATGCAAAAACTACTAATGACAAATAAACAGTATGGGACAGAAAGTTAATCCAATAGCTAACCGACTCGGAATAGTACGTGGTTGGGACTCAAATTGGTTCGGCGGAAAAAGCTTCGGCGACAACCTCGTAGAGGACCTGAAAATCCGTAAGTACCTCAACGAGCGTCTCGCAAAGGCAAGCGTCTCTCGAATCGTTATTGAGCGCACACTCAAGCTCGTGACAATAACAATCTGCACAGCTCGTCCTGGCATCGTCATTGGTAAGGGTGGTCAGGATGTCGACAAACTGAAGGAAGAACTCAAGAAACTCTACCAGAAGGACATCCAGATCAATATTCATGAGGTTAAGAAACCTGACCTCGACGCAACAATCGTAGCAACAAACCTCGCTCGCCAAATAGAGGGGAAAATAGCTTATCGGCGCGCTATCAAGATGGCTATCGCAAATGCTATGAGAGCTGGCGCAGAGGGCATAAAGGTTCAAATCTGCGGACGTCTTAACGGAGCAGAAATGGCACGCAAGGAAATGCTGAAGGAAGGACGTACTCCACTCCACACATTCCGTGCTGACATCGATTACTGTCAGGCTGAGGCTCTCACAAAGGTGGGCATTCTCGGTATAAAGGTCTGGATATGCCGTGGAGAGGTATACGGAAAGAAAGACGTTACCGTGAACTTCACACAGGAGAAGCAGAGCAACAACCGTTCTAACAATCCTCGTAATGGTAGAGGCGGTAACCGAAAGAGAAACAATAACCGTTAAAAGTAGAAGTTTATCATGTTACAGCCAAAAAGAGTAAAATATAGAAGACCGCAAGACGGTCGCGGCAACAAAGGTAACGCACACCGCGGTACAACGCTCGCGTTCGGATCTTTCGGCATAAAGACACTTGAGCCAAAATGGATAGACAGCAGACAAATCGAGGCTGCACGTGTCGCTATCAACCGTTACATGAATCGTGAGGGACAGGTGTGGATACGTATCTTCCCTGACAAACCAATCACTCGCAAGCCTGCCGACGTACGTATGGGTAAAGGTAAGGGTGATGTGGCAGGATGGGTTGCTCCGGTAACACCGGGAAGAATCCTCTTCGAGGTCGAGGGAGTTCCTTTCGCCGTCGCTAAAGAGGCTCTCCGACTCGGCGCTCAGAAACTGCCAGTGAAGTGTAAGTTTATTGTTAGACGTGACTACGACAAGAACGCATAATTATGAAGATAAACGAAATAACAAAGCTTGAGACCACAGAGCTGGTCGAGAAACTCGAGAACGCTGAGGCCGCTCTTCAGCAGATGAAGCTTAATCACGCTATTACCCCTCTCGAGAATCCATCTCAGATTAAGGGCGCTCGTCGTGATATTGCACGTATGAAAACTGTACTCCGTCAGAGAGAACTTAATAAATAACAATTATCCAGATGGAAACAAGAAATAACAGAAAGACAAGACAGGGTGTTGTTATCAGCGACAAGATGGAGAAATCTATCGTCATCGCTGCCAAGTTCAAGGAGAAACACCCTCTGTACGGTAAGTTCGTCCAGAAGACAAAGAAATACCACGCACATGACGAGAACAACGAAGCTCACGTTGGAGATACTGTACTCGTTATGGAAACCCGTCCGCTCAGCAAGACTAAGCGATGGAGACTAGTTTCAATAATTGAAAAAGCTAAGTAATTATGATACAGGCAGAATCAAGACTTACAGTATGTGATAACAGCGGTGCACGCGAGGCTCTCTGCATCCGTGTCCTTGGTGGAACCAAGCGCCGTTACGCTAGCGTGGGTGACGTCATAGTTGTAGCTATAAAAAACGTCATACCGTCAAGTGATATCAAGAAAGGTGCAGTATCAAAGGCTTTAATCGTACGCACAAAGAAAGAAATACGTCGCGCGGATGGGTCTTATATCCGTTTCGATGATAACGCTTGTGTACTGCTCAACAATGCTGGCGAACTACGTGGAAGCCGTATATTCGGCCCTGTAGCTCGTGAGCTCCGCGCAGTCAACATGAAAGTCGTTTCTTTGGCACCTGAGGTTCTTTAATTTATTAAACGAATAGGAAATGACTAAGTTACATATCAGAAAAGACGATACAGTCATCGTCCTCTCCGGTGAGGACAAGGGAAAGACTGGCAAGGTGCTTAAGGTATTGGTAGAAAAGCAGCGCGCCATCGTTGAAGGCGTGAATATCGTCAAGAAGAGCACCAAGCCAAGCGCTAAGCACCCTCAGGGTGGCATCGTTGAGCAGGAGGCTCCTATACATATCTCTAATCTCAGCCTCATAGACCCGAAGAGTGGTAAGCCTACTCGCATCGCCATCAAGGTAAACGAAGATGGAAAGAAGGTTCGTGTCGCTAAAAAGTCAGGGGAGGAAATCAAGTAATGGATACAGCACAGTTAAAGAAGGTTTACGCTGAGACTATCGCTCCAGCACTCCAGAAGCAGTTCAACTACTCTTCTTCAATGGAGATTCCTGTACTCAAGAAGATTGTGGTAAACCAGGGACTTGGTGACGCTACCCAAGACAAGAAGCTTATCGAGGTTGCCATAAACGAAATTTCTGCCATAACAGGACAGAAGGCCGTGGCAACATATTCAAAGAAGGATATTGCTAACTTCAAGCTCCGCAAGAAGATGCCTATCGGCGTTATGGTAACCCTGCGTCGCGAGCAGATGTATGAGTTCCTCGAGAAACTCGTACGTGTAGCTCTCCCACGTATCCGTGACTTCAAGGGCATTGAGACGAAGCTCGACGGACGCGGAAACTACACTCTCGGTATTCACGAGCAGATAATCTTCCCTGAGATTAATATCGACAATGTTGACCGCATACAGGGTATGAACATCACGTTCGTAACTACTGCCAAGACTGACGAGGAAGGCTTTGCTCTCCTCAAGGCTTTCGGTCTTCCATTCAAGAACGCTAAAAACGATTAACAGAATATGGCAAAAGAATCAATGAAAGCACGTGAGGTAAAGCGTGCTAAGCTTGTGGCTCGTTACGCTGAAAAGCGTGCTGCACTCAAGAAGGTCATCGCTACTACTGACGATCCCGCTGAGGCTTACGAGGCTGCCCGCAAACTTCAGAGCATTCCAAGGAATGCAAACCCTATTCGCCTGCACAACCGCTGCAAGATAACCGGACGTCCGAAGGGATATATCCGTCAGTTCGGCATCTCACGTATACAGTTCCGCGAGATGGCTTCAGCAGGTCTCATCCCTGGTGTTATGAAAGCCAGCTGGTAATCGTATACCAAAAGTTGCTTGCAGGACGCTCACTCTTAAGCCTGCAAGCAACTTACAAAAAAAGTATCTATATGGCCACGTGTGGCTGTGAAATATTTTTAATCATTTAATATTGTCGGGGTAGTCCCGATTAATTAAACATTTTTACTACATGACAGATCCAATAGCAGATTTTCTGACACGACTCAGAAACGCAATCATGGCTCACCATCGTGTTGTTGAGGTGCCAGCGTCAAATCTGAAGAAAGAGATCACAAAGATTCTCTTCGAAAAGGGTTACATCCTTAACTACAAATTCGTAGAAGACGGACCTCAGGGCTCTATTAAGGTAGCCCTCAAGTATGACCCTACCACTAAGGCTAATGCAATTAAGTGCCTTAAGCGTGTTTCTTCTCCAGGTCTCCGTAAGTACACCGGATACAAGGACATGCCGAGAGTAATTAACGGACTGGGTATTGCAATCCTGTCTACATCAAAGGGCGTTATGACAGACAAAGAGGCTGCCGAACTCAAGATAGGCGGTGAGGTTCTTTGCTATGTTTATTAATTAGGAGGTACAGAAATGTCAAGAATAGGTAAATTGCCAATAGTAATCCCTGCAGGCGTGACTGTTAATCTTAATAACGGTGTCGTAAGCGTAAAAGGCCCTAAGGGAGAGTTGTCACAGAAAGTTGACTCTTCTATTATCGTTAAGATTGAAGATAATCATGTTATACTGGAAGTTGATGAAAACAGCCCGGTAAACTACAAGCAGCGCAATGCTTTCCACGGTCTCTACCGCTCACTCATAAACAATATGGTTGTTGGTGTCAGCGAAGGATACCAGAAGGTGCTCGAACTCGTAGGTGTAGGTTATCGTGTTTCAAACCAGGGTAACATCCTTGAGTTCTCACTCGGTTATACACACCCAATCTTCATACAGCTTCCTAAGGAAGTGAAGGTTGAGACAAAGTCTGAGCGTAACCAGAACCCAGTTGTAATACTTGAATGCTGCGATAAGGCTCTTCTCGGACTTATCTGCGCTAAGATACGTTCATTCCGTAAGCCAGAACCATATAAAGGAAAGGGTATCCTCTTCAAGGGTGAGGTTATTCGCCGTAAGTCTGGTAAGAGCGCATCGGCTAAGTAATCTTTAAACTTTTAACGATTATGACTAACAAGAAAATAGAAAGACGAATCAAGATAAAGTTCAGAATTCGTAAGAGCGTAAACGGAACAGCAGAGCGTCCTCGTCTCAGCGTCTTCCGCAGCAACAAGCAGATTTACGCTCAGGTCATCAATGACATTACAGGTACAACAGTTGCAGCGGCTTCTTCACTCGGGCTCGAGGCTATGCCAAAGAAAGAGCAGGCTGCTAAGGTTGGAGCCTTGATAGCTGAAAAGGCTCAGGCTGCAGGTGTGAAATCTGTTGTCTTCGACCGTAACGGATATCTTTACCACGGACGTGTTAAGGAGCTTGCTGACGCAGCTCGTAATGGTGGACTTAATTTCTAATAAACAATTATGGCAATTGATAAAGTAAAAGCAAATAGCGAAACAGAGCTTAAGGACAAGCTCGTTGCTATTAATCGTGTTACCAAGGTAACAAAAGGTGGTAGAACCTTCACATTCGCTGCCATCGTTGTTGTAGGTGATGGCAAAGGTACAATAGGTTGCGGACTTGGAAAAGCCGGTGAAGTAACAGCTGCTATCGCCAAAGGTACTGAGGCTGCTAAGAAGAACCTCGTGAAGGTTCCGGTGCTCAATGGCACTATACCTCATGAGATTGAAGTAAGCTTCGGAGGTGCTAAAGTGTTCCTCAAGCCTGCCGCTGAGGGTACCGGACTCGTAGCCGGTGGTGCTATGCGTCCTGTACTTGAGAGTGCCGGAGTTACTGACGTCCTCGCTAAGTCAAAGGGAAGCAGTAACCCACACAACCTCGTAAAGGCTACAATACTCGCACTCAGCTCATTGCGTGACGCAAGAACTGTAGCTAAGGAGCGTGGTATCAGTTTGGAAAAAGTATTTAAGGGATAAGGAGGACTAATTATGGCAACAATAAAAATCAAACAGACTAAAAGTAGAATCGGTGCTCCTGTTGATCAGAAGCGCACACTGCAGGCTCTCGGACTACACAGAATATCTCAGGTCGTAGAGCGTGAGGACAATCCTGCTATCCGTGGTATGATTCGTAAGGTTCACCACTTGGTAACCGTTGTTGAATAATTAATCTTTTAAATAGACACAGATTATGAAATTATATAATTTGACTCCAGCTGAGGGCTCAACACACTCACGCCGCCGTATCGGACGTGGACCAGGTTCTGGTCTTGGTGGTACATCTACTCGCGGACACAAAGGTGCCAAGGCACGTTCAGGCTACAAACGTAAGATAGGTTTCGAAGGTGGACAGATGCCACTCCAGCGTCGTGTTCCTAAGTTCGGCTTCAAGAACATAAACCATAAAGAGTATCTTGCTATCAACCTTTCTACTCTTCAGTCTATAGCAGAGAAGAAGAACATTGCAAAGATTGGTATTAAGGAGCTGATCGAAGCTGGTCTCACCAACGGCAAAGAGCTTGTCAAGATACTTGGCAACGGAAGCCTTACCGTTAAGCTTGATGTAGAGGCTAATGCGTTCTCTAAGACTGCTGAAGAGGCTATCAAGGCAGTAGGTGGTAACACAACAATTATCTAAGTAAATGAAAAAATTTTTTGAGACACTGAAGAACTGTTGGAAGATTGAGGATTTGCGTCAGCGACTCCTCATCGTCCTGCTGTTCACTGCAATATATCGTTTCGGTTCTTTCGTAGTCTTGCCGGGTATCAATCCTGAACAGCTCGAAAAACTTCAGTCACAGACAAGTGGTGGACTTATGTCTCTTCTTGACATGTTCTCCGGTGGTGCATTCTCCAACGCGTCGATTTTCGCGCTTGGTATTATGCCATATATCTCAGCTTCAATCGTAATGCAGCTTCTTGCCGTTGCAGTTCCTTATTTCCAGAAAATGCAACGTGAAGGAGAAAGCGGACGTAAGAAGATAGCATGGTACACACGTATTCTTACCGTGTTTATACTGCTCCTTCAGGCTCCGTCATATCTTTTCAACTTGAAGATGCAGGCAGAAGGTGCTTTGGCTTCTGGTATCTCATGGCAGGTATTCATGATACCGGCTACGATAATACTTGCGGCAGGAAGTATGTTCATTCTCTGGCTCGGCGAGCGTATCACTGACAAAGGCATAGGTAATGGTGTTTCCATCATAATCATGCTTGGTATCATAGCACGTTTGCCACAGGCATTCATACAGGAGGTGACTTCTCGTTTCACTGCCATTTCCGGTGGCGGTATCGTGATGTTCATCGCAGAGATACTTATTCTCTACGCTGTCGTGTGTGCTGCCATACTGCTTACTCAAGGCACACGAAAGGTGCCTGTGCAGTATGCAAAGAGAATTGAGGCTAACGGAAGACAGCAGATTGGCGGTGCACGTCAGTACATACCTCTCAAGCTCTTTGCTGCCAACGTTATGCCTATCATCTTCGCTCAGGCGTTGATGTTCATACCTCTTACGATTGCAGGCTTTTCTTCTGATGGATCGTCAGCGATATTACGTCAGCTGATGAACAACGGAAGCCTTCTTTACAATGTGATTTATGTTATTCTTATAGTAGCATTTACATATTTCTATACAGCAATAACTCTCAACCCGACACAGATGGCTGAGGATATGAAGCGCAACAATGGTTTCATTCCAGGTGTCAAGCCTGGACATGATACCGCAGAGTATATCGAGACGGTAATGTCACGCCTTACTCTCCCTGGTGCGTTCTTCATCGCTTTCATAGCCATAATGCCTGCTCTCGCTGGACTTCTTAATGTACAGCAGGCGTTCGCTCAGTTCTTCGGTGGTACGTCACTCCTCATCCTCGTAGGTGTCGTTCTCGATACACTTCAGCAGATTGAGTCTCACCTCATGATGCGTCACTACGACGGACTGCTCAAGAGCGGACGTACACGCAACGGTGGAGTATCTGCATACTAATCGTAAGAAATGAAGGTTTTTCTCAAGACCGAGGAAGAGATATCACTCATGCGAGAGGCTAACCAACTTGTTGGTAAAGCCCTCGCTGAGTTATACAGATATATCAAACCGGGAGTGACGACTCTCCAGCTCGACAGAATTGCTGAAGAGTTTATCAGAGACCATGGTGCTGTGCCGACATTCAAAGGATTTCCTAATCCTTACGGCAACCCCTTTCCCGCTTCTATATGTACCTCAGTCAACGAATGTGTCGTTCATGGAATACCATCCGAACGACAGGTTTTGAAAGAAGGAGATATTATCTCCATTGACTGTGGCACGCAGCTTAATGGCTTTTGTGGTGACTCCGCCTACACTTTTTGTGTCGGAGAAGTAAGCGATGAAAAACTTAAATTGCTCAGAACAACAAAGGAGTCATTATATAAAGCTATAGATGTCGCAGTTGCAGGAAAAAGGGTAGGGGACATCTCCCATACTGTACAGTCTCACTGTGAGGCGCAAGGTTATGGAGTTGTCAGAGAACTTACCGGACATGGTATAGGCAAGGACATGCACGAAGAACCTTCTGTACCTAATTATGGAAAGGCGAAGACGGGTGTCCAACTCTGTGAAGGTATGTGCATCGCCATAGAACCTATGATAACCATGGGTAAAAGGGAAATCGGACTCATGCCGGATAAATGGAGCATCATAACTCTTGACAGAAAGCCTGCGGCACATTTTGAGCATACCATTGTGATACGTCACGGAAAGTCTGAGATATTATCATCATTTCACGATATAGAAAAACAAGAAGGAGACAAATACTGATTATGGCAAAACAGTCAGCAATAGAACAAGACGGTACAATCGTAGAGGCTCTATCTAACGCAATGTTTCGTGTAGAACTCGAAAACGGTTGTCCTATTACAGCTCATATCTCTGGTAAGATGCGTATGCACTATATCAAGATTCTCCCTGGAGACAAGGTGAAGATTGAGATGAGTCCATACGACCTTACAAAAGGTAGAATAGTATTTAGATATAAATAGTCTTCGCAGTGCATGGAAGGTTAGGCGAGTTCTAAATTCCTGTACAGAAATAGACTGTTAATATTCTCGATATAAGGTGGGTTTCAAAAATATAATATGTTGAATGTTGTTCTCTGCGAATAGACAGTCAATGAAGAAATACGTACTTTAGACTTTTCAATTCTTTTCGTATGACAGAAAAAACATCCAATAAGATATTTACCCACATAATAATAACCTCAAGGAAACTCAATCTATAACGATTATGAAGACAAGAGCATCTCTCAAGAAGCGTACTCCTGACTGCAAGATAGTACGTCGCAAGGGTCGTCTGTTTCTTATAAACAAGAAGAACCCTAAGTTTAAGACTCGTCAGGGATAATATAAAAAATCTGAAACATTTGGATTAAAAGTTAATTCTTACCGATAATTCAGAAAATTGCAGTACCTTTGCAACTCCGAATTTTCGGTAAGTATTAATATGTAACAAATTCACATTATTTTTTAACAAATGGCAATAAGAATTGTTGGAGTAGATTTGCCCCAGAACAAGCGTGGCGAAATCGCATTGACCTATATCTATGGTATCGGTCGAAGTAGTTCAGCAAAGATATTGGATAAAGCAGGTGTTAACCGCGACCTCAAGGTAAACGAGTGGAGCGATGACCAGGCAGCTAAAATCCGTGAAATAATCGGCGCTGAATTCAAGGTAGAAGGTGATCTCCGTTCAGAGATCCAGTTGAATATTAAGCGACTGATGGATATTGGTTGCTATCGTGGTGTACGTCATCGTAACGGTCTTCCGGTTCGCGGTCAGAGCACAAAGAATAATGCTCGTACTCGTAAGGGTAAGAAAAAGACTGTTGCTAATAAGAAGAAAGCCACGAAGTAATTAGAATGACGAATAAGAATAAAGAATTAGAAAATAGAATGATTTGTTAATTCTTTCTCTATTCGAGATTTTGAATTACAAGAACTTTTCATAAAGTAATATAAGTCATGGCAAAGAAAACAACAGCAAAGAAAAGAAATGTGCGCATTGACGCTGTAGGTCAGCTTCACGTACATAGCTCTTTCAACAATATCATCGTTTCACTTGCTAACTCAGAAGGCCAGGTGATTTCTTGGTCTTCAGCAGGTAAGATGGGTTTCCGTGGTTCCAAGAAGAATACTCCGTATGCTGCTCAGATGGCTGCTGAGGATTGCGCTAAGGTAGCTTACGATCTTGGTCTTCGCAAGGTAAAAGCTTTCGTAAAAGGACCGGGTAACGGACGTGAGTCTGCAATCCGTGCATGTCACTCTTGTGGTATCAGCGTTACTGAGATTGTTGACGTAACACCACTTCCACACAACGGATGCCGTCCTCCTAAGCGTCGTCGTGTATAATACTCTCTCAAAGAGAAAAACAATAACACTTAATCTTAATTATTTTTTTTATAGCAAATGGCTAGATATACAGGTCCGAAATCAAGAATTGACCGTCGTTTTGGCGAAGCCATCCTCGGTTCAGAAAAAGTTTTGTCCAAGAGAAACTTCGCTCCTGGACAGCATGGCGCTAACCGTCGTCGCAAGATGTCTGAGTATGGTGTCATGTTGGCAGAGAAGCAAAAGGCTAAGTATACATACGGCGTTTTAGAGCGCCAGTTCCGTAATCTCTTTGAGAAGGCTGCCAAGGCAAACGGTATTACAGGTGAGGTGCTTCTTCAGCTCCTCGAAAGCCGTCTCGACAACGTAGTGTACCGTCTTGGCATTGCTCCTACTCGTCGCGCAGCTCGTCAGCTCGTTGGTCACAGACACATTGTCGTTGATGGTTCAGTAGTAAACATTCCGTCATACTCTGTAAAACCTGGACAGGTTATAGGAGTACGTGAGAAGTCAAAGTCTCTTGAGGTTATTGAGGCTTCTCTCGCTGGAAGAAACCACAGCCAGTTCCCATGGATCGAATGGGACGCACAGACAAAGTCCGGCAAGTTCCTCCACAAGCCAGAGCGTGCAGATATACCTGAGAATATCAAGGAGCAGTTAATCGTTGAGTTGTACTCTAAATAATCATTAAATTAATGGCGATATTAGCATTTCAAAAACCTGACAAAGTCGTAATGCTGGAGGCTAACGACAAGGTTGGAAAGTTTGAGTTCCGACCTCTCGAGCCGGGCTTCGGTGTTACCGTAGGTAACGCCTTGCGCCGCATTCTTCTTTCATCGCTTGATGGCTTTGCTATCAACACTATCAAGATTGATGGTGTGGAACATGAGTTCTCTTCTGTTCCGGGTGTCAAAGAGGATGTCACCAACATTATACTCAATCTCAAACAAGTGAGATTCAGACAAGTAGTAGATGAATTCGAGAATGAGAAGGTCAGCATCACTGTTGAGAATACTACTGAGTTCAAGGCAGGTGATATTGACAAGTATCTGACTGGATTTGAAGTGTTAAATCCCGATTTGGTGATTTGTCATTTAGACACAAAAGCATCAATGCAGATTGAAATCTCTATCAATAAGGGACGTGGATATGTTCCGGCTGATGAGAACAGGGAATTCTGTACTGACGTCAACGTACTACCAATCGATTCAATCTACACCCCTATCCGTAACGTACGTTATTCTGTTGAGCCGTATCGTGTAGAGCAGAAGACTGACTACGACAAGCTCGTGATAGAAGTATCTACGGACGGTTCCATAACACCGAAGGATGCTCTTAAGGAAGCAGCAAAGATTCTTATTCATCATTTCATGCTCTTCTCCGACGAGAAGATCACCCTCGAGAACCCTGACCTTGAGGGTAACGAGGAGTTTGATGAGGAAGTTCTACACATGCGCCAGCTTTTGAAGACACGTCTTGTAGACATGAACCTTTCTGTTCGTGCTCTCAACTGTCTCAAGGCTGCTGATGTTGAAACGCTTGGCGACCTTGTTCAGTACAACAAGACCGATCTCCTTAAGTTCCGTAACTTCGGCAAGAAATCGCTTTCAGAGCTTGATGATTTGCTCGAGAGTCTGAATCTTTCGTTTGGAACTGATATTTCAAAATATAAACTTAACCAGGACTAATAATCTTTCTGGTTAATATTAACAAGTAAAAACAAATGAGACACAATAAGAAATTTAACCATCTGGGTCGTACTGCATCTCATCGTAAGGCAATGCTTGCAAACATGGCAGTGTCTTTGATCATGCACAAAAGAATCACTACGACTCTTGCAAAGGCAAAAGAGCTCAAGAAATACGCTGAGCCTCTCATCACCCGTTCTAAGGAAGATACAACGAACTCTCGTCGTGTCGTATTCAGCTACCTTCAGAACAAATACGCTGTGACAGAACTCTTCAAAGTCATCGCACCTAAGGTTGCTGACCGTCCTGGAGGTTACACACGTATCATCAAGCTTGGTACACGTCAGGGTGATGCTGCTCCTATAGCTTTCATCGAACTCGTTGACTTTGATGAGAACATGGCTAAAGCTCCTAAGGCTGTCAAGAAGACACGTCGTAGCAGAAAGTCTTCATCTTCTGAGGCTGCAGAGGCTCCTGCAACAGAAGCTGTAGCAGAGACACCAGCAGAAGAGGATAAGGAGGCTTAATCTCATTCTAACTTCTGCTTCTGTTGTTAGCTCACAATGGCGTCAGCATAATGTCTAAGTGTTAATCACTTTCAAAGTGTTGTCTATACTGGGTCACTGACTAATGAAAAGAGTATAATACAGAAGCAATAATTAACTCATAAAGAGTGGTAGTCAGTATGGTTCCAACCTTATGCTTATCATTCTAACAATTTTAGCTTTTCGGCTCAACCTATGGCAGGAACGTACATGTGCTTAGCTATGTTGAGTTTGTCCGATAAACAATATTTAATAGAAATCAAAATGGATTTAATTAAAGTTGCTGAAGAAGCATTTGCAACCGGCAAGAAATTCCCTGAGTTCAAGTCAGGTGATACAATCACTGTCGCTTACAAAATTATCGAGGGTTCTAAAGAGCGTATACAGCTCTACCGTGGTGTCGTAATAAAAATCAACGGTCACGGTGACAAGAAGCGTTTCACTGTTCGTAAGATGTCTGGAACAGTTGGTGTTGAGCGTATCTTCCCAATTGAGTCTCCGAACATCGACTCTATAGAGGTTAACAAGCGTGGTAAAGTACGTCGCGCTAAGTTGTATTACCTCCGTGCCCTAACAGGTAAGAAGGCACGCATTCAGGAGAAGCGCACCGTTTCTAAGGACTAAAATTATTCTTCTTTATAATAAGCCAGCAATTTCCGATTGTTGGCTTTTATTTTATGCGTATTCTATTAAGGTGTGTTCTATAAATAAGCTTGAGGCGTTTCTTTGCATATCGTGCAGTTTGCTTTTTCTTTGCAAGCACGCTTTTTTTTGTTGTTGAAACACAAAAAAGTATGTCAACATAAATGCCAAAGTATCTAAAGATAAATGGCAATGTATGTTTAGATAAATGGCAATGTATGTTTAGAGCATTTTTAATGATACCAAGCCAATATGCCTGCTGCGCCTAAAAGTGTGAAATGTTTTATATGGATACAGGTGTGTTCTAATAATTCCCACCGTCCAAAAGTTTGTAATAATAGGGTGACGTTTTGTCATCTTTTGGTTTCTTTTCGGTCTAAATCGTAAGTCTCATCGGTCACGTAGCCCGCTACGCTTCCTCTTCAACTTACAATTTATCCTCGAAAATAATCCCAAAATCTGACAAAGCGAATTAATAGAACCCACCTAAAAAGAAATTTCCCAATTCCTTGCATTTCTCATTTTTATTTCCTACTTTTGCAAAAGGAAACAAAAGACATGAATCTTATGCAGGTAGAAAACAAGTACATACGATTTGACTGGGCTGTGAAGCGAATGTTGCGCGACAAGGCAAATTTCGCTGTGCTGGAAGGACTGGTAACGGTGCTTCTCGGCGAGAAGATTGTCATTACCGAACTGCTGGAGAGCGAGGGGAACCAGGAAGACAGCTCTATAGGTGCATATCGTATTACTTTTAAAGCTTCAAATACCTGCAATGAGCATGTTGTTTGTGAAATAAGAGTTACAAGAGAGATATACTATCGCAGAAGAATGGTAACGGGATTGAATGGGTTATTTGCAGAAAGAAAGTGTTTTGTCAACAACTACAAAGGCGTGAGTAGAGTTTATTGCTTAAATATTCTGTATTTCGACCTTGGCAAGGGCAGCGACTACCTTTACCACGGCAAGATGGTATTCACAGGTGTCCATACCGGTGACAATCTTGTGGTGAACACCAAGGAGGCTGACGAAATAAGAATGACGGCTCCTGAGAACGTATTCCCTGAATACTTCATCATCCGCGTGAACGAATTCAACAAGGTTGCCACGACCCCGATAGAGGAGTGGTTAGACTACCTGAAGAACAACCACATAAAGGACGACACCTCCACCCCTGGCTTACAGGAGGCTCGCAAGAAGCTTCTATACATGACTATGAGCGATGCCGACCGCCGTGCCTACGATGCCCACATGGATGACATCATGGTGCAGAACGACGTGCTTGATACTGCAAAGTTAGAAGGTCTTGAGCAGGGTCGTGCAGAAGGTCGTGCAGAAGGTCGTGCAGAAGGAGAACTGGCAAAAGCATTATCTATAGCTCGCAGTTTGAAAGCCATGGGATTAAGTGTCGCTGACATTAAAAAGGCTACAGGATTGAGCGAAGAAGACATTATGAATATTTAGAGAAGTGTCATATTGGACACAGCGTCTCTATGACACTTATTAGTAATGGTTTGTTCTATTAATTCGCTTTACCATATAACTATTATTAATAAAGGTTGTCCAAGTTGTTTAAGTTGTCGTTTTATTTTTTCCACGGAGCACACGGAGTTCATGGCTTTCTTTTATGTGTCTCATCTGTGTCTTCCGTGGATAATTTTTTGAACGCGAATTTCTGTGAATTATCCGTGAATTTTTTGTGAATTTCTTTGATTCACGTATTATTCTCGATTATTTTCGTTCAATTTCCGTAAGTCCTTTATCTTCGCGTTCATTACCGTTCAAAAACCGTTCAGAAAACGAGGTGTTTAGACACGTCTCGTTCATTTTCTGTTCACCACCGTTCAAAGGTTCTATGGACGTACGTCCAAGCTCCCTTAGGACGTACGTCCCGACACCCTAACGCCGTACGTCCATAGACCCTTTGAACGTACGTGCAGAGAATGCTTGGACGTACGTCTGTAACATTTGTCGTTTTTACACTGTCTTTTCCTTATTTCACGAGACACTTTTTTATTACCTGAAACACTGGACAGCTCTGCAAAAGGCATACCGAATCAATAGACACATGCCACAAAAGCATACTGTCGAAAGGCGGTTTTAATGTCATTAACATGAGCCGAGCAAAAGAGCCTTGTTTGTCTTATATGAGTCCTAAATGCCTCCTAATTGATAATATCGGCGATTTGGTACCGCCTGTAGCGGTGTTCTGGTACCGCAG